>JAWXBB010000344.1:0-7245 GCA_034439795.1 Planctomycetaceae bacterium | reverse complement strand
GTCTGTCCGACGGATTGTGGGCGGTTCGCGGCGTCGGTCTTGACTCACGTCCCGCCCACGGTGGAGGTGGTCATTGACGAGATTCCCCGTTACGAGCGGCTGGCGCCGGTGTTCAAGCAACTGGCGGACGGGGGCGCATCCACCAATGCCATCGCGGCCAGCTACAAGCTGCAGTGGCATCAGGTGAAAGAGGCCTTGGTGTTCGCGGAGACGGGCGAACGGCCGCAACCCAAGCGCCGGAAAACCAAGCAGCCGGGCATTGGCAATAAACGTTGCCAGTATATGGCGGTCGCTCCAGAAGTGGTTCGTCTGCGGGACGAGGAGCAGCTTTCGTTCTCGGAGATTGCCCGCCGGCTCGAGATCTCTAAGCGTGTGGCCCAACGCGCCTACGACTGGCTTCGACCGGACGCGGTACAGGAAGCGATCGTTGCCGGCCGCAGGCCTGAACGTGGCCGGAGCACCCGGCTGCCTCGGTCGACCTTCGAGGCCATTGCGCGGCTGGCAGCCGAAGATCGGCCCGCCCACGAGATCGCGAAGATTGCCGGTTGCAGCCGCCAAACGGTCCAGCGCCAGTTGGCAAAGCTCAAGGCGGAGTCTGCCTGAGCCCTCTCCGGCCAGACTCGTTCTGCTCAAGTAGGAAACGTCGTGCCCGCAGGGCGTCCCGCAAGGGGCGCCCTGCTTTTTTTGCGTACCGCGCGATATCACCCTCACGTTGAAGGAACGGTTCTATGAATTCCGACTCGCCCCCTTCCGACTCGAAGCGCGATCCGAAATTGCAGCGCTTCCTGGAATGCCTCGCCCAGCTCCTGGCCCGCTGCTGGATCGACCGCCAGCAACATCGTGCGGCCCCCCCTCATGACTCCCGTAGGGCCAAGCGCCGGCGAGTCTCTGATTGACTCGATCCCTGCTGCCACGCGGGTCGCCGACATCGCCGCGACATACCCGGCAAAGCGTGCTGCCTGAATTTGTGCTCTCGCACTTGCGGGAGCGGTTTCGTGTTCTTGAACACGACCGCCCCGCATCGGGGCGGTCTCTTCATGAGGAGTCCTCTAAGATGATCCCTACGGCTTCGTTGTCCCCAGCGCGCACTCCTGCCGGTCCTCCTCGCACCGCCGGTCCGACATGGCAAGAAGAGTTTCTGGGAATGCTGGCCCAGATTCGTCGTTATGCCCGCTTTTCCTTCCGCAAACTTCCCGCGGAGGCACGCGATGAAGTCATCCAGGAAGTCGTCTGCAATGCCTGCCAATCCTTCGCCCGCCTCGCCGAACAGGGTCGCACAGCGGTGGCGGGCCCGCTCACTCTGGCGCGGTACGCCATTCGGCAGTACCGCGCTGGGCGCCGCGTCGGTCAGCGGCTCAACATCAAGGACGTCACTTCGCCCTACTGCCAGTGCCGCAAGTCCGTCCAAGTCGAGTCGCTGTGCCAGAAAGACTGCGAGACGAGCGCCTGGGAGGAGATTCTCGTCGAAGACGCCAGCGTGACCCCGGCCGAGCTCGCGGCCAGCCGCATCGACTATTCGGCCTTTCTCACCACGCTCGATCGCCGCCGCCGGCGAATCGCCGAGATCTTGTCCGCAGGCGAGACCACGCAGCGGGCCGCCAAACGGTTCCGGGTGTGCCCGGCGCGGATCAGTCAGTTCCGCAGGGAATTGCAGGCGGCGTGGAATCGGTTCGTGGGCGATGCCTGACGGCACAGTCATCGAATTCGCCAGAATGCCTTATCACGAAACCGACACGATCGCGAAACGCATCGCAGAGTTGAAGAACGACGATCATCTCACGTTCTTCAACTCTGCGAGGCCGTCCAATGCTGGAGATCCGTTTTCAACAGGCCCGTGACAATCTCAAACGGCAAATCGCCATCCTTTCCATGTCGGTGGCAACTATCGAGGAATCGATCGCCATCCTTGAGTCAGAGCTGGACTTGATCTCGAATCCAGATATCGAAACAGAATCACCGCCATCTCCAGAGATCTCTGCGAATCATCCCAGGCTCGATGTGGGAACGCTGTCGGTTGAGTACCAGGGCAAGCGGTGTCAGCTCGGCAACAATTTGAGATTCAAGCTGCTGGCACGGCTGCTCCGGCGCCCGAACCGATATATCAGCTATGACACGTTGTTCGCCGAAGTCTGGACCGCCGTTCGCGACCCCTCATCGGTCCGAAGTGTCGTGAAGGAACTGCGGGCCGTGCTGCGCGCCGCGGGGATGGCGGATTTAGCAGACGCCATCGACGGTCACGTCGCCTATCACTATGCGATCATCCTCAACCGGCTGTAATTGGAATTCCCACAGAAATCCCACAGCCATCCCCCGCGCAATCCCACAGCCGTGTGTGACAATTCTCCGCGTTGGATTCTGGCGGCGAACATACAACCGGTGTGAGGTTTCAGCTGTGGATTCGTCCATGAAGAGCCACGACATTCCTCAGCGCATCCGTGCGGCCCAGTACGTGCGGATGTCGACTGAGCAGCAGCAGAATTCGACGTCTATTCAGCAGGACGTGATTCGCGAGTACGCGCAAGCCCGCGGCTACGAGATCGTGCGGACCTATGCCGACGACGTGGTGAGCGGACGTCACGTCGCCGATCTTCCATCGCTGAGGCAGATGATCGCCGACGTGCAATCCGGCAATTGCGGGTTTTCTGCACTTCTCGTTTGTGGCGTTACCCGCTTGGGTCGATGCGAGCGTGCGGGCGACGGTGCCTGTGCAGAAGGCCTCTGCAAGCAGGTGGGGATCGAAGTCCACACTTCTGAGGCACAGTTCGAGAATGACGAAGCACTTCAGTACCGTGGCGTACTACCGCCATTCGGCTCAAGACCAGCAGGACAGCTCGATTCCGGTGCAGCGGGAGCAATTCCGCCAAGGAACTGAGCAGCAAGCCGTAGAAATCATTCAGGAGTTCGTTGAGCAAGGACGTGTGACCGATGTGGTATTCAGCGGTGGTTCAGCATGAAATCTTGGTGGGAAATCGCCGATTCTCCGTCGCCCGCTGCGCAAAAGCAGCGTGCCGTGGCCTACTACCGTCATTCGGCTCAAGACCGGCAGGAAAACTCGATTCCCCTTCAACGGGAACAAGTCTGCCAATGGGCCGAGCAGAATGGCGTGGAGATCATTCAGGAGTTCTCCGACCACGGAAAGTCGGGGCTGACGGCCGAGGGGCGGCCGGCCTTCGGCGAGATGATGGGGCGTTGGGTCAAGCAGCGACGGGATTTTGAATACATCCTGTGCCTGGATGTCAGTCGCTGGGGCCGCTTTCAGGACATCGACCTTTCCGCGCAATACAGCGCGGAGTGCAAGAAGCACGGCAAGCAGGTCATCTACACGACGATCGGCAAACCCCGCGAGGATGATCCCCTCTACCCGGTCTACGTTCAGTTCGAGCGATTCCGCGCGGCGCAATACAGCCGAGAACTCAGCGACAAAGTCAAACGCGGTTGCCGCAAGATCGCCGAGCAGGGTTATTGGGCGGGAGGCCCGCCGCCGTATGGCCTTCGGCGCCTGCTTCTCGACGAACGCCGTGAACCCGTCCAGACGCTGGCGCGAGGCCAGCGGAAGGGGATTCAGAATCAGCGAGTAACCTTGGTGGAGGGGCCAGCCGAGGAAGTCGCGACCATCCAACGCATCTTCCATGAGTTTGTGAAGCTTGGCTATTCCGAGTTTCGGATCGCGGAAGGCCTCAATCACGACGAAATTCCTTCTCCTGGCGGTTCCCGTTGGGGTGCTGCGTCGGTACTGGCCCGTCTTCGCAACGAGAAGTATGTGGGCACGATGGTCTATGACCAGTCCACGCAGAAGCTCAAAAGCCCCCGCCATCGGAATCCTCCCGAACAGTGGATTCGCACACCGGAGGCTTTTGAGGGCATCGTCCGTAGTGAAGACTACGAACAGGCCCAGCAGATCCTGGAAAGGCGCAAGCAGCGATATGCTCCCGACACCTTGCTCCGGAAATTGCAAAAGCTTCACGAACAGTGCGGTCTCGTGAGTTCGTCGCTGCTGCGTCTTGATGAAGAACTGCCCCGGCCGGCGACGTTTGGCCGTCACTTCGGATCGTTGGACTTCGCATTTCAGATGTTGTTCGTCAAAGAGCGGGAACAAGCGCGCGAGATGGTTCACAAGCAGATTTGTGCGCACGTGCCGCAGGTCTTGCGTTATGCGGACTTTCTGGTCTTGGATCAGCGGTTGACGCTCTCCATCCAGCCCTCTGTCCCCATCCCGCACGGCGACGGTGTGTACTGGCCACTCCGGATGGACGCACGCCAGGTGATCGACATCACACTGGGCGTACTGCTGTCGGCGCCAGAGAACTTTGAAATCCTCGGCTACGTCGCTCTCCCCCGCTGGCTGGCAGGGACACATCCTTTTCGTCTCACCGGCAAGTCGTCCCGAACCGACATGTTCGGTCGCCGAGATCTGACCTTCCTCAATCAGCTTCTGTAGCGGAGTCAAGCCGTGGATGCCGTCCCGCAGATTCGACCGATGAAGGATCGCCAGTACGCAGAGATCCCCATCGACAAGGTGAAAGTCATCAATTCTCGTGACCGGGATCAGGCCCAGTTTGAAATGAATGTCGAGAGTATTGACCACGTGGGCCTGCTGAAACCCATTCGGGTCAATGACCGATTTCTCGCGAAGTCCGGATCCTACGAGTTGATCTGCGGGGAGGGGCGCTTGCTTGCCTACAAGAAGCTTGGCCGGACAGCCGTGATGGCAGAAGTTGTGACTTGCAGTCGCAAAGAGGCTTATCTGCAATCGCTGGTGGAGAACATCGCACGCACGAAGCCAGGCAGCATGGATTTCGCACGGGAGCTGAAGCGTCTGCGAGACGAAGGCTGAGATTTTGCCGGTATCGCGCGCATCGCCTGCAAGTCGGAATCCTACATCCGGGAACTCATCCGATTGGTGGACCGCGGGGAAGAGCGACTGATTCACGGCGTGGAACAGGGGATCTTTCCCATGAAATTTGCCATGCGCGTCGCGGCCACCGACGACACGGGCATTCAAGGCATCTTGATGGATGCCTTTGACGAAGGTCTCGTGACGACGGCGAACTTCTCCCAAGCGCGGAGGCTCATTGCGGCTCGCGCCCGGGGTCTGAAACGAAGCAACAACCAGCAGCAGTACACCGTGCAGCAATTACAGCAAGACATCGCCGACGCCACGAAAGCCAAAACGTCCTATGTTCGTGAAGCGCAGGTCAAAGAGAACCGGTTTCTGACGCTGCTTGGCGGGATCAACGTCCTGTGGAAGGATCCTCAATTGATGGCAATTCTCAGCGATCAAGGGCTGATGAATCGCCCCGCATTGGCTGGTGACTTTGCGTATGACCCATCCCCAGGAGAGGCCTGATGAGCCACAACCGAAAAGCTGTCCAGGGACTGGATCTGCCGATCGCAAAGCTGGTTCCCCGCTATCTGCGGAAGGTGAGCAGGAAGTATCGAGATCGAATCGCTGCCAGCTTGCGCGCTGTCGGACTGCTTGAACCCTTCATCGTGTTCCCGCAGGTCGACCGGTACGAGATTCTGGATGGTAGCATCCGCTACAGCATACTGGTGGAGATGGGCGTGGAGACTGTCCCCTGCCTGATCTGGCATCAACGGGAGGCCTTCACTGGCAACCGGATGGTCAATCAGCTCAGCGCGGCGCAGGAGATGCGGATGCTCCGCAAATCGCTGGAAGAGCTCGATGAGAAAACGATTGCCCAGGCGTTCGGCATGTCGCGCATTCAGCATCGCGTGAATTCTGGGCTCCTCAAGAAACTGGCGCCGACAGTCGTCAAAGCGTTCGAGGCAGGTCTGCTGAACTTGCAGTGCGCGAAGGATTTCACGTTCGTGAAACCCGAGCGGCAGGCGGAAATCCTGCAGCTGATGGAGTCCTGCCGTGACTACAGCGTCACGTTTCTCCGCGGGCTGATACTGAAGACGGCTGTCTCAAAGCGCGCCAAGGTCAATGGGACCACGACGCCATGGACCCGAGCGGAAGCGAAGAAAACCGAACTTCTCAAGCGCCTGCAAGAAGTGGAGGAACAGCACGACTTCTACACCGGACTTTACCGCCAATACACCACGAATCTGCTCAAGATGGTGATCTTTGTTCGTTCGCTGGTGACCAACGACGCGGTGCGGCAATACCTCCAGCAGAGCCATCCCCAAGAGCTCAAGCTTTTCAATCAGATCATCGACTGCACCGAACAATAGCGAGTTGCCACTCGGATGCGAAGGAAACTCTCGATGTCACGCGAAGACGTCATTCGCCAGATTGTCGACCGTGATCTTCAGGGTCGAGCGATGAGCGAGCATAGCATCCAGCGCGACGATTCGCCGCTGCTGGTTGCCGCCGTGCATCATTACGGGTCTTGGGAACTGGCGCTGGGATATGCCGGCGTCAGCCCCCGCCGCGCCCGATCGCGACCGACGGACACAGCTCAGGAGGTTTGTCGGATGATCTACAAGCTCTGCATCTCTGGTTACGGCTTGAAGCCGAGTCACCTGGTGCGAAGCAATCGGCGTGTGTACCTGGCAGCCCTGCGCCACTTCGGCACCTGGAAAAATGCCCTTCGTGCAACGGGCATCGATCCCAAGCGCGCTCTCTATCGACAGCCTCGCAGGCTTGATCGACTGGCTGTCCTAGAGGCGATTCAAGAGAGGCAGCGGGCGGGATTGTCGCTTGTGTGGTCGGTCATCTGTTGTCAAGACCGTCGCTGCGCAATGTCGGCCAAACATGCCTTTGGCAGCTGGCGAAAAGCTATGATCGCCGCCGGTGTTCCGCCGGAGAATTATCGTCACGAAAGGCAGCAACGATGGAACAAGCAACGGGTCCTTGACAGTCTCCGCCATCGTCAGCAAGCCCGACAGACGCTCTCCCAGCGAATGGTCCACCTGGAGTTTCCGACGCTGATTGTCGCTGCGCGCCGATACTTTGGAAGTTGGCGCAATGCATTGGATGCGTCAAATACTGAGACCGAATGCGGTACGCTTTTGACCGAGAACCGATCGGAATGACTTCTCGGCGTGTCGCTGCAGAGGCTGACGCCGCAATTGAGGTTAAGCGACTTCGGTCGATCCCACCGACGCTTTTTCACACCCGTGAATTTCTGCGTCGGGGGGGCCAACCGATGCAGCTTCGCCGACACGACATTTCTCGTCGAACGATGTGACGAATGGCACTTAGAAGTCGCGCAAGTGATTGGCTGGGATTGGGATGGAAAAGACAGCGGCTTTTGGCCTTGATGGAGGGGACACGACTTC
>JAWXBB010000343.1:0-9574 GCA_034439795.1 Planctomycetaceae bacterium | reverse complement strand
AGGTTCGACCTGCCACACGCACGGCGGCCACGGGCCGGAGGATTGAACCACGCGGACAATGCTCGGCACGAAGTCGCGGTTGGCGAACTCGCGTTCGAGTGCCGCGCGCGATTCCGGGGACAACCCCGCGAGCGATGACAGCAACAGCAGTTCCCGGCCATCGCTGTCGAGGACCGTGACCGCCGTGTCGGGGGCCGTCCACGGAAAGGCCCGGGCCGGTTCGACGTCGGCATGCACCGTCCCGTCGGACAGAGTGAGGACCAGCCGTCCCCACGCATCGTGATGCAGCTCGCACAGCGGCGTCGCGTGGGACGTCATCCGACCGACACCGGGTTCGTAGCAGTCGGGGACTGAGCCAGCCGGGCCAGATAGTCGTCGACGAACTGAATCGCCGCTTCCACCTGGTCGGCCTGCACGAGCACCAGGTCGCCGGCCCGCATCATGTCGAGCGTCATCGAAATCGCATTGAACTCGCCGCGGGTTTCGAGGCAGCTCTTCAGCCGTTTGCCCTGTTGAATCCCCTGCTTCATCAGCCGGATGACTTCGCCGTCCGCCCGGCCGCGGGTGCAGGCGTCCTCGTACAGCACCCAGTGGTCGAACCCGTCGGCGATCAGTTCCGCCTGCCGGATGATGTCCTCGTCGCGGCGGTCCCCCGCGGCGGTGTAGACGATCAACCGGCGTTCGTGCGGCATCTGGCCGAAGGCTTCGAGCAGCGCCTCGATGGCCGAGACGTTATGCCCGTAGTCGATGACGATGGTCGCGCCGCGGAACTTAGTGACGTTGAACCGGGCCGGCGCTTTCGCGGCCGTGTTCACGAAGGTTTCGAGCGCGTGGCGGATGGTCTGGAGCGGCACGCCCAGCGTCCACGCCCCGGCGGCGGCGGCCATCGTGTTCTCGATCTGGAAGCCGATCAGGCCCCCCATCGTCAGCGGCACCGCGGACAGATCGGCGATCTTCGCCTCCCATTCCCCTTCCGCGGCGATGAGGGCATTGTCGCGGATGAAGACCACTTTCCCGCCGCGGGCACGGTGCGCGGCCAGCACCGGCTGCTCGGACGACCGGGCGAAGAACAACACCTTGCCGGGACAGAACGCCGCCATCGGCGCGGTCAGCGGATCGGCGGCGTTTAGCACGGCGTAACCGGTCGTCGCGACGTTCTCGACGATGGCCCGTTTCACCCGTGCGAGTTGTTCGAGCGTCTCGATGCCGTTGAGGCCGAGGTGATCGCCCTCGCCGATGTTCGTGACAATGGAAACGTCGCTGCGGTCGAAGCCGAGTCCTTCCCGGAGAATGCCCCCGCGGGCCGTTTCCAGCACTGCCGCTTCGACCACCGGGTTGGACAGCACGTTGCGGGCGCTCTTGGGGCCGCTGCAATCGCCGGTGTCGACGCGGCGGTCGTTGATGTACACGCCGTCGGTGCAGGTCATGCCGGTCCGCTTGCCCCAGCACCGCAGAATGTGAGCCGACAGCCGCGTCGTCGTCGTTTTGCCGTTCACGCCGGTCACGGCGACGATGGGAATCCGGCCCGTGTCTCCCTCGGGGAACATCATGTTGATGATCGCCTCGCCGACCGGACGGCCCTGCCCCGATGACGGTTCCAGGTGCATCCGCAACCCCGGAGCCGCGTTGACTTCGATGATGACCGCCCCCTGCTGTTCGAGCGGGCGGCTGATGTCCTGGGCGATGATGTCCACCCCGGCGATGTCGAGGCCGACCATGCGAGTGGCGTCGATCGCGCGGGCGGTCACTTCCGGATGCACGAGGTCGGTGACGTCGGCCGCCGACCCACCGGTGCTCAGGTTGGCATTCCGCCGCAGCAGCACGATCTGACCGGCCGCCGGAATCGATGACGGGTTCAACCCCTGATCGGCGAGGACCCCCTCGGCGATGGCGTCGATGGGGATCTTGGAGAGCGACGTCGCATGATCTTCGCCGCGACGCGGATCGAGGTTCACTTCGTCGACGAGTTCGCGAATTGTCCTCCGGCCGTCGCCGATCACCAAAGGCGGTTCGCGCCGGGCGGCGGCGACCAGTTGCTGGTTGATGATCAGCAGCCGGTAATCGGCCCCGACGGCATATTTTTCCACGATGACTTCGTCGTACCGCACAGACGCCGCGGCATAAGCGGCCAGCACCTGTTCGCGGGTCATCAGGTTCACGGCGACGCCGCGGCCCTGGCTGCCGTCTTTGGGTTTGACGACGACCGGCAGGCCGATGTCCTGAGCGGCGGCCCAGGCGTCTTCGGCGCTCGTGACTTCCCGACCGCGCGGCACCGGGACACCGATCGCTTCCAATAACTGCTTCGTCAGTTGCTTGTCCTGGACGATGGACTCGGCGACGGCGGAGGTCTTATCCGTCTCGGCAGCCAGAATGCGGTGCTGCTTGGAACCGTATCCGATCTGCACCAGACTGTGCTCATTCAGACGACGGAAAGGGATGCCCCGGTTCACGGCGGCCCGGACGATTGACCCCGTGCTGGGACCGAGCCGGATCTGCTGATCGAGCTGCCGCAGGTTCCGCAGGTGATCGGCGACGATGAACGACTGATTCGCCCGCGCGGCCTGAAACAGCGCGGCGGCGACGTCGAGGGCTTGCCGGCCGACCGGTTCTTCGCGGTATTGAATGGCGAGCCGGTAGCACCCCGGCTCGGCCGTCTCGGCGACGCGGCCGTAGGAAACCGGCGATCCGGATTGCGCCTGCAACTCGACGACCGACCGCACGAACAGCTCGGCGAGCAGCAATCCCGCGGGGCGAACGGCCCCGTTCGACGCCGCGCCGTCGCGGCACGGTTCGCACAACGGCTCGAGCACCCCGGGTAACAACCGGCCGAGATTCTCTCGAAAAGCGTCGAGATCGCCGCCGGTGTCTTCACGCCACGACACCAGTTCCAACGTGGTCTCGAGCACGGTCGCCTGAGTCCACACGTTCGGCCCGCGCAGCGCCCGCACGTTCCGCAATTGCATGTCACGTCCTTACCAGCCAGGCACGGCCAACTCATCAGACGACGGGCAACCCACCGGTTGACCGCTGCTCCCCGCACGACCGAGCACTGACGTGCGGGCTCTCCTGGAGAGCACTCGGGAATCCGTTATTGCGTCCGTAGGTCGGCGACTACTGTGTTCTCGCGTTCGAGGATTGTCGTCGGCCGCAGCATGCGACCGACCGGTTCTATTGATTCTTGACCGATCGACGGTCTGAGTTACGGGTTGCCAGTTCTACAATTCCGGTCGTGTGGTTCTTCTAGACGCGAATCCTATGCCACCGAGGTGGTCGCCTCGCTGTGATCGGGATGCGACGGCGCGCTCTCTTCCGGCTCCAGCCCCAAGAGCGCGTTCACCTTGCGCACCGTGCGGGCGATGGTCGAGGTCTGAATCACGAGCAGTTCGCCCGCGCTCAGTTCCCGCCAGGCCAGTTCGACTGCGGTGCCCCAGTCGGGGATTTCGTGGATCTCCTGCGTGCGGCCCGCGTCGGTCAATCCCTGACGCAGCAACCGCAACACCTGTCCGGCCGGACGCTCCCGTCCGCCGTCGATCTCACACAACACCACGCGGTCAAACGCGCCGCCGAGCAAGGCGGCCTGCTGGACGATGTCGGCATCGCGTCGGTCGTCTTCCGCGGAGTAGACGACCACGCGCGATTCGTGCGGAAAGCGCTCCAGCGTTTCAATCAATGTCGTCAGCGCCGACGCATTCCGGCCGTCGGTCACGATCAGCGTTTTTCCGGCCGATTCGAGGACGCTGAATCGGGCCGGGTTGTCGACCAGATTCCCCTGGAACGACATCAACGCATGTTGAATTGTCTGGTTTGTCAGACCGAGATGCCAGCCTGCCGCGGTGGCTGCCAGCACATTTTCGATCTGAAAGTGGACCCGGCCGCCATGCGTGCAGGGGAGTTCGGCCGCAGACACCAGCGGGTCTTCCTCCCGGCCGTCGCACAGCGTGACCCACCCGCCGCGGAGGATGACCGCCTTGCCCCCCTGTTTCCGATGTTCCACCACCGTCTGAAGTTGCGGATCGAGCGCGAAGAAGATCACCGACCCAGCCGACAGCTCGGCCATCCGCGCCACCAGCGGATCGTGGGCGTTCAGCACCGCCGCCCCGCCGGGCAGAACGACATCCACGGGGGTTCGTTTGACCTGATACATCGCCTCGACGGTGTGCAGGTCGTACTGACCGAGGTGATCGGCGGCGGCGAGGTTGGTCACGATGGCCACGTCGCATTTGTCGAAGCCCAGCCCCTCCCGCAGGATGCCGCCCCGGGCGCACTCGAAGACCGCGGCGTCCACCAACGGGTTCAGCAGCACGTTGCGGGCACTGCGGGGTCCGGCACAATCACCGAGTTCCACCGTGCGACCATCGACGAACACGCCGTCAGTGCAGGTCATGCCGACGTGCTTGCCCGATGCACGGAGCATCGCGTTGACCAGCCGCGTGGTCGTGGTTTTCCCATTCGTGCCGGTGACGGCGACGATGGGAATCCGGCCCGATTGCCCGCCCGGGAACAGCGTCTCGACGATCGCTTCACCGACCGGCCGCGGTTTCCCGACCTGCGGTCGCAAATGCGGCAACAAGCTCGGCCCGGCATTGACTTCGACGATCTTGCCCCCCTGGCTTTCGAGCGGCTGCGACACATCCTGCACGACGAGATCCAGCCCCGCGATATCCAGCCCGATGACCTGAACGGCAAGCACCGCATGATCGGCGATGCTCGGATGGACGAGATCAGTCACGTCTTCCGACAGGCTGTCGTGCCGCCGCACGAGCGCCCGCTGTCCGGCCCGCAAGACCGTGTCTAGAGTATGGCCCTGGCGTTCCAGTTCCGCGATCGTCAGCGCGCCGAGCAGCACCGGATTCAACAGGCAGCCTTGATCGTTTCCACGCAGGGGATCGGAGTTGACTTGCAGTTCGATCAATTGGGCGATGGTGTGTTCGCCATCGCCCGTGACCGCGGCGCCGTCCCCGCGGACAGCCGCCACGAATTTCCCGCCGATGACCAATAACCGGTGTTCGCTGCCGGGGGCGAATTCTTCGACGATCACACCGGAGCCTTCTTTTAAGGCCTGGTGGTAGGCGGTTTCGATCTGGTGCCGCTCGGTCAGGTCCATGAACACGCCGCGGCCGTGGTTGGCATCGAGCGGCTTGACGACCACGGACCCCTTGATGTCCCGAGCGGCCTCCCAGGCATCTTCCGGGCCGCACACCTGCCGGCCTTCCGGGACGGGCACCCCCGCCGCACGGAGCATGGATTTCGTCAGATCTTTGTCCTGAGCGATCGATTCGGCGATGGCGCTGGTCTGGTCCGTTTCCGCGGTCCAGATGCGGCGTTGCTTCGATCCGTAACCGAGTTGCACCAGGCTGCCCGCGTTGAGACGACGGCAGGGAATGTTGCGCGCGGTCGCGGCCGTGACGATGGCCGCCGTGGACGGCCCCAGGCACACTTTGTCGGCCAGCTCTTTGAGCGTCTTCAGTTCGGACTCGAAATCGAACGGATGATCGTAGACCGCCGCCAGCAGCAGCGCTGTGCCCGTAGTGAGACACGCCCGGCCGAGCGATTCCTCGTGATACCGGACGGCGACCTTGTACACGCCGTCGCACGACGTTTCGCGGGCGCGGCCGTAACCGACGTTGGTTCCGGCGATCGTCTGCAACTCCAGCGCGACGTGTTCCAGAATGTGCGCGAGATACGTGCCGCGTCGCAGCCGGATATAGAACCCGCCGCGGACGCCCTCGCTGCAACGGTGCTCGATCAACCCCGGCAGCCAGGACATCAGGCGTTCGTTGAAGCCGGGGAGCAACTCCGACGACGAGTCGCGCAGCGCTTCCAGGTCAACCAGGGCTTCGAGCACCGGATGGCGGGACCAGATATTGGGGCCGCGGAGGGCGCGAACCTGTCGGATCTGCATACAAAAATGCCTGCGGTCGCAGCGGGGTGTGGTGGGGAGGGCAGATCGGCCGGGGTTCACGTTCGGAACCGGGGCGCGGGTCGGGGAGCACAGGACGGCCGACGGCGGGAGCGATTTCCCAGCGTCAGTGGGGGGAACGGCGTCGAGCGGGGTCGGTCGAGCCGGTTCAGTGGGGCAGGGTCGCCTGGGGAGGTGAGATCGCTTCGATCACTGGTATCGCCCGATCAAAGCGCTCAATCAACCGCCGTCCCGGCTCGTCCTGAAGCAGAACGGTTGAAACCGGCGACACATCCTGCCGCCGACATCGTCTGATTATTACGGCTCGCGGTCGGGGAATCCATGACAAATTCCGCGATGTCCCATTTCCTGCTCAGGGACTTGGCGGGTTGCACTCACGAATCCGGCAGTTTCCACCGCCAGCGACCCCAGTGACCCGGACGCTTGGAGCGTCCGGGTCACTTGCGGGCGAGCGTCCGGGACACTGGTCGGCTCCGCTAACGCCCGACGGTTGTCCCGCGTACAATGCCCGCCGCGCCCCGTCACCGCCCTCTTGCGACAACGGCCCTTTCGTTGAACACGCAGAACTCCGCAGCCCCGACGCCGTCGCCGGACATCCCTCCGGTGGTGTTGCCGCATCTCCAGTCGGGCGAGACGGTCCTGGCGATTGTTCTGTCGGATGTCGATGCCCGACAGCAGTTTCGAGCGACATGGGTCGTGCTCACCGACCGTCGGTTGCTCAGCGTCAGCACCGACCCCGGCGGACCGATCCAAACCTGGCCGGTCGCCGAGATTGATCGCTTCAAGACCCGCGACCGGGCCGGCCTGGGAACCCTGGAAGCGTTGGGAACCGATCGCCGTCTGGCGGTTTGGCATTACACGTTTCGTCACGGCCCCAGCGTGCTGGTGCTGATTGACCGGTTCGATGAACGCCGCAGCGGTCGCGACGACCGGCCCGCGGAGATCGAGGAGCCGGAACCCCCGGAGGCCGAAGCGCAGGAGCCGCCGCCGAACACGGTGGCCTTGTTCCGGTTGTGGCAGTTCGCGCGACCGCACAGCCACTGGATCGCCGTCGCCTTTGTGCTGTCGTTCGTGGCGCAGTTCGCGGGGATCGTCCCCTCGACATTGGTAACGCCGGTCCTCGATGAAATCTTGTTTCCTTATCAGGCGCAGGGGCCGGGAGAGGGCCTCGGGCCCATCACGGCCGAAGATGCCTCGATGGAACCGACGCGCGTGCAGCCGTTCGGCAATGTCGTCTGGTACCTGCTGGCGATGTTCGGCATGTACATCGCGTCGTGGTTTCTGTCCTGGGCGCAGGGAGCGCTGCTGGCCCGTGTGAGCGAGCGGGTCTCGGCCGACCTCCGTAACCGCACCTACGGTCATCTGCAGAAATTGTCGCTGGAATACTTCGGCGGCAAACGGACCGGCGATCTGATGAGCCGGTTGAGCACCGACTCGGACCGGTTGTGCCAGTTCCTCTCCGACAGCGTCGTCGATTTCACCGCCGACGTGCTGCTGCTGATCGGTGTGGCGGCGTACCTCTTCGCGACGAACGTGCAACTGGCGTTCATCACGCTGTTGCCGTTTCCGTTCGTCGTCTGGGTGATGTACTCCGCCCGCGACAAACTACAGTCCGGCTTCCTCACCAGCGGCCGGGCGTGGGCGCACATGACCAGCGTGCTGGCGGACACCATTCCCGGCATCCGCGTGGTCAAGGCGTTCGCGCAGGAACACCGCGAAATCGAACGCTTCCAGGTCACCAATGAAAGCGTGGTGACGGCCAACAATCGCGTGAACTCGCTGTGGACGTTCTTCTGGCCGCTGATCTCATTTTTGACCAACATGGGCGTGCTGGTCGTCTGGATCTTCGGCATCTATCTCATCTACCGGCACGAGTTGAAGGTGGGCGAGTTGACCGCGTTCGTGATTCTCAGCGGCCGCTTCTACGGGCGACTGGAATCCATGAGCCGGATGGTCAATTCCTCGCAGCGCGCGGCGGCCAGCGCACAACGGATCTTTGAGATTCTCGACCGGGTCTCCAGCGTCCCCGAACCGGCCAAGCCCGTTCCAACGACGCGACTGAAGGGGGATCTCGAATTCCGCCACGTCGGCTTCCGCTACGGCAATCGCAAGGTCATCAAGGATCTGACGCTGAACATCCGGGCCGGCGAGATGATCGGCATCGTCGGTCATACCGGCGCGGGAAAGAGCACGCTCATCAACCTCGTCTGCCGGTTCTTCGACGTCGCCGAAGGGGCGATCTACGCCGACGGCGTCGATATCCGCTCGTACCGCGTGTCCGATTACCGCCGCAACATCGGGATCGTGCTGCAAGACCCGTTCCTGTTCTACGGCACGATCGCCGAGAACATCGCCTACGGCAAGCCGACGGCCACGCGCGACGACATCATCGCCGCCGCCAAAGCCGCCCACGCCCACGAGTTCATCCTGCAACTGCCGGATGCCTACGATTCCCTCGTCGGCGAGCGCGGCCAATCGCTGTCCGGCGGCGAGCGGCAACGCGTCTCCATCGCCCGCGCGCTGCTGATCGACCCGGCATTGCTGATCCTCGACGAAGCCACGTCCGCCGTCGACACGCAGACCGAACGCGAGATTCAGGCCGCGCTGTCCAATCTGGTGCAGGGCCGGACGACGCTGGCGATCGCGCACCGGCTCAGCACGCTGCGGCAGGCCGACCGCATCGTGGTGATCGACCACGGCCGCATCGTCGAAATCGGCACGCACGAAGAGCTGTTGCAGTTGAACGGCGTGTATGCGGGATTGCATCGCGCGCAGCAGGAGTTGACAAAGGACATCGGTTGGTGATTTCACCTTCACAGCCGAGAGCGCCAGCGAACGGCGAAAACTTCACCACCGACTTTGCACTGCATCCGGCGTGGCGGAAGAGTTTGGTCCACAGATTTCACAGATGACGCAGAGTTCAGAGAAAGACAATTGTCAGGATGACAGATGAGGCCTCCCAAGCATTTTCTTTCAATCTGTGTCATCTGCGAAATCTGTGGATAACTCCTATTCGATTCATCCCGGCCGCCGTTCGCTCGCGCTCTCGGCTGCGACAATCCGCAGCCGCCGCAATTCGTCGATTTGCCGCGGCGTGATCGGAATCGCCGTCCCCGGCGGCGGCACGCGAGGCACGAGTCGCCGCACCAGTTCGCGCTGCAAAGCGTCTAATCCCGCGCCGGTCAGCGATGACACAGGCAGCGCGGCCGGCGGCAACGCCGTTCGCCAGGCATCCCCGCGATCCGACTTGTGAGCGACAACCACCGCATCCGGCCATTCGGACAGCAAGTGCCGATCCGAATCGGTCGGTGTGTCCCCGACATCGAGCACAATCACCCGCAGATCGGCGGACCGCAGGGCCGCGCGGGCCCGTTCGATCCCCGCCGCTTCCAAATCCGAATCGGTCGCGCGCAACCCCGCGGTGTCGGAAAGCTGCACCGGCCAGCCGTCGAATGCGGTGACGGCAGTCACGACGTCGCGCGTCGTGCCCGGCTGCTCCGCGACAATCGCCCGCTGATACCCAAGCAATGCGTTGATGAGGCTCGACTTGCCGACGTTCGGCCGCCCGGTCAGCACGACCTGCCACGGTTGAGTGAGGTGCAAGCCGAAGTTGGCCCACGACAACACGGCGTCAAACGCTTCGATGTCTTCGTT
>JAWXBB010000342.1:0-13833 GCA_034439795.1 Planctomycetaceae bacterium | reverse complement strand
TCGGCCTTGCGACCGGAGTGACCCCTGCGTTCACTTTTTTCGTTTACGCCGGTGCTAACCATTATGACCGGACGAGTCGGTCCCGTTCGACACCGGCGTCGCCACGGCCACCAGATATTTGCTCCACAGTGAAGTCTGCACGTCGCAGACTGCGCCGGTTTCCACATCCTGCACCAGCATCCGTCCGAAGGCGTCCGCTTCGGTCAGCCGCAGCCGCTTCGGATAGCCGTTCAATCCGGTTCCCCGGACCTTCCCGCTGGCTTCCTTCGCGCACCACAACCGGGTTTCCCAGCCGGCTTCCGGGGCGGACAGCGTCAATTGGTCCACCAGGCCAATCTCGTCGACTGTGGCGAACGTGTCGAGCAGCGACCGCGTGTCCCGATCGGCCGGCTCCAGATCAATGCCCACAGGCTGCGAGCAGGCCACGGCAAGGGCCACGTCCTCTTTGTGCGACACGGTCAGTACGGGGACAATTCCGTCCGGCAATCCGGTGACGTACGGCCGACCGTGCTCGTCATGACGAATCTGATATTCCGCCGGATGCTCCATCGGTTGGCCCGTCATGCGCTGCCGCCACTGCCGCACGGCGTCCTTCGCGGCCATCCGCGACAGCAGGAACCGCCGCTGCGGCTTGTTCCCCTCCAGCCGGCGGAATTCGGCCAGTTCTTCGTCGACCAGGGCGGTCCGCGCGACCCACATCAGATCGACCCCCTTCAGGTGCCGCTCTTCGAGTTGCACCACCGCGGCGTCGCCGGGCAGGCTGGGCAGCTCCAGCGGCGACGCCAGCAGGTACATCGTCGGGAAGCGGTTGAACGCGAGAAACTCCGGCGTCCACTTGAAGATCCAGTCTCCCCAGCCGACGAACCGCATCCAGACGTGGCCCTGTCCGTCTTCGATCTCGAAGTCGGCCCGCAACTGTTTCAACTCGACGTCGAACTGCGTGACGATGCACTTGATGGGGCAGTCGGTCACCACGGGCGGGGTCGGACCGTAAATCTCGACCTTCTCGACGCCGGTCGGCAGGATGAACCATTCGTGCATCTGGCACCACAGACCCACGAACTGACCGATGCCGTCGAGCAGACACGGATCGACCAAGAGCGCGGGTTCGGGAAGTCCGGCGAACAACCGGTCTTTCGGCAGCACGCGCAAGGCCCCGGTGCAGACCGGGTTCGAGAACTTGTCCAACCCCGTGATGACGTGGAAGGACGGGCCGTGGAACATCCGTCGCTGGGCGTACACATCTTCGACCGGGAGGGGCCAGCCAGGCTCGTCGGACACGTCCGGCCATTCGAACTGCAAGTCCTGACGGTACGCCGTCCCGAACACCACCCGGCCGCTGAAGGCCCGCTTATCGTCGTAGCTGATCGTGACATCCACGCGGCGTTCGCCGGTGACGTCGTCGACGGCGGCCGTGCGCGCCTCGATGTGCAGCAGCGCGCGGCGCTTGTCCTCCAGGCCGATCCACCGCATGGCCTTGATGTTCTCGTAACCGATGAGACCCAGGCCGGGACACAACAACGCGGCCGCCTCGGCGATGAACTCCAGGCTCATCGTCATCGGCACGATCGGCAGGCAGTCGCGCGGATCCTTCGACGGACAATAGACAAACAGGTGATCGAGGAGGTAGCAGTCGGTCTCCGTCTCCAACAGCCGTTCGATCTTCAGCTCCTGCCCCTCGACGAAATACACCACCTGCGCATTGAGCAGAATCGGATACGGCGCATCGAACTCGACCACCGCGGGCGACATCGCGAGTTCATCGACGGACGAAGCCGCCTCCAACGGCGCACCTGCCGCCTCCGACACCCCCACCGCAGAAACGTTCCCATCATACGCTTGCGGTTTCGCGCCCACCTCTTCCTTGGGCTTCCGATCCCGCACCGGCACATCCGCGTGATCCAACGGCGACCACTCCAGCCGCAGCGGAATCAACAGTTTGGGCTGTGGCAGCGGCGACCGCGGTTGCGACAGGTCCAGCAACTCCGTCACCCGGTGTTCGAACAACGCCGCCGGCTTGAACGGCACGCCGTGGACGTAGAGCTGCGCCAAGAGATGCTGCAACTGCGTGACCGGGTTGCGGGTGTCGACGTCGAGGGCCGCGGTGACGGTCTTCACCCCTTCCGGCATCAGCTCCTTCATGTGGGCCGACATGTGCCCGCCGCCGACCTGCACGAAGATGCGGGCGCCGTCGTCGTACAGCCGGCGGATCGTCTGCCAGACCCGGAGCGGATGGTCGAGATTCAACATCAGCGTCCGCCGCACGCCGTCGAGATCGGTCGGATACGGCTCGGTGGTGATCGACGAGTACAGCTTGATCTTCGGCTTTTTCACCGCGAAGTTCTCGCCCGCCAGCGCCTCTTCCAGATCGCCGAGCAGATGGCTGAGGCACGGCGTGTGAATCGGCGGATAGGGCAAAATCTGCGTCAGGCATTGTTGTTTGCGCAGCTCATCCGTGATGCGGACGAGGCCTTCCCGCTCGCCGCCGAGGATCAGCGCCATCGGAGCCATGTAGATGGCGATGTACGTGCCGGGGTTCTGGTCGACGAGCGGCTGCACCTGCTCTTCGGTGGCCCAGACGAAGGCCAGCCGACCGCCCGACCCGTACCGCGGATTGACGTTCAGCACCTTCCAGTACGCCGGCGCGGTGGCGTGGAAGTCCCCCATGCCGACGGCGCACACCGCCGCCATTTCCCCCTGGCTTTGCCCGGTCGCCATGTCGACCGGAATGTCGAACCGGCTGAGCAGCGTCCAACTGATCCAGTTCGCCAGCGTCACCCCCATCGCCGCCAGATACCGCTCTTCGGGCTGCGGCTCTTGCATGGATTCTTCGTCGGTCTTCGGCGGCGCCAGCCGGTGCTTCAGCTTCGCGCGGTATTCTTCCGGCAGCGAGGCGGGGGGCACGAACACCGAACTGGTCGGAATGTGGTCGTCGGGATGCCGGTCGCGCTCCTCAAAGAAATCGAACTCGGCCCGCAGTTCGGGATAATGCAGGCACAGCTCCAGCAGGTGATCGGGGTAGTTCCCAATCAGTCCGGGGAACCCCATGCCGGGAAAGATGAAGGCGATCTTCCCCTCGTGCTTGTCGGCGGCAGTCGAGAAGTAAATCGATTCGTCGGTGAATTTGACTTCCGGCTGACCGAGCGTCAGAACGAGGACGTTGATCTTCGATCGCAATTCTTCGAGCGTTTCGTAAATCACGCCCAGCTTGACTGGATGTGCGAAGTCCACGGTCGCCGCCAGGCTGCACGCGATGTCGGCCGCGGTGTGCGGCTGCTCATCCCAATCGAGAAACTTCGCCACCTGCTGCAACCGCGTGGCTAGTTCATCGACGGTCTTCGCTGAGAACATCGCCAGCTCGCTGGGCCGGTCGATGCCCGGTTCGACCGGCCGCGTCCGGACGGGCTTCACTTTGCTGCGCCGCTTAGTGGACGCGACGACCTCTTCGAGGATGGCATGCACGTTGACGCCGCCGAAGCCGAACGAATTGATGCCGGCCCGTCGCGGGCCGCGGACGTCGTTCTGCACCCACGGGCGGGTATGCGTGTTGATGTAGAACGCGGCGTTCACGATCTCGTCGCGCGGCTGCTCGCAGTGGAGGCTGGGGGGCAGAATCTTGTTCGACAATGCGAGCGCGGTCCGAATCAACGCCGCCATGCCGGACGCGGGCATCAAATGGCCGACGATCGACTTCACCGTCCCCATCGCCCGGGCGGACGGGGGATGATCGGATGTCCCGAAGAACGCATTGATCGTCGTCGCTTCGGCGAGATCGCCGGCTTCAGTGCCGGTGCCGTGCAGTTCGAGATAGCCGATCGTCGCCGGATCGACGCCGGTCATCTGATATGCCCGCTCGAGCGCGCGAAGCTGCCCCTTCCACGCGGGCGCCAGCACGTCCAGTTGCTTGCCATCGCTCGACGAGCCGGTCCCTTTGACGACGGCATAGATCTGGTCGCCGTCGGCGATGGCGTCGTCGAGCCGCTTCAGCAGGACCGCGCCGGCCCCTTCCCCCATCAGCAAGCCGTCGGCCCGGCGGTCCATCGGGCGGATCTGGCCCGATTTCGACACCGCCTGCAACCGGTTGAACACCAGGAGGAATGGCAGATTCTGAGTCAGGAACACGCCGCCGACGACCGCGGCGTCGGCCCGTCCCTGCCGCAACCGGTCCACCGCATGTTCCAGCGCCAACAGGCTCGATGCGCAGGCCCCGTCCACCGTCTCGGCCAGCCCACCCAAATCGAACCGGTTGGCGACGCGGCTGGCGACGATGTTCGGAATGGCTGTCGACAGCGAATCGACTTCATTCTTCGGCAGCGTGTGACTGAGCCAGGCTTCGACCTCGGCGCGTTTCCCGCCGGCGAGCAGCTCGGGAAAGCGGCGGTCGATAAGCTCCAGTGTGGTGTCGTAGAGTTCTGCCCGCAGCCAGAGTTCGACGTGCTTCGCCCCCGGATAGCCGCCGCGGCCGATCAGCACGTCGGTCCGTTCCCGACGGGGATCGTCCTCTTTGTAGCCGGCGTCCGCGAGCGCCTGATTGACGACCAGCAGCATCAGGAACTGGTCGGCTTCCCCGTTCTTCACCGCGTTCGGCATGATGCCGAATTGCTTGGGGTCGATCGCCAGCCCGCGCGGCAGAAAGCCGCCGCGGTGTGGCGTCAGGTGCGCGTCGTGATCGCCCGGCAGCCACCAGTTTGCGGCATGGCGCAACCGATCCGCGGGAAGCGACTCGATGCAATCGACGGCATTGACGTTGTTCCGCCAGAATTCGCGGACGCTCGCGGCCCGCGGAAACGCACACCCCATCCCGACGATGGCGATCTCCGGCTGATTCATCCGTGAAAGGCTCCGAAGGGTCGAGAGTCAGAGAGAGCAACCACGTCCTGGGGCGGCAGTCCGCGGGGGTGCAACCCCGCGGCTTCCGAAAGCGCCTGCGACTCCCCTGCCACCATTCGGGCCAGTTGCGGCACGCTGCACGCGATCACCACTTCCGATTCGCGATGGCCGGTCAGTCGCAATTCGTGTTCGAGGAACCGCACGCCGTCCGGGATCGGGATGAGGTGAATGTTCCGCGAGGCGTAGAGCTTGCGAAGCTCGTCCGAGACCATGCCCGCGTCCCACGCCCCCCAGTTGACGGCGACGACGCGGCCCGGCCACTGGCGGTCCAGGTCGTCCGCCAGTTTGTTCAGGAACTCGTTTGCCGCGCTGTAATCGCATTGTCCGTTGTTCCCGAACCGGCCCGAGACCGATGAGAAGAACACCAGGAATTTGAGCGACTCGGACCGCAGCTTCCGGGCCAGCACCAGCGCACTGTCGACCTTGGTCGAAAACACGTTGGCGTACGACTGCGGAGTCTTGTCGCGGATCAGTTTGTCTTCGATGACGCCCGCGCCGTGAATCACGCCGTCGAGCCTCCCGAAACGGGCATACACATTGTCGATCAGCCCGCCGAACGTGTCCTCGTTGCGCACGTCCAGCGAATGGTACTCAACTGTCGCGCCGGTCGCTTCCAGGAGCCGCAGATTCTCCAGAATTTGGCGGTCCTTGAGCATCCGCTTGAGGTTTTGCTCAATCTGGGCAGGAATGAGGGGCTGGCCCAGGGCTTTCCGCTGGGCAATCAGGTGCAGCCGCAATTGCTGAGGATTCATCCTCCGCGTCTCGTCCGGCTCTTCGTCCGGCAGCGGCGACCGACCGACCAGAATCAGCCGCGGCTGGGCCAGCGTCGCGAGCCGCTGGGCGACGTCGCACGTGATGCCGTAAGCCCCGCCGGTGATCATCACCACCGACTCGCGATCGAGCGGCAAGGCACCCAGTTGCGACGCATGCGGCGTGGTCTTCGTGAGCTGCAGCGTCCACCGCCCCTGCGCGTTGATGCCGATTTCGTAGGCTTTGCCCGGCTCCCCGAGTTCCTCGATCAGCCGGCCCGCCAGCAACGGATTCGGCGCGGAAAGATCGAGGTCCACGTTCTTCACGCTCAGGCTGGGATATTCCAGCCGGAACGACTTGAACAGACCCAGCAGCCCCGCGGACGTCAGCGCCATCCGGCCGCCGCGGGTCAATCCGAACTGGCCGTCCAGCCCGGTGAGATTGAGCACCCAGCCGCCGCCGGCTTGCGACGCGGTCACCAGATCGTTCGCGAACTCCTTGAGGAAGTTGAACGACCAGCGGGTGACCTGCAACGCCAGCTCGCCCGACGGGCAGCCAGAAACTGCGAACGGCTCGCTGACGCCGAGAAAGTTGATGACTGCGCCGATGCTGTCGCCCGAGGCGGTCAGCAGTTGCCGCAACGCCCCCACCGATTCGGGCGAACCGAAGTCCACCTCGAACTGCTGGGCCGAAACCTGCCGGGGGAGTGGACCCGGCAGGATGTGACGGATGCGGTAGTTATCCTGGGTCAGCCCAGCCGCCACCGCCGACGTAAGTTCCGCAGTTTCACCAAGCAGCAGAATCAACTGTTGACGTGGGTAGTTTTTTTTTGCGCGTTGGTGGGTGGGGCTTCCACCGCTTCCAGTGAGAACCGTTCCACAACGACATCCAGGTTCTGTGCGATCTTCGGCGCGGGACCGATCGCGGTCACGGCCTGATAGCGCAGCTCGTAGGCGCTGATGATGTCGCCCAGCGTCTTGAGCTTCGTGAACTCCTTCAGGGCTTCCTCTTCATCCTGATCTTCCTGCTGGAAGTACGCATGGTACTTCTTGAGGTTGCTGAAGATTTCCACGGTCTTGATCGAGTCGATGCCCAGACCCGCTTCCATCGCCAGTTCGAGGTCGAGCATCTCGATGGGATAGCCGGTTCGCTCGCTGACGGCGTCCAGGAGATCCGTCTTGAATTCTTCGGGCGTGGGAATGCCCTCGTCGTTCGAGGAAGCCGGCACCAGCGGTGCCGGAGCAACCTTCGCGACCACCGCGACATGCGGCTGCGGAATGACGGGATGTGAACCGTTCACAACGGCCGGTTCGAGGCGTTGCACCGGCGTCGGGGCCAGGCGATTCACGGCAGATCGGGAGGCAGTCGCCACCGCGACCGGCTTCGCAGCGACCGCCAGGGACACGGGGGCCGGCTTCGAGACAGCCACAGGAGCCGGGGCGACAACCGGCGGGGGAACCGGAGCCGCTGGCACCGGGGCCGCGACCGTCGCCGCGTGCGCGACTTCGGTCAACTGGGCCGGTTGCGGCATCGGCAGACCCGCCATCATCGGCATCATTAAAGGCAAGCTGCCGCCTGTCGCGACGGTCTGCACCAGTTGCTGGTGCGATTCGATAAACCGCAGCGCGACCTGTTGTTGCCATTTCTGCAAATCGAGCATCTGCATCATCAATGCCTGCGATTGCAGAATCATTTGCGCCGCAGCGGGATTCATCCCCGATTCGCCTTGTGGAGCAGGAGTGGTCGACACGGCAGGCCTCATTGCTGAAGAGGGAATCGACAGAGGAACAGCACTGCTGGCAAACGATTGGAGATCGGACACCATCGGCAGGCAGGGGGCCATAGCCATCCCGCCGCCGGGAATAACAACCGGAGGTTGAGTTTTCCCGGACGCCGCCGGGGCCGATCCGTTCAGGATCGGTTGAGCCTGCGGAGCCGCGGCTTTCTTATGACCGTTCGTCGCGGGAGCGGTGGCGACGACCGAACCGTTGAGTCCCGGACCATGTCCATTCAAACCCGCAACTGCCATGCCGCGCGGACGTCCCGGCGGAGGGAGCGGGGCGGGCGCCGGAGCCGGCTTGACCGCCGCCGCGACCCGATTCACCGGGGCCGCGTGCGTTGCCGCCGCGAGAGTTGCGGCGGCAGGCACAACGGTTGTCGCGGGTTTGCCATTCGTTGCGGAGTGATGATTCGTATCGGTTGCACCCGCGGCACCGTTCAGGGGAACCGGCGTCTCGGGCTGCGCTGTGTCCGCCTGTGCGACGGCTGTACCGTTTTTGCCGCCAAATTTGGCGCGAAGGCCGTCACCCGGTTTGCCTTTACGGACCGGCAGCGGCGTGACCGGCTTGGCCCCATAGACCGACAGAATCCAATCCGATTTCTTCGGCTGACTCATCTGCTGAACGTGGGCCACGAAGTCGGTGACGGAAATCGTCTTCAAGCCCCGGCCCGCGAAGCACGGCTCCAAATCGACCGGCAGACCGAGGACCGCCAATTGCGACAGCACGTGCGCGAACTGCGTCACGCCGTCGCGACCGCCGGCATCGAGCGACAGCACCTTCGCCGGCTTGTCGGCCAGAATCCGTCCCACCAGTCCCGTCAGCACGCGGCCCGGACCGACTTCGAAGAACAGCTCGTAGCCGTCGGCCCGCATCTGGCGGATTTGTTCCTCGAACCGGACCGGTTCCAGGATGTGCCGTTGCAGCAGTTCGCGGACCTGGCCGACCTCTTTTGGATACCGCCTGGCGAGCGTGTTGCTGTAAACGGGCAGCTTCGGCTTGTGGAACTTGGTGTGCTTGAGCACCATCGCCAACGGCTGGGCCGCGGTCGCGAGCAGCGGCGTGTGAAACGCCGCCGTCACCGGAATCCGCTTGGCCTTCAGGCCGCGGGCGTTGAGTTGCGCGATGGCATTGACCACGGCCTCTTCCGCCCCGGCGATCACCGTCTGATCCGGAGCGTTGAGATTCGCCAGATGCACGTCGATCTTCAGCTCGGCGATCGCCTGCCGGGTCTGTTCGGCTCCGGCCTGCACGGCGGCCATCGCCCCCGGGCAGGTTTCCCCGGCGGCCGCCGAGACTTTGCCGCGGTGGGCCGAAATCGTGAGCAAATCGGTCGAGCTGAGGCACCCGGCAGTGGCGAGGGCGACGTATTCCCCATAGCTGTGACCGGCGACGCCCCCCGGGGCGATGCCGTGCCGCTTGAGCAACTCGGTGGCGAAGAGTTCGACTAGCCCCAACGCGGGTTGCGCGACCTGCGTGGCGTTCAACCGCTGCTTGCGTTCTTCGTCTTCTTCGGGCGTGAACGCCGGCGGCGGGAAAATCAACCGCGTCAAGGCGATCGGGAAGAAATCGTGCAGTTCGCGATTCGCCGTCGCGAACAGCCCGTGCGCCCATTGGCTGACCACGGCCAGATCGCGGAGCATGTTGATCGCTTGCGACCCCTGCCCGGGATACAGGAACGCAACCTTGTCGGCCGCCATCGGAGCCGCTTCGGAATAGTAGATTCCGGTCGGATCCTGCACGTCCGACTTCGTCGCCAGTTGTTCGATGGCCTTCGTCAGCCGGGCCCGCAACTCTTCGACCGAGGCGGCGACGATCGACAACCGGCAGGTGTTTGACGCGACCGCCTGGCGGGCTTCATCGAACCGAACCGAACGGGCGAGCTGGGCCAGATCGACGGTGACCACGTCCTGCAACTGCGTCTGGAGTTGCTTCAGATCGTCCACCAGCCCGGTGCGCGTCGACCGCTGCCAGAAGAAGACCTCGGCGGCGCGGGGGGTGAAATCGAGATCGAACTGCGACGGACCCTGCCCAACGTATTCTTCCATGACCACGTGGAAGTTCGTTCCGCCGAAGCCGAACGCGCTCACGCCGGCCCGGCGTGGATGCTCGCCAAGCTCGTCAAACCACGGCCGCGTTTCCGTGTTGACGTAGAACGGGCTGTGGCGGAAATCGACGTTCTCGTTCGGCTTCTCGACGTTGATCGTCGGCGGCAGCACGTGGTGCTTGAGCGCCAGCGTGGTCTTCACCAAGCTCGCGAGGCCGGCACACGTCTTGGTGTGGCCGATCTGCGACTTCACCGAGCCGACGGCGGCATACTGCTCGTCTTTGGTGGCCTGCGAGAACAGCGTGTGCAGCGACGTGATTTCGGTGCTGTCGCCGACCGCGGTGCCGGTCCCGTGGGCTTCCACGAGGGAGACCGTGGCCGCGAGGACGTCGGCGTCCGCGTAGGCCCGCTCCATCGCCATGATCTGGCCGGGCGGATGCGGGGCCGTCATGCTCCGGTTGCGGCCATCGCTCGACGCGCCGATCCCTTTGATGACGGCATAGATCTTGTCGCCATCGCGCTCGGCGTCTTCCAGCCGGCGGATCACGATGGAGGCAATCCCTTCGCCCAGAGAGATGCCGTCGGCGCTGTTATCGAACGGCCGGGATTTCCCGCGCGGCGACAGCGCATGAGTCTTGGCGAAGCTCATGTAACAGAACGGGTTGTTGGTGCCGTCCGAGGCCCCGACCAGCATCGCGTCGACGGTCCCCAGCCGAAGCTGGCCCATCGCGGCGTGCAGCGCGGCGAGCGAGGCGGCACAGGCGGCGTCCACCACGTAGTTGGGGCCGCCCAGGTCGAACCGGTTGGCGATCCGGCCGGCGATGACGTTCATCAAGAAGCCCGGGAACGAGTCTTCGCTCCATTCGGGCAGAGTCGCGTTGATGTCTTCGGTGATCTTCTGGTGCAGCTCCGGGGTGAGATCTTTCACCCGCGGCAGGTAGTGCTGCAGCATCGTCCGGAAGGCGTAGTCTCCGCCGACGTCGTGGCTGCCGGCACAGGCGAAGATCACGCCCGTGCGCTCTTTGGGGAATGCCTTCTTGTCGTACCCGGCGTCCTCGAACGCCTGCGAGGCGACTTCCAGCGACAGCAGTTGCACGGGGTCGATGCTGAGCAGGCTCGCGGGGGGAATCTTCCACTTCATGGGGTCGAAGCGAATGGACCCCAGGAATCCGCCCCATTTGGAATAGATTTTGTCCCTGGCGAAGCGATCGTCGTCAAAGAACGTCTCGGCGTCCCAACGTTCCTGGGGGATTTCCCGGATGCAGTCGACCCGCCGCATGATGTTTTCCCAATACCCCCGAAGGTCGGGCGAATTGGGGAACATGCAGGCCATGCCGACAATCGCGATGTCGGAGTGCAAAGGCTTCGCATGTCCAGAGAATGCGGTCATTGCGGTCGATCTCCGTCCCATGGAGCGCGGCCAACCTCGCGAGAGGCGGGGGGGCGCGCCAGAATCCTGATCCGGGCCTGTTCAACGTGCACTGACCCTCAGCGCGAACCGTGATGTTTCACGGCCGCGGCGAGGACGTGGCGACCGTGGCGGATGCGTTCCGCACGGGTCGCGCCTTCCTTAGCAAAAAACAAATGACTGAGTGGTGGCCCGGTGCTGAGACCTCAGACCGTGCCATTTCTCGATGGCAACGGCCCGCTCGCGCCGATGGTCAGCCTCCCTGACCCGCAGGATTCCTGCCCCCAATTGACCATTTGGCCCAGCGACGGTCCCGGGGTTGGAACGGAATCCTCCCCGAATGTCATCCGCAGTTCGGGGCAGCACTCCATTGAACCCAGGCCCGCCTTGGATTCCAAGATGCGATTCTCACAAAAGCGCCAAATTTGTCGAAAACACTGGCCGGATAAATCCTCCACAAACAAAACAACCGGCGACCGCTCTAAAACTCCCCACAAACGCCCTGCCGGCGGGCTGCGATCACCTTCTCCCTGATGCAACGAACCTGCTGCAAAATCGTCGCTCGCCGGATGGTGCGGCTAGGAAATTTGGCGCGACTCTGACGATGCCGTCTGTGCTGGATATACTGGGAGCAGCAATTACGCCGGGCGCACGGTTTGCAATTCCGCCCGACCGGGATCCCGGCAAACCTGCTGCGAACCGTACGGTCGCGACCTCAGTTTTCCAGTCTTCCGCGTCCGAAGACAGCGCGAGCGAGCAACACATTGCGACCGCCAACGAATCCCGCATCAGTGGTGTTCTTGCCTTGGGTTCAACGTCACACATGACCACCTCGCTGCGCTACACCCACGAACGCCCTTACCGTCTGCTCGGCGTCCGGGTGTTCAACGGCATCGGCGGCGTGGTCCGCCGACTCGGTTGGGAGCGGCCGATTTCGGTCGATCGCATCCTCGACGCCGCCCGGAAAAAAACCAAACTCGACGACTTCGGCGGCGACGACTTCCTCGAACCGCTCCACCTCCTCGCCGACGAATTCCAGAACGCGGCCCAACTCCATCCGTTCGGCCATTACTGCATGCGCAAATTGCTGCAGAGCCACGCGCAAAATCGGCTCCTGCTGCAGGCCGCCTGGAAACGGCATCCGGAATACCTCCAGCAGCCGCTCGTTCGGCCGCTGTACGTGATCGGCATGCCGCGGACGGGCACCACGCTGCTCTATAACCTCCTCTGCCAGGATCCCCACGCCCGCCCGTTGATGGTCTGGGAAACGCTGTACCCGGCGGTCACCGAACGGGAGGAACGCAAGAACAACGACCGTTACCGCAAGTGGAAAGCCAGCAGCATGGTGACCGCCATGAACCGGCTGGCCCCGAACCTCAAGCAGGTTCACGCGATCGAAAACGACGGCCCCGAGGAAGACGGCTGGCTGCTCAACAACACATTCGTCAGCCTGATGTATCTCCTCGACGGCGTCCTTCCCCGCTATTTCCAGTACTTCAAGGACTTGCCCCACGAGCGGTTGCTCGCGGTGTATGACTACTACAAGCGCCAGCTCCAGCTGTTACAGGCCGGGCAGACAAATCGGCACTGGGTCCTGAAATCCCCCGTCCATCAGGGGACGATGTCGCCGCTGCTGGAGACCATTCCCACGGCCCACGTCATCCAGACGCACCGCGATCCGATGAATGTCATCCCGTCGTTGTGCAGCCTCGTCTGCATGACCCGCGGGATCTTCACCGACCGGCTCGACAACGCGCAGGTCGGCCCGGAACTGGCCCAGCGGATGGTCGGCGCGGTCGAACACGGGGTGGAAGCCGAGCAGAAATACGGCGACCGGATCACCAACGTGATGTTCGACACGCTGGTGAAAGACCCGATCGGCACCGTCCGCCGGGTGTACGAGCAGTTCGGTTACCAATACTCCGACGAGCTGGAAGCCGGCATGCAGCGCTGGCTCGACAACAACCCGCAGGGGAAGCACGGCGCCCACAAGTACGAACTGGAGCAGTTCGGCCTGACCAACGCCGACATCGACCGCATCTTCGGCGACTACTGGCGAAAGATGCAGCACCAGGCGGCGTGATTCCCATCCCAGCCGAGAGCGCCAGCGAACGGCGAAATGAAACGGAAGAGTCGCCGTTCGCTGGCGCTCTCGGCTGGGTTGAAATCTTCAACTTCGCTTCGGTGCCGCCAACGCCGACCGCCGGTATTGCCCCGGCGTCTGGCCCGTTTCGCGCTTGAACACCACGCTCAGATATTCCGGGTGTTGAAAGCCGGTCAGTTCGGCGATGCGGTCCAACTTCAGGTCTGTCTCGGCGAGCAGTTGCCGGGCCCGCTTGATCTGCACGTTGCGAATCTCCCCCTGCGGCGAGCGGCCCAGATACTTGCGGAACTTCCGCTCCAGAGCCGTCCGTGACTGTGGCACAGCTCGCAGGACGTCGGCGACCGACGCCCCCTGGCACGCCTGCTCGCGGATGAACCGCACCGCCGCCGCGGTTTGGGAATCGTCGATGGCCAGCACGTCGGTCGATTGCCGGGTGAACACTCCCACCGGCGGCAGGAACCGGTCCGCCGCGTCCACCACTTCGCCGCGCATGAGCTGGTCGAGCAGCTCGGCGGCCTCGTAACCGAGCCGTTCGGAACTCGGAATGACGCTCGACAGTGGCGGATCGCACAGTTCGCACAGGAGCGCATCGTCGTCCACACCGACGACGGCGGCCTCCTCCGGCACACTCCAACCGAGCCGCGTGCAGGCGTCGAGCACGTGCTGGCCGCGCATGTCGTTGCAGGCGAACAATCCGACCGGTCGCGGCAGCCCGGCCAGCCACGTCGTGATCTGCTCCTGCTGCCGCTCCCACGACGCCGTCCGGGACATCACCCACGGCGAATCGAACCCCGCGCACTCGAACCCGGCGTCCGCCAGCCGCCGCGCGAAACCGGCCCGGCGACGGTCGGCCCAC
>JAWXBB010000341.1:0-8257 GCA_034439795.1 Planctomycetaceae bacterium | reverse complement strand
GCCGCGGGCTATCGGGTGACGATCACCGACTACGACCCGACCGCCGTCGATCTCGCCCTCTACAACGCCCGGCAGCACGGGTTCGACCGCGTCCGCGGCGAAGCGCTCGACTGGCGGCAACCGGGCACGGAGCGCTATCCCGTCCTGCTCGGATGCGAGTTGCTGTATGAAGACCGCAATCACGACCTGTTGATCAACGTCTGCCGGACGCTGCTCACCCTTGACGGCGTCGCGTGGTTCGGCGACGGCGGCCGCGTGCGAGCCGAACGCTTCTGTCGATTGGCCGCTGCCGCCGGGTTCGACGTCCGTCTGTTCGACGAGACTGGAAGCCCGTTGCCGGCGCTGCGCGTCGGGCGGTATCAGCTCATCGAAGTGCGTCCGTCACAGCCCTGAGCGCAAGCGAAGGCGTCAATCAATCGCACCTTTATCGCTTCTTCGCTCGGGTGCCATGCTTGCAGCTTTGGGCAAGCATGTCGTCATTGGGGAAAAGGCACATGCTCCCCCAAAGCTGGGAGCATGGCACCCAAGGCAAAGGCACTCCGTCGCTGGCGCTCCGGGCTGTGAGGGACGGCAAGATCCGCCGCATTTGGCAAATCCCGAACCGAACTTGACCGGATTTTTTGTAAATCCTATAACCCCGCCGCTCGGAGGGACGGTGCGGGCCCATTGGGGGGTTCGGTCACGCTGTCCCACACCCTCAAGGTTCGGAGAGGTTTATCATGGGTGAAGGGAATCACCAGCCGACAGGCAGTCGGCCGTCATCGTTCAATCGCTTGGGCATGCTCGTCGGCGGCACCGCCGTGGTGCTCATCGCCGGTCTGGTGCTGATGCAGGCGCTTCGCGCGCAGCCCGGACAGGCCGCCGCGGAGTCCGCCGGCACGGCGAAGCTCTCGAACGCGCAGTCCAAACCTTTGGCCCGCGTCGGCCGCGAGGACATCTCCTACGACATGGTCGCCGACGAATGCGTGACCCGGTACGGCAAGGAAGTCCTCGACGACCTCATCCACCGCGTCATCATCCAGCAGGCCTGCGAACAGCAGAACCTCACCGTCTCGGAAGAGGAAGTCACCGCCGAGGTCACCCGCATCGCCAAGCGGTTCAACCTCGATCCGACCGCGTGGTATCAGATGCTGCAGAGCGAGCGGAACATCACCCCGCTGCAATATCGTCAAAGCGTGATCTGGCCCATGCTGGCTTTGAAGAAGCTCGCCGGCGAGCAGGTCGACATCACCGAAGAGGAAATGAACAAGGCGTTCGTCCGCAACTACGGACAGCGCGTCAAAGCCCGGCTGATCCTGCTCGACAACCCCCGCCGCGCCCGCGAATGCTGGGAAAAATGCTCGAAGTCTCCCGAGGACTTTGAGAAGTTCGCCCAGGAATTCTCGGTCGACCCGAACAGCCGCGCCCTCGGCGGGACCGTCCCGCCGATCCCGAAATACTCCGGCAACGACGCCCTGGAAACGGCCGCGTTCAAGCTCAACGAAGGCGAGATCAGCGGCATCGTGGAGATTCAATCCGGCCGGTACGCCATCCTGAAGAGCGAAGGCCGCACGCAGAGCGTCGTCAGCGACATCGCCGAAGTCCGCGACACGCTGTACGAGGAGCTCTACGAAGCCCGCACGCAGCAATCGGTCGCGACGGTCTTCGAGAACCTCAAGAAGAACGCCAAAGTCGACAACTTCCTGACGCAGACCTCCACCGGTCCGGAGCGTCCGTTCTCGGCCCCGACGCCGGGCGGCATCCAGCCGGTCAGCGCCCAGAAGCCCGGCCAGGCGACGCCGCGCCCCGCCAGCACCCCGGCGAATCGCCCGGCAGCCGCCGCGCCCGGCACGGTGACGATCAAGCGCTGAATTGACCGAATCCGACCCCGCCCCAAGCGCCAGCGAGGGAGGCCGGATTCCGTATTCGCCGATTCCCCTACCAACGCCGCAACGCGCCCGAACCCGCGCTGCGGCGTTGGTTCGTTTGATGGGACGCGATCGCGGTCACGACGGCGTCATTCGTGCCGCATCGCGCAGCGACCCTTCAGGCTCTTGCCCGACAGGTAGTTGCCGGGAACCAGCGAGACCTTGTTGAACGGGAGCGAGATTTCGACTTCGATCAGGTCGCGCGTGTTCGCATTCCCGCACTCATTGCCCGGATTCGGGTTCCCGTCGGCCGGCGTGACGGCGATGGACATGCTGATGTCGCTGCTGGCGACGGACAGCGTGCTGGACAGGAAGTCCTTCGCCGACGTCGTCACCGTGGAATTCGACGAGCCGTCGAGCACCGCCGACCGCGTGGCTTCGCGGGCGGCGTTGGTGACCATGTTGGCCACCCACAGGGCGCGGCCGAACTCGATGATGCCGAGCGCGACCATCATGAACACGGGCAGGACCAGGGCCATCTCCACCATGGCCGCACCACGCCGGTTGTCGCCCGGCCGCCGAAACAGACGCATCATGGGTTCCTTTCTCTGATCGAGGCGGCGGGGCAAGCGTCGGGCGGTCACCGTCGCGCGTCCGTCGCACGACTGCCTCTCGACAGCCTGTCAATCGCGGCCAGTATGGCCCGCCGTGATTCACCATCTGGAAACGTAGCTCATGAAAGACCCCGGTGCGGGTCGGCTCAGAATTTTCTGCCGTTGCATCCGTTGCGATGCGGCGGTCCGGGCGAACGAGCGATGCGCCACCGTTCGCGCGTTGCCGGGGGATGTTGCCAGATCGCCACAGGCCGGCATCATCGTCTGTCTCCGTGCGGCCACGGACGATGCCGAAAGTGAGCAAGCCGTTATGTTGCAACCCTTTGGCAGAGTTCTGCGTGGTCCGGCGGAAAATTCTTCGCAGCGGAGGAGAATCGGAATCTAGCTTTCCAGACGGGGGTACCCGCGAACGACGCTTGCCCCCTGGTGCTTCGATGTGGTTCTCCGATTGCTCTTGCTGTCCGGCAGGACGAGGAACCTCGGGGCCGATTGCCGTCTTTCCGGCGGATCTGCCGCGGCAGTCACCGACACCAGCCCGTGTCTTCGTTCGAGGGAGGTGCCATGATGCTGAGTTCAGCCAGCGGAGGGATTCGATGGCGAATCTCTTCAGCCGTCTCCGCGAACCGTCCGCTGCTCGCCGCGGGACTGTTGTTCGTTGCGAGCGCCGTCACTCTGACCGCTTTCGCCTCAGAGGGGGTCGTGCCGTACGACCGCATCGAAGAGGATTGGGAGGTCGTGATCGGCGAGCCCGACCCCGACACTCACGCACCGCAACTGATCAACGTCATTTCCCCCACGCTCACCCTCTCGCAGGACTACGCCGTGATGGAGTTGAATCACGGCACGCAACCGGAATACTTCGAGGGGGGGCTGCAATTGCAGATGTGGTGCGACGACGAATACCACAGCAACTACACCCCCCGGCCGAGCCTGCTGCTAAGCATTCCCGGCGAGACGATCCGGTACACGATGGCCATGTCGATCGAGCAGGGACAGCTCAAGGTCCGCGTGCGGAACGGCACTTCGACCAGTTGGGGCAGCTTCGGCGGTGACAGCCTGGTCGTCAGTTGCCCGGCTCGGCAGCCCCACCTGAAGAACTATTCGACGTCGCTGTCGGTCGCGAAATCGCGCGTCGCCTTCGCCAAGCATCGCGTCGAGAAGTTCGCATTGAAGCGCGTTCGCTATTACCACAATGACAATCTCGTGAAGACCGATGAGACCGTTCGGCAGGTCTATCCGCCGACGGAGTGACGCGTCGTTCACCCGTCTCTGTTCCGATTCCATTCATCCCGTTCGGGAGTCAATCATCATGAGGCTGGTCCTCACTTCAGTTCGGTCTCGCGCCCAAACACGGGCGAGGCAGGCCCGATCGCCCGACGACCGCCGCGGCTCGGTGCTGGTGCTGTCGGCGGCGGTGCTGGTCATCATTTTCGCGATGGTGGCGTTCTCGGTGGACATGGGCTACGTGGCCCTGACCAAGACGCAGTTGCAGATCGCCTCCGACGGCGCCGCCCTCGGAGCCTGCCTGGAGCTGCCCGACGGCCTCGGTCCGCAGCCGGTCAACACCCTGGCGGAAACCGAGTCGCTGGCGACGTCCGCAGCGTTGTCCGTCGCCGGCGACAACAAGAACGGCGATCAGGCGGGCACCTATCTGAACGCCGCCAGCGACGTCACGTTCGGGCAGGCCGTCTGGAATCCCGACACGAAGCGCTGGACGACGACCTGGGACGTGTTCCCCTACAATGCCATTCGGATCACCTCCCGCCGCGATGCCAGCGGCTCCCTCGGCGGCGACCGGCCGCTCGACCTGATGTTCGCCCCGGTGCTGGGCATCGACAATCTGTCCATCAACACCGAAGCCACTGCGGCGCTCCTCCCGGGCGTCGGCTTCCAGATCGGCGAAGACAGCTCCGACACCATCGAAGTCCTGCCCATCGCCCTGGACGTCCCCACCTGGACCGCACTGCTGAACGGCGTCGGCAGCGACAACTATCATTACGATTCCGGCACGGGCGCCGTCACCGCGGGCAGCGACGGCATCCTGGAAGTCGATCTCTACCCCTACGGCAATGGCGCGCTTCCCCCAGGCAACCGCGGGACCGTCGATCTCGGCAGCCCCAACAACAGCACCGTCGACCTCAAGCGGCAGATTCTGTACGGCCTCAACGCCTACGATCTGAGCTTCTTCGACGGCGTGTTGCGAACCGATGAAGGCGACCTGACGCTGAACGGCGACACGGGCATCTCCGCCGGCATCAAAGCCGAACTGGAAACCATCAAAGGCCGGCCGCGACTGATGCCGCTGTTCTCGGCGGTCTCCGGTCCCGGCAACAATGCCATGTATACGGTGCCAAAGTTCGTCGGCATCCGCATCATGCACGTCAAGTTGACCGGCGGCTCGAAACAGGTGATCATCCAACCGGCGCCGTTCGTCTCCAAGAGCGTCGTCCGCGGCGGGACAACCATCGGCCCGGACACCTATTACACGCCCCCGCGACTGATCAACTAACCGGTCCTGCGTTCGTATCCAATGACACCACCGACGCCGCCGCGCGAACCCGCGTTGCGGCGTTGGTGTCATTAACGGGGCCAGCGAGCCGCGTCTCGCACATCGCCCCGTTCCTCCGGATCGCCTTCGAGAAAGGAGACCCCCATGCGTGCTTCTCACTTCCGCATGACGATTCTGAACCGGCGTCTCCGCGCGATCTCGTAGCCGCCACAGCGTGGCCTGTGGATTCTGGTCCCCAGCGGACACCCGGTCGGCCCGTCATGCCTTCATGCTGACGTCGTGCTGCCGCGCTCGCTCTCTCGGCGAGCGCCTTCTTCCCGGCCGCGCTCATCGTGCGCGCGGCCAGTCCGCCTCAGCCAAACATCACAGGTTCCCATGAAACGCTCGTCCCGTTCCGAGTCGATTCTGCGCGCGCTGTGCGGCGAACCCGGCCCCGAAGACGGCCTGCCGCCCGCCACGCGCTCCCCCGGTCGTTCCGACCACAAACCCGACCGCAAGACCTGGCAGCTCTGCGCCCAGGTGCTGCGGGCGCTCGAGTTCGCCCTCTGCGAAGCGTGCTCGCACGCGCTGCAGCAGATGTCCCACGTGCAGTCCGTCGAACCGGCTCCCGACGCCACGCAACTGCTGGTGACGGTCGCCGTGCGCGACGCCGCCTCAGCCGCCGAGTTGCAGCAACTGCACGCCGAGCTGGTCCGCTGTCAGGGCCGGTTGCGTTCGGCCGTCGCGGCGGCAATTACGCGCCGCAAGGCGCCGTCGTTGTCGTTCCGCGTGGTGACCGAAGCCTCCCTGCGATCCGATCCGTTGCAATCGGGGGGACATCCCCATGAATGAACCCTCGGCGGCATGTTCCGTCGCGATGTGGCTGGCTGAACCGCTGTCGACCGAAGTGCAACGGGTGATCGACCGCCTGCGGCGATTGCCCGACGCGCGCGCCGTCGCCGTGCTGCCGGATGTGCATCTGGCGGCCGATGTCTGTGTCGGCGTCGCCTTGGCGACGACGGACTGCGTGTACCCGGCGGCGGTCGGCGGGGACATCGGCTGCGGCATGTTGGCCGTCGCCGTCAACGCCGAAGCCGACTTCCTGGCCTCGCCCGAGCGAGCCGCCGAACTTCTGTCGGAATTGTACGATCGCATTCCCGTCAACAAGCACCGTTGCCCGCAAGAGATGTCATCCGAGTTGCGCGATGGGCTGTTGAGCGCCGACCGACTGGAGCGATTGAAGCTGCGCGATGGCGCCGTCCAGTTGGGCACGCTCGGTCGCGGCAATCATTTCGTCGAGCTGCAACGCGACGCCAAGGATCGCCTGTGGCTGATGATTCACAGCGGCTCGCGCGGCATCGGACAGGCGATCACGGAGCATCATCAGCGACAATGCACCGACCGCGGCGGCTTGCCCGGACTGGCCGCAAATGAGACTTCGGGACAGGCGTATCTGAACGATGTCGAGTGGGCCAGACGGTATGCCGCGGCGAATCGGCATTGCATGGCTCAAGCGATGGAATCGTTACTGCACACACACGACATCACGCTGGATTGGTCGACGCTGATTCATTGCGATCACAACCACGTGGCCCGCGAACAGCACCACGGCGAAGCGGTGTGGGTCCATCGCAAGGGGGCGATGCCCGCCGACGAGGGCCAGCCCGGCATGATCCCCGGTTCGATGGGCACGACCAGCGTCCACGTGACCGGCCGCGGCTGCGACGCCGCGCTGCGGACCTGCTCGCACGGAGCCGGTCGCAAGTTGACCCGGACCGCCGCGCGGCAACGGTCGCGCCGCGAGCTGCTCCGCGAAATGGGACACGTCTGGTTCGACCGCCGCTACGCCGACGACCTGCGCGAAGAGGCCCCGGCGGCCTACAAAGATCTGCGGACGGTGCTGCGGGCTCAACGCGATCTGATCCGAATTGTGCGCGAACTGCACCCGGTGCTGGTTTACAAGGGGCGATGAAGTTGCCGTGGGTGTGCATTTCAATTCTGGGTGGCATTCCCCTCCGGCCCCCTCGCCCCCGCTTCGGGGGAGAGGGTCGGGGTGAGGGGGCGAACGTTCCCTGTCGTGTCTAGCACTAACCCGAAGCGTAAGCGAGGGCGAGCGCCCGCCCTCGCTTACACTTCGGGTTGGTGTTTCTGGCGGTCGTTGTCCTGTGAAGCACTCGGCCCCCTCACCCTAACCCTCTCCCCCGAAGCGGGGGCGAGGGGACCGGGCATCAAAGCCACCCAGAAATCGAGACGCACGCCCAGTGGCCGCCGATTTTGTGCCGCACTGTTGTTTTCCTGCCGCGTTAGCGTTGTCGTGGAGAGACCATCGTCTCATGCCATCCGGGAGTCCAGCGACATGCTGCGTACGCTGACGGTTTCCATCGCCGGCTTGCTATTCGCCCCTGTGCTCGTTATCGCCCAGCCGCCATCCAAATCGGTCCCCACATCGCAACTGGCTGTGGATGTCGTTGCGCTGAAAACGGGCCGCTCACTGCGGGGGGCGATTCTCGGCCGACAACCCGATGGGGCCACGTCCATTGCCGTGTCGCGAAGCTGGCTGGAGAAGGCGAACCCCGCGCTGTTCGCCCAATACGACGCCGCAGATCGGACTGCCCAGAAAGACGCTTGGACGCAGACCCGGGATCGGTTGAAGGCCCTGCTGGAAACGCCGCCGGAGGCCCCGCGGTATGTGTTCTTCCTCAAGGAGGAAGTGGCCCGACTCGACAAGCAACTCGCCGCCGAGGAGCCGAAACTCTCGCCGTTCCTGGTGATTGATCTGCCGAACAGCGCCGTCTCCAAGGTAACCTCGGCCAGCCCGGATCGGCAGCGTCTCGCGTTGCTGGCCTGGAACGAAGACTGGGCCGACGTCGAAACCCGCGATGTCAACGCCCTCCGCATCGAACTCGTGAAGCAGAAGATCAAGCTCGACGGCCCGACCCCCGACCTCTCCGGCCGGTTGCCCGCCCGACCGCAAACTGACCGCGAATGGGCCGCCCGGCTCGCCGTGCTGGAGTACACGTACCGGCAACCGGTCGACTTTCAGGGAACCGGCGACACGCTCATCCGCACCGGCAGCGACCAGAAGCCCGACCTGTCCGCCGTTTTCCAGAAACTGCTCAAGCAGCAGGTCGACTCCGTGCTGCAGGATCTGTTGTCCGACGGCGCTCGCCCCAAGATCGCGGCCCAACCGGATCGCGAATGGCTGGCCCCGGCGATCGCCGCCACGAAAGCCATCCCCGCAAACGGCTTCCGGGTGACGCGCGTGCAACTCGATCCGCAAGGGTCGCGCGTCGCCGTCGAGACCCGCT
>JAWXBB010000340.1:0-12452 GCA_034439795.1 Planctomycetaceae bacterium | reverse complement strand
TACCCGATTGCCACGCCGGGCGTCACGAAGGTCGTGTGATGATCCTGGGCTAAACACTTTTGACTCGCGGAAGCCCAGGGATAGCTATCCCTGGGCTTCTTTGCGATGACACATTGCACACATTCTTTACGGAGAACCCGTCATGCCCTCCATCACCCGCCGCGAATGTCTCGGTCTGCTCGCCGCTTCCACCGCACTGGCGATGACCCCCGAAACCACCCGCGGGTTCTTCGCCAACGACACGCTCAACGTCGCCTGCATCGGCACGGGCGGGCGGTGCAAGCATTTGATGGAGCGGTTGGCGACGATCTCTGGCGTGCGGATCGCCGGCGTGTGCGACATCTGGGACGCCCGCCGGGCGGAGGCGAAGAAGCTCGCTGACCCGAAGGCGTTCGACGAAATCGAATTCCGCCGCGTGCTCGACCGCAGCGACGTCGACGCCGTGCTGATCGCCGCGCCCGATCACTGGCACGTGCCGATGACCATCGCCGCGTGCCAGGCGGGGAAGGACGTGTACGTCGAGAAGCCGCTGACGCATTCCGTGGAGGAAGGGCAGGGGGTGATCGACGCCGTCCGCAAGGCGAACCGCATCGTGCAGGTGGGGACGCAGCAGCGCAGCATGCCGCACCTCATCGAAGCCAAGCGGCTCGTCGATGCGGGACAGCTTGGCAAGGTCCACAAAGTCCACATGTCGTGGAACCGCAACACGCCCCGGTGGACCAAGACCAAGTACAACATCGACCCCAAGACCGTCCGCTGGGACTTGTTCCTCGGCAACGCCCCGCAGCAGCCGTTCGACGAGTACCGTTTGACGAACTGGCGCTGGTTCTGGGACTTTGGCGGCGGCATCCTCACCGACCTGATGGTCCACTGGCTCGACACCGCCAACTGGCTGCTCGCACTCCCCGACGTGCAGTCCGCGGTGACCATCGGCCATCAGTTCGCCGCACAGGGGGTGTGGGAGACCCCCGACACCATCCAGACGCTGCTCGACTTCGGCCCCGAAGGCCCGGAAGCGCACTTCGAGGGGACGTTCGTCAGCCACCACGGCCGGGCGGAACTGGTCCTGATGGGCACAGAGGCGACATTGATTTGCGACCGCGGCAGCTACCAACTCGTCCCGCAGAAGGGGAGCAAGGTCGAGGCGAAATCGCGGTTCGATTCGCCGAATCCGGTGCGTGGCGCCGACTTCTACGAGGAGGTCAACTGCGGCCTGTACCACTTGCAGAACTGGGTGGACAGCGTCCGCAGCCGCAAAGACCCCGCGTGTCCCGTGGAAGCCGGCGTGCAAGCCGCCGCGGGCGCGCACCGCGCGAACGCCGCGTTCCGCAAACGCAGCTCGTGATGATTCACACAAAAGAAGCCCAGGGATAGCCATCCCTGGGCGCACGTCGCGCGACTCTCAATCTGTAATCCGCACAGACATCCCCGTCCGTGCCGACTCCCGAATCGCCGCCGTCAACTGCCACACCGGCCACGCGCACTCCGGCGGGGCGAGGTTCTCCGCGCCGTTCAGAATCGCATCCAGCCACCCGGTCACCGGCTCGCCGTGCGGTTCGTCGGCTGACAGTGGCCGCAACTCGTTCCGTTCGACGACGTACAGCGCGTTGTCGCGCAGCACCAAATCCGCGTCGGCGAGATGAATGTGCAGATCCTCCGCCAGACGGTGTCCGTCGCCGATGAAGTCCATCGTCACCGGCACGTCGTCGCCGAACACCGCCGACACGCTCGCCACGATCTCCACCCGGCTGCCGCGACAATCGCTGCGGGCAAACACTTCCCGCGGCGGCAAGCCGGTGATGTATCCCAAAATGTCGAGCTTGTGGCTTCCCGCATCGCCGATGAACCCGCCGGGGTTCTGCACCGGATCGTCGCGCCACGTGCCGGCGATCGTGGATTGCCAATTCTCCACCGCATGCAGACTGACGGCCCGCACCGCCCCGTAGCGCCCCGACTGCACCAGCTTCCGCAGCGTCCGGCACGTGCCCCAATGCCGCCGCTGATAGCCAACGGAAAACGCCCGCCCCCGTTCGCGGTGCTGCCGCCCGAGTGCGATCAGCGATTGAATCTCCTCCGCCGTCCTTGCGAGCGGCTTCTCGCACAGCACGTGCCACCCGCGCTCCAGCGCCGCTTGGCACTGCATGAAGTGCTCCGCCGTCGGCGTGCAGAGAATGACGCCGTCGATGCCGTCGCGCTGCAGGACAGCTTCCCACAACGCCGCGATCTCAGCCGTCGGCGCGGTGTCCGCGACGAGGCATTGAGCCGTCTCCGCAAGCGGATCGAACACCGCTACCACACGGCTGCGCCCGTCCCGCGCAATCAACTCCGCATGGTGCCGCCCCATGCGCCCGCAACCGATGATGGCGATGTGCAACGCTTCGCTCCGCACGGTCAAACCTCCGCGGTGACGATATCATCTTCCGGACGGCCGTGCGACAATCCGTTGACCGCGCTGGCCGCCCGTTGAAGAATATGGCCACGGGTTTGCCAATTCTCCGTTCCCGACTCTGACTTCAGAAAGCTCACGCCATGATTCGCCTGCTGGTTGTCTGCTGTGTTGGTCTCGTCGCCTGTGCGTCGTCGGTGGCGACGGCGCAGGAACCCATTCCCTACGGGGCGCCGATCACGCTCGCCCAGGCCCGCAAGGTGATGGCCGCGGCGGAGGCGGAGGCGACCAAGCAGAACTGGCCGGTGGCGATCGCCATCGTCGACGCCGGCGGGCATCTCGTGCTGTTTCAGCGGCTGGAGAACACGCAGTTGGGCAGCATCGAAGTCGCCCTCGAAAAGGCGAAGACCTCGGCCCTGTTCCGCCGCCCGACGAAGGCGTTCGAGGACACGCTCAAAGACGGCGGCACGAGTCTGCGGGTGCTCAGGCTGCCGAAGGCCCTCCCCATCGAAGGGGGCCTGCCGATTCTCGTTGATGGCAAGCTCATCGGCGCGATCGGCGTCTCGGGCGTGAAGGCCACCGAAGACGCCCAGGTCTCCGCCGCGGGGCTGGCGGCGCTGAAGTGATGGGGAATTGCGTTCGATACGTCGTAAATTCAAGCCCACGGGTTGCAACCCGTGGGCTTCGACATTCCGTGCTGGAAAAATAGTAGAAATACCGGCGATTCTTTTTGATGGACTTGTCAATCCCTGATGTTCAAAGCCCTTGCGAATCTGCGACTCGCTCCAAAAGTGCCGGTCGCCGCGAATTTGGCAGAGTGTCGTTTCCTCGACGGACGATCATTCATAGGGTGAAATCTCAGCTCCAGTTTTGGAAGAATGGATGTCCCGCCAGCGTGTTTGATTCCGCCGACGTTTGGTCGGAATGTTTTTTGGTGGCTGTACGCCGATGACAACGAATGCGGACCAAGACGACGCCTACATCCCGGTGGCCGTGGCGACTCTCGTCCCGGCGACGGTGACGCCCTTCTCGCTCTTCAAGCATGACGGCGGCCAGTACCGCCTGTACCGCGACGCCAACTTCCCGTTCGAGCTCGAAGACCGCGAACGCCTGGTTCAGCAGGGCCTCACGCGGCTGTACGTCGCCGGCAGCGACATGCAGCAGTATCGAACCTACCTGCGCACGCAGCTCGACAGCGTGCTCGCCGACGAATCGTTGCCGATCCGCGAGCGGATGGGCGGGCTGAACGAAGTCGTCCGCAACGTCCTGCAGGAGGATTTCGCACGCGGCGATGCCGGCCAGATCGTGAACTCGGCGCAGGCCCTCGCCAGTCAGACCGTACAGATGATCTGCCGTACCGACGCTGCCGCCGGCGATTTGCTCAGCGTGATGTATCACGACTATCACACCTTCACGCATTCCGCCAACGTCACTTACTTCAGCGTTCTGCTCGCCTGGGAGCTCAAACTGCCGCTGGACGACCTGCGGCTCATCGCCGCGGGCGGGCTGCTGCACGACCTCGGCAAGCTGCAGGTCCCGGAGAAGATCCTGAACAAGAACGGCCGCCTCGACGACGACGAGTTCGCCATCGTCAAACGGCACCCCGGCGCGGGTTTTCAGCAACTCTGCCACAGGGAAGATTTGACGTGGGGCCAACTGATGATGGTCTATCAGCACCACGAGGACTTCCGCGGCGGCGGTTATCCCGTGGGGAGCGTCGGGGACGAGATTCATCCCTGGGCGCGGATCTGTGCCGTCGCCGATGTCTTCGAGGCTCTGACGGCCAACCGCCCGTACCGTGTCGCGATGAGCCGAGCGACGGCGTTTGACCTGATGCACAATCGCATGGCCGACAAATTTGAACCGGAGCTGTTCCGATGCTTCCAGGCGGCGATCTGTCGGAACTAGACGGCCTGTTGCAAACACTCACGTGCCGCGTGGAAGTGCCCGGCTGGTATCGGGCGCTGCAGGCCAGGCATGGCGAGGTGCTTTCGACCGTCCACACCGACGAACGGCGGCGGTTCGCCAGGCTTCATTTTCTGACGCCTGCTATTCTGGAATGCCAAGGCAACCTGCCGGCCTTGAAACGCGAGGCCGAGCCGTTCGTCGTCTTGTGCAAGAACCTTTCCCGGAACGGCATCGCCTTCCTGCACGAAGGCCCGTTGTATTCCGGGGAAGAGATCGCGCTGTGGCTGCCGATCGGCCGCAGGTCGTACGTCGTCCGCCGCTGCCGTCGTCATCACGAGCGCTGCTACGAAATCGGCGCGAAGTCCGGCAAGTCTGAGGCCGCGTGACTGGATGAATGCCGAATTACGGGGCGTCACCCGGCTGCACGGCCTTGGACTCCAGCATGTTGAAAATCTCATCCACGCTCTGGGTCAGCCAGCGATGCCGGTCGGCGGTATAGTCGCCCGTTCCCTTCTCGAAGTGCTGCACGAACTGAATAAATCCGGCTGGACCGAGTTCGCGCAACAGCGCGCGGTAGCCCCGCTCCAGAATCTCCGCCGTAGGAGTTTCCAAGGTCGTCATACGTCGATCTCCTGCAACCACGATAACGGGTTCATCGCTCGAATCCGGAGCAGCGCCGGGGCGAGCGAATGTGCCTTTTTGATCAATCGATCATCGGTCGTCAGAAACACATCACAAGCCAAACGCTCGGCCGTCGCAAGATGAGCCGCATCGAAATCGCCGAACCCGAGCAACGCCAGTTCGCGAGCTCGTGCGCGATCCGCCGGATCAGATTCCGCCAACACGTCCGCCAATTCCAGCAGATCGGTGGTCCGTTGACGCCGCTGTTCATCCGGCGTTCGCCCCAGTTCCATGAGTAACACGGCGCTGCCGATCCATTGATGAAGGCCCTCAGTGCACAGCTGAAAAATCGTGCGAATCGCCTCGGCCTCTAGTCGCACGCGCAACTGACTTTGATCGTCGAACGGACGATTCAGGCAACAGGCATCCAAATAAAGCCGCATCGGCGACTTTCAATGGTCAGGACGGTTGTTCGGTTGAGCTTCGGGAGGCGCCCTTAAATGACGGCAACCTATCTGCCAGCGTATCACCCGAAATGACCTCAGTCCATTCGCTGAGCATTGCGAGTCTGGTTGGTCAGACGGTGTCTCAGTTCCTGCGGCTACGTCGCGATTCCAACAGAATGAAGGTGTAGTCCTGCACCGCAACAATCGTGTCCGCATGCTGACATCTCAGGCACATCCGCGTTTCACCCACTGTCCGTCCGTCGCGTTGTAACTCGCGTTTTGCCTGTCAATCAAGGCGAATACGCACGGTTCGCCGTTTCCTCGCCGGCCAACGGCACAGCGATTGCGTAACTGCTTCCCCGTCTTGTGAACGCGCTCGGAGTACGCGTCTCTGTTGGGAAGTGAAATGGCTCTCGGCTTTCTGATCGACATGGATGGCGTGATTTATCGCGGCAGCGAGGTCATTCCCGGAGCGGACCGCTTCATCGCGAACCTGCGCGAACGCGGCATTCCGTTCCTGTTCCTCACCAATAACAGCCAGCGCACCCGGCGCGATGTCGCGACGAAACTGTGCCGCATCGGCATCGACGCCTGCGAGGAGGACATCTACACCTGCGCCATGGCCACCGCGCAGTTCCTGGCCCGGCAGCAGCCGAACGGCACGGCGTACGTCATCGGCGAGGGGGGCCTGTTGCAGGCGCTGTACGACGTGGGCTACTCCATCGTGGACCACGATCCCGATTACGTCGTCGTCGGCGAAGGCCGCACGCTGAATCTGGAGATGATGGAGGTCGCCGTCCGCCACGTGCTGGGCGGGGCGAAGCTGATCGCCACGAATCTCGACCCGAACTGCCCGACGCAACAGGGTTTGCGGCCCGGCTGCGGGGCGTTTGTCGCCATGCTGGAATCGGCGACGGGAGTGAAAGCCTTCAGCGTCGGCAAACCCAGCCCGGTGATGATGCGGGCAGCCCGCAAAGCGCTGGGCCTCTCAACCGATGAAGTGGTGATGGTCGGCGACACGATGGAGACCGACATCCTCGGCGGCATCCAGATGGGCTACCGCACCGTGCTGGTCCTCACCGGCAGCACGAGCCGCGACGAACTGACCCACTACGCCTACGGTCCGCATTACGTCGTCGATTCGATCGACGACGTGTGCCAGTTGGACCTGATGGACGAACTGGACGAGCTGACGTTGCAGGCGGGCTAGGCGAGCCGGGAGCGTGAGCGACCGGAGCGGTCCCGGTGGAATCTCTTCCGCCGCTCGCGTTGCCAGTCGCATGGACTGGTACAACACGTTTAACGCCATCGAAGCCGGGTTGTGGTGCGTCGTCGCGGCGGTAATTGTGTGTCGCACGACCCGTTCATCTCCCCAACAGCGAGCCGCGGTCATGTTGGCGACCGCTGCCTTTGTGGCATTCGGTGTGACCGATCTGCTGGAGATTGGCCACGGGGGTGTGATACCGCTGTGGTTGTGGGCATTCAAGATCGCGTGCGGCTGCGGCATTCTCGCCGCGCGCTACACGTGGCACGGCTGGAACACATTCCGCTGGCGCGACCGGGAGTTTCTGTTCGGGATAGGGTGTCTCGTCGCGGTCGGCGTGGTGATCACTGTGCAGCAGGTGCTTGGCCAGTTGCCTGGTATAGCTCAGCAAGCGCTTCTTGGTACTTCGGGGCTAGATAACCCTTCTCCAGAAGGCCCCGTTTCCGCGCCATCTCCAGAATTGATTCTGCCTCGTCAAACTTGCGTTGATGGATCAGCACCTTGACGAAGATTGGCGCATTGCAGGGGAGTTGACACTGCCCCGGTTCGCAGGTCTGAACCAAGATCTCCATAATGCGGCGATAGATCTGCTCGGCACGGTTGAAATCGCCACGACGAAATGCGTCTGTAGCGAGATTCTCCAAATTTCCTTTGAGGCTCATGGCGATGTTCTTTGACGAACTGTCTGAAGCGTCGAGCGCCTCATACAGTTTTTCAAGAATCGCGACGGCCTGTTCACAGAGTGCTGCGGCAGCCTCTTCGTTCCGCAGGCGCAAGGAGTAGACCCCCGCGATGATCGTCAGTGTGTTCGCCACTTCGAAGTGCAGCTCACCGAAGGCATTCCGGCGAATAGACAAAGCTTGTTTGTGAAGAGCGATGGCCTTTTCAGCATCGCCAATCACCAAACTCTGAAACGCACAACGTGACAAACACTCGGCGACATCAGGATGCTGTGATCCTTTGGCAGCCACAGTCTCCGCGAGTCGACGATCTGTTTCCAACGTCAGCCGGGTTCGCAATTCTGTTGCCCGTTGCTGTAATCCCGAAACATCCGACTCCGGTTGAGCAGTGCGTCTCGCATGGACCAACCTCTCGATGCTCCCGGCCAGGCATTCGTCGCCGAGGGAATGCGCTTCCGCCAATTGGACAGCGTGACAATACTCTTCGACGGCCTTAGATGTATCCCGGTTCAGAAAGGCAACCGCACCGCCTTGCATGTGGTCGAACCATCTTGATCGAGCAGTCGCGAATAGACTCATGCGTCCTCCAGGTTGCGGTCACCCCTCCGGCAACTCGTGCCGGGTGCCCCGGTCGAGTGAACTGCTCGTCCTGCGAAGCGACAGTGCGGGCTGACACAGCCGTGGCACACGAAGACAGCATACGGTCGCGCTCGCTCGTGTGCCACGGCCGTGTCGGCCGTGTCTTCGGACGCTTTGCAAGACTGGCGAGCGCATTAAGTTAGGCGAGCCGGGAGCGTCAGCGACCGGAGTTTGTCTTCGCGTCGAGGAACTCCGGTCGCTCACGCTCCCGGCTCGCCTCCCAAAAATCCGCGCAACATTTCCCAATAGGGTAAGAGACGCGAAGATCACCGCGGTCGTTGACGGCGCGGCTTCGGGTCAGGGGACGACTGGTGCGGGGAATCCATCATGACGGTCGCGGACTATCTGGTCGCGGAGCTGCGCGAACTGGCCTTCCGGGTGGGACAGCAGGTCACGCTGGTCCAGTTCTGTCGCGAAACCGGCGTCGCGCCGGGGACGGTCGCTCGGTTCTGCGGAAGCTGGACCAGGTTGCGGCTCGCGGCCGGGTTGCCGGCCCGGGCGTGGTCGCGGCGGACCGTGGCCGACATCCGGCGGATGCACAGCCGGCTGCGGCGGCGGCAGTTGCGCGGGACATGCTCGCTGCTGCTGTGGGGGCTGGCCGTCTGGTTGGGGACGGCTCCGGTCCGCGCCCTCTCGCGAAGTGACGGCGAATCACCCTTCCGGCAACTCGTGCTTGATGAGGTCCGCGTACGTCTCCCTCCGGCGGATGACGGTCACCTTGCCGCCGTCGATCAGGACTTCGCACGCGCGGGGGCGGGAGTTGTAGTTGCTGCTCATGGCGGTGCCGTAGGCGCCGGCGCTGAAGATGGCCAGCAGGTCGCCCCGCTGCATCGGCGGGAGGTAGCGGTCCTTGGCGAAGAAGTCGCCCGACTCGCAGATCGGGCCGACGACGTCCGACTTCCGGCAACCGGCGAGTTCCCCTTCGACTTCGGCGGGCATGTCCACTGTGGGCTTGACCGGCCACATGCGGTGGAAGGAATCGTACATCGCCGGGCGGATGAGGTCGTTCATCGCCCCGTCCTGGATGATGAAGTGCTTGCCCCCCTCATCCTTCGTGTAGACCACGCGGCTGACGAGGATTGCCGAGTTGCCGACGATGAACCGGCCCGGTTCGAGGGCCAATCGGCAGCCGGCCTCCTTGACGGCGGGGACGATGACGTCGGCATACGCCTGGGCCGGCGGACCCTCGTTGCCGCGATAGCTGATGCCGAAGCCGCCGCCGAGGTTGATCCACTGGATGTCGTGCCCGTTCTGGCGGAGCGTGCGGACGACGTCGATCGCCTTCTTCGCCGCCTCGGCATACGGCTCGGTCGTCAGAATCGGCGAGCCGAGGTGCATGTGGATGCCGCACAGCTTGAGCCGCTTGTCGGCGAGGACTTTGTCGGCGAGCTGCTGGAAGCGCTCGATGTCCATGCCGAACTTGTTCCCCTTTTTGCCGGTCGTGGTCTTGGCGTGCGTCCTGGCGTCGATGTCGGGATTGAGCCGCAATGCCACCGGCGCGACGACGTTCATCCCCCCGGCGACCGCGGCGATGGCGTCGAGCTCGCCCTCGCTCTCCACGTCGAACATCAGGATGTTCGATTCCAGCGCGAACCGGATTTCGTCATCCGTCTTGCCGACGCCGGCGAACACGACCTTCGTGGTGTCCGCCCCGGCGGCTTTCACGCGGTACAGCTCGCCGCCGGAGACGACGTCGAAGCTCGCCCCCACGTCGGCCATCGTCTTCAGGATGCCGAGGTTCGAGTTTGCCTTCACCGAGTAGCACAGCACCGGCTGGCAGGCGGCGAAGGCCTCCTGAATCTGCCGCAGTTGGTGCAGCAAAAACGCCTTGGAGTAGACCCACAGCGGCGTGCCGAACTCCTCGGCCAGCCGGCTGACGGGGACGTCTTCGCAACAGAGTTCGCCGCTGCGGTATTGGAAGGGTTGCATGGAAAAGGCTCGCAATTGTGGACGGTAATCGACTGGGTCAACTCACTCCCCTCGCCCGGCGCTTCGCTGGGAGAGGGGTTGGGGGTGAGGGTGTTTTGGTTTTCTGATTTCGGAGATCAAGAGAAAGTCACCCTCACCCTAACCCTCTCCCACGAAGCGCGGGAGAGGGGACAAGATCAAGAGATCATTTCTGATGCTTCGCCAGCAACTCTGCAATCTGCACGGCGTTGGTCGCGGCCCCCTTGCGGAGGTTGTCGCTGACGCACCAGAACGTCAGGCCGTTGGGGCTCGACAGATCCTTGCGGATGCGGCCCACGAACACCAGGTCGCTATCGGTCGAGGTGTGCGGCATCGGGTAGCCGCCGTTTGTTGGCTCGTCGACGACTTTGATGCCGGGGAACTTCGCGAACAGTTCGCGGGCTTCGGCCGGACTGACGGGGCGTTCGGTCTCGACCAGCACGGTCTCGCTGTGGCAGTTCGCGACCGGAATGCGGACGCACGTTGCGCAGATCTGGATCGATTCATCGCCGAGAATCTTGCGGGTCTCGTAGACCATCTTCAGCTCTTCGCTGGTGTAGCCGTCCTCCTGGAAGCTGCCGATCTGCGGGATGGCGTTGAACGGAATCGGCGACTGGAACGCCTGCTGCTGATACGGCCGCCCGTCCAGATGGGCCTTGGTCCCTTCGACGAGGTCTTCCGTCCCCTGCACGCCGGCCCCGCTGACGGCCTGGTACGTGCTGACGACGACCCGCTTCACCTTCGCGGCGTCGTGCAGCGGCTTGAGGCACATCACCATCTGCGTGGTCGAACAGTTCGGGCTGGCGATGATCCCCTTCGCCGACAGCGCCGCCTGCGGGTTGATCTCCGGAATGACCAGCGCCACGTCGGGCTTCATCCGGAAGTAACCGGACTCGTCGATCACCCTGCACCCGGCAGCGACGGCGGCGGGGAGGTACTCGGCGGCGATCTCATCGGGCGTGCTGGCGATGACGAGATCCACCCCCTGGAACGCGGCGGCCGTCAGTTCTTCAATCGTGTATTCGCGGCCCTTGAACTGGATTTTCGATCCCGCCGACCGGGCGGAGGCCAGGAAGCGATACGTTTTGGCGAGGTCCGGCCGTTCTTCCAACAGTCGGATCATGATCCGGCCCACCGCTCCGGTGGCGCCGACAACGGCCATCGTTCCGAACACGTTTTCCGTCCTTCTGCAGACTGCGGCCGACGGGTGCCATCACCCTGGCTCGCTCGACATACCGACTCGACCGCGACGACAATCGCCGCAGTGCGAGGGTTCGCAGCCGTGACTATACCGCCCGGAATTTCGCACACGCAACGGACTTCCCGTTGGAGTCCAGCCTTTAGGCTGTGCTTTGGTTTTCTCTTCCCCATCGTGAAGAACAGCCTAAAGGCTGGACTCCAACAAGTCGCTACAGTCGTTGCCCCGAGATCGGTATAGTGGCAGGTTGCGACGGCCAACGTGCGTCACGATTGGGTGCCATGCTTGCAGCTCTGGGCAAGCATGTGACTTTTCCGGTTGTTCGATGAAGACATGCTTGCCCAAGGCTGCAAGCATGGCACCCCAACCTGCACCTAGTGGAATTCCGTTCATGCGCATTCTGGTCATCGGCCAAGGGGGCCGCGAACATACGCTGGTCTGGAAGCTCAAGCAGTCGCCCAAGGTGACCGCGGTGTACTGTGCGCCGGGCAATGCCGGCACGGCGGTGGACGGCGTCAACGTCGACATCGCCGCGACCGACATTCCCAAGCTGGTGAAGTTCGCGACCACGGAGAAAATCGACCTCGTCATCGTCGGCCCCGAGGCCCCGCTGGTCGCCGGTGTGACCGACGAGCTGCTCAAGGCTGGCCTCAAAGTCTTCGGCCCGACACGCAAAGCGGCCGAGCTGGAGGGGAGCAAGAAGTTCGCCAAGGAACTGATGAAGAAGGCGAATATTCCCACGGCCGACTTCCGCGTCTTCACAAACGCCGCCGAGGCGCAGAGCTACATCGACGAGCGAACCAGCGAGCGGATGGTCGTGAAGGCCGACGGCCTCGCCGCGGGCAAAGGCGTTGTCGTCTGCTCGACGAAGGCGGAAGCCCGCAACGCCGTCAAGCAGATGCTGCTGCAGAAGGCGTTTGGAGCGGCCGGCGAACGGATCGTCATCGAGGAACGGCTCGAAGGCCAGGAGGCGAGCCTGCTGGCGCTCGTCGACGGCCACACGATTGTCCCGCTGGAAGCCGCCCAGGATCACAAGGCCGCCTTCGACGACGACGCCGGCCCCAACACCGGCGGGATGGGTTCGTATAGCCCGACGCCGGTCATCACGCCGGACATGATCGACACCGTCGTCGAAAAGATCCTCATCCCCACCGTCCACGAAATGCGGAAGGAGAACCGCAACTTCCGCGGCTGCCTGTACGCCGGACTGATGATCACGAATCAAGGCCCGAAAGTGCTGGAGTACAACGTCCGCTTCGGCGACCCCGAGACGCAGGCGGTGTTGATGCGGCTCAAGTCCGATCTCGCCGAGGTGCTGTACGCCGCCGCCGCCGGCAAGCTGGATGAGATCGCCCCGCTGGAG
>JAWXBB010000339.1:0-53127 GCA_034439795.1 Planctomycetaceae bacterium | reverse complement strand
CTGGCCTTGATGGGCTTCGGCTTTGTGGTCGCTCGGGTTGGGCTTTTCCTTCATGAAATCTCCGCAACCGGGCCTGCACCGGACACCTCGTCGGGGCTGTCGCTCTGGATCGGCGGCGGCATGGTCGTCCTGGGGATCGTGGTCAACGTTGGCGCTGCGGTGCAACACATCAGTCTGCTGCGGCGACTGGAGTGCGGGGAGCCTTACCGAACGACAATTTGGTCAATGGGGGTCGCCGTGACGCTACTGGTGGCTGCCATCGGGATGGTGATGACCGCGTACCTATTTCTCGGGAGCCACTGATGCGACCTATCACGCTTCGGGCCCGACTGGTCCTCGTGACACTTGGCCCATTGATGTTGGCGGCCGTGTTCGCCACGGAGGCGATGGCCTGCCCATTCTGCGACGGCGGGTCGTCCGGAGTGAACGAGGTTCGGGAAGGGATCTTCGACGGCAACTTCTGGCCGAGGGTCGCTGCCACGCTGGCCCCGTTCCCCATATTTGCCGGCATTGTCGCCCTGATCTATTTCGGTCCCCCCTGCTTCGAGCGGGGGCGATCTGAAGCGACGAAGTGCGCGAGTCGGGTGTCGTGTCCGCAGGCGGATTGAGGCCCACAACAGCAGTCACTCGGAGAACGGGAGATTCCTCATGCAAACGCCAGGGCAAGTCGACCGCCGTCCGCTGATCGCCGCTGCCACGCTGCTGGGCATCGGGATGGGCGGGTTCGTTGACGGCATCGTGTTTCACCAACTGCTCCAATTCCACAACATGCTCTCGGCCCCCGGCTACTTCCCGAAGACCGGCGTGGACCCGCAGCGGCTCGTCGTAAACATGGAAATTAACATGTTCTGGGACGGGCTGTTTCACGTCCTGACTTGGATCATGACGGCTGCCGGGCTGGCCATGCTCTGGCGTGCCGGCCAGCGGTCAGATGTCCCGTGGTCTACAAGAACGATGGTGGGAGGTTTGTCGCTCGGTTGGGGGCTGTTCAACCTCGTCGAAGGGATAATCGATCATCATATATTGCATATTCACCACGTCACCGAAACTGAAAACCACTTGATCTGGGACCTTGCGTTCCTCGGGTCGGGCGTCGTCCTAATCGGGATCGGCATGGCGTTCATCAACGCTGGCAGCGGCGACACGAACACGCGGGGCGCGACAGTTCTTTGAAGTTTATGCTACTTACCAGCTCGCACGCATAACCCCGAGCGGACAGGTTGCTCGGTAGTGAACGAAGTTCCTATGAAACGTATCGATCAAGTTGGAGATGATGGCTTTAGCGCCCGCTCGCTGCTGGACGGAGTGTCCGCAGGCGTCGTCAACGGGCAGCCATCGCGAGCGGATGAGTCAGTCCATGGGCTCCCCGGACTTCTCACTCGGCAGGAGAGCCCAGACAATCTGGAGTACCCGTTCTGGTCGCTCGACTCTTTCCTGGTCCCAAACAACCAGTTCTTTGTCCGGAACCATTTCAGCGTCCCCCCACTCGATTCCAAGTCATGGAGACTAAGTGTCGAGGGAGTCGTCGCGAAGCCATTGAAGATCGCTTACGACGATCTCCTGAAGATGCCGGCTCACAACATGCCGGCACTCATGGAATGTTCGGGTAACGGTCGGGGATTTTTGAAGACACATCAGGTCGGTGTGCAGTGGGAATTGGGGGCAGTGGGCACGGCAGAATGGACCGGGGTCCGCCTGTCTGACCTGCTTGACCTGGCGGGGGTGATGGACGGCGCAACCGAGGTCGTGCTGGAAGGAGCCGACCGGGGCGAGATCACCGATCCGTCACCGAAGTCACACGGGGTCATCCACTATGCTCGGAGCCTGCCTCTGATTAAGGCCCGGCAGCCCGAGGTACTTCTGGCTTACAAGATGAATGGCCAGGCATTGCCCCCGGCTCACGGGTATCCAGTCCGTGCTGTAGTGGCCGGTTGGTATGGGATGGCGTCCGTGAAATGGCTGACTCGGATCGTCGTCACCGACAAGCCATTCCACGGTTTTTTTCAGACCTTCCAGTATTCGATCTGGAAGCAGGAGTCGGGGCTACGGTCCCTCGCCCCGGTCACCGACATTCCAGTTAAGGCGGCGATTGCCCGGCCGATGAGCGGCGAGACGATACCAGCCGAGGAACCGTACCGCGTGTTCGGTGCGGCATGGGCCGGGGAAGCTGACGTGGCCAAGGTCGAGGTCAGTACCGATGGCGGCAAGATGTGGGACGCGGCGAAACTGATCGGGGCGGCAACACCGTACTGCTGGCGATTCTGGGAGTACCAGTGGAGGAAGCCGACAGCGGGGAAAGTGACTCTGATGGCCCGCGCCACCGACTCGAAGCGGCGGGTGCAGCCGATGGAGCGAGACAACAACTTGAGGGACGCTGTCATTTATCACGTCCTGCCTGTGGAAGCTGAAGTGATGTAGGGCTGGGAGTTGACTCAGACACACCTTAAGGGAGACATACGATGGCAAGTTCAACGATGGTCATTGAGACGGTGTTCACTGAGGGGGTGGCCCACCTGTCGTACCTGATCGGCGACAAGGCGACCGGCAAGGCTGCCGTCATCGACCCCCGGCGGGATGTCGAGGTGTACATCGAGTTGGCTCGCAAGAACAAGCTCTCGATCACACACGTCCTTGAAACCCACATCCACGCCGATTTCGTATCGGGTACGCGCGAACTGGTTGATCGCACAGGGACGGCCAAGGCCGTCCTCTCCGTCGAGGGTGGGGCCAAGTATGGGTTTGAATGCGGGAAGCTGAAGGACGGGGAAAAGATCGACCTCGGGCGGGTGATCCTCACGGCCCGACATACGCCCGGCCACACCCCGGAACATATGTCGTTTCTGGCGGCAGAAAGCAACCGACCAGAAACCCCGTTCGCCGTGTTCAGCGGCGACACCCTGTTCGCTGATTCCGTGGGACGGCCCGACCTTCTAGGCGACGATCAGGCCCAAGGGCTGGCGAAGAAGCTTTTCGCTTCGCTCCGTGAGTTCTACCTGAAGCTGCCCGACGCAGTTCGGGTTCACCCTGCCCACGGGGCCGGTTCCCCCTGCGGAGCCGACATCGCCGACCGGCTGGTGACGACTATCGGGTACGAGCGCGCTCACAACAAAGCGCTGCAATTCACCGATGAGGCCGCGTTCGTGGAGTTCGCCCTCGGTACTGCCCCGCCGGAACCTGTGTATTACCCACGGATGAAGAAGATCAACGCCGAGGGGCCGGAAGTCCTTGGCAGGCTCCCAACGTGTCCGCCAGTCGTCGCGAAGGAGTTTCAGAAAGCGGTCGCGGCGAAGGGGTCGCAGCTTGTGGACAACCGGCAGATGCTGGCATTCGGCGGCGGACACATCATCGGCGCCATGAGCATCGGGCCGCACCCCGAGTTGTCCATCTGGGCCGGATGGATGCTCGATCCCGAGAAACCGATCTTCCTCATTCTGCAAAAGGACGCTGATCTGCCGGAAGTGCAGCGGCAGTTGCTGCGGGTCGGGTACACGAAGCTCGGTGGCTATCTGCTCGGCGGGATGGACGAGTGGGACAGCGCCGGGCTGCCGTTGGCGCGACTGCCTCAGATGACTGTTGACGAAGTTAAAGACCATGGCGACGACGTTCAGATTCTGGATGTCCGCTCACCCGAAGAGTGGGAAGACGGCCACATTCCCGGTGCGCAGTACATCTTCCTGCCCGAGTTGGAGAAGAAAGCCGGCCGGCTGAACAAGAAGAAACCCGTCGCCGTGTACTGCGACAGCGGATACCGGGCCAGTCTGGCGGCGAGCCTGCTCCTGGGAAATGGGTTCACAGATGTCCGCAACGTGCCGGGCAGTTGGAAGGCGTGGAAGGCGTCCGGGTACGAGATCGAGAAGCCCGTGGAAGACAAGAAAGCTTCGGACACGGACCGCTGAATAAAGTTTGTGAAAGGACATTCGACCATGACACGAACCGTATTGGCCGGGGTTGCGCTGGCCCTCATCACCCCCGGATTGGCTGTCGCTGCCTCGCCGGGGACAGACCCGCTCGCATACCCCGGACCCGCGTGGTCGCCGTACCTCGTGGGGGCGCTCATCGGTTTGTTGTCGATGGCGACCTTCTACTTCTCGGACAAGCCGCTGGGGGCGTCTACGGCTTACGCTCGACTGGCAGGGATGGTGGGTAAGCTGTTCGCACGGCGACACACGGAGTCGCTCAAATACTACCAGGACTTCAAGCCGAAAGTGGACTGGGAGGTGATGCTGGTCGTCGGGGCGGTGGGCGGTGCATTCCTGGCCGCTTGGCTGGGCGGCGAGTTGACCGGCGAATGGCTGCCAGCGATGTGGACCGCACGGTTCGGGGCGGACAGCCTGGCGCTGCGGCTGGGGGCAGCGTTCCTGGGTGGGGGCTTAATGGCGTTCGGCTCGCGGATGGCCGGCGGGTGTACCAGCGGCCACGGGATCAGCGGCACGATGCAACTGTCGGTCGGGTCGTGGGTCGCGGTCGTGTGTTTCTTCGTTGGCGGGATCGCCACCGCATTATTGATGTTCCGAGTGTAGCCGACGCCCTCCACCGGGAGACGAAAAGATGAACATGAAAAACGATGTCACCGCAACGCCCATGCAGGTCGGCGCGCAACAGCACGAACTACCAATCGACAAGGGCGGGCCGGACAAAGACCCGCCGACAGGTCAATCCTCCACCGGGAAGCAGTTGGCACTAGGACTGCTGTTCGGCCTCACCTTCGGCTTCCTGCTCCAGAAGGGCGGGGTGGCAAAGTACCACGTCCTGATCGGCGTCCTGTTGCTCGAAGATTTCACGGTCATCAAGGTGATGCTCTCGGCCATCGTGGTCGGCATGATCGGGGTCTTCGGCCTTTACGCCTTGGGACTGGTCAAGCTCCACATTAAGCCGACGCGATACGCCGCCAACATCCTCGGCGGTCTGATGTTCGGCGTCGGGTTCGCCCTGCTCAGCTACTGTCCGGGGACCGGGGCCGCCGCGCTGGGTCAAGGGAACCTCGATGCGCTGGCCGGCATCCTGGGTCTCATGGCCGGCTCGTACTTCTACGCGGAAGCGTCAGGGTTTTTGGGTCGGACGGTCGAGAAGTGGGGAGATCGGGGCAAACTCACGTTGCCCGAACTTGTGCGAGTCTCCCCGGCCGCCTTCATACTTGTCTTTGCCTCGCTGCTCGTCGCCGTTTTGGTCGTCGTGGAGCGGACGACCGTCCGGTAAAGGCCCGATCCTGCGAGTGTCGGGGAATCCCTACCGCTCTCCATGAATACTCTTTGTTGAGAAGGACGACTCGATGACGACGACTTCCCGACGCAGCTTCTTGACCGCAGCGGCCGGCGTGGGCCTCAGCGGCTTCCTCCCTGGCAGTTTACGCGCCCTCGGAGCGGAACTCGATGGCGGAACAACCAAGCAGAAACCGTCCGCGAGCATGGTTGTCGAGACGGTGTTCACCGAGGGACTGGCCCAACTCTCTTACCTGATCGGCGACAAGGCGACGGGCAAGGCCGCCGTCATCGATCCCCGCCGTGACGTCGATGTGTACGTCGAACTGGCTCGCAAGCACAAGCTGTCGATCACCCATGCGCTGGAAACGCACATCCATGCCGACCTTGTGTCCGGATGCCAGGAGCTTGCCGACCTCACGGGCACGGCGAAGGTGTATGTCAGCGCCGAAGGCGGGGCCGAATACGGCTTCTCACACGAGAAGCTGAGGGACGGCGACAAGATCGACCTCGGTCGCGTCATTTTGACGGCCAAACACACCCCCGGCCATACCCCGGAACACTTGTCGTATCTCGCGGAAGAAGGGAACCGGCCCGGCCGCCCGTTCGCCGTATTCAGCGGCGACTGCCTGTTCGCCGACTCTGTGGGCCGTCCCGATCTGCTCGGCGACGACAAGAGCGACAAGCTGGCGAAGGAGTTGTTCCACTCCGTTCGTGACTTCTTCCTGAAACTCGACGACGACGTGCGCGTTCACCCCGGCCACGGAGCCGGCTCGCCGTGCGGGGCCAACATCAGCGATCGGCTCGTCACCACCATCGGTTACGAGCGCCAGCATAACCCAGCGTTGCAATTCGCAGACGAAGCAAAGTTCGTGGAGTATGTCCTGTTCAACGCCCCGCCGGAGCCGCGCTACTACAAGCGGATGAAGCAGGTGAACGCCAAAGGGCCGGAGGTGCTGGGCCGGCTGCCGACCTGTCCCGCGCTGCCGCCCAAGGTGTTCGAGCAGGCGGTCGACAAGAGCGGCGTTCAGTTGGTGGACAATCGGCAGATGTTGGGCTTCGGCGGCAGTCACATCGCCGGGGCGCTAAACATCGGGCCGCGAGCCGAACTGTCGATCTGGGCTGGCTGGCTGCTCGAACCCGAGCAGCCGATCTTCCTCGTCCTGCCGAAGGATACGGACCTGCCGGAAGTCCAGCGGCAGTTGCTTCGAGTCGGGTACACCCGCTTCGGCGGCTACCTCCTCGGGGGCATGGAGGAGTGGGAAAACAAAGCCTTGCCGCTGACACCCTTGGCACAGATGCCCGTCCACGATCTGAAAAAGGAGCTGCCGCCAAGCGATCTGCAAGTGCTGGACGTGCGGACGCCGGGCGAGTGGCAGGACGGCCATGTGCCGGGGGCGACGTACATCTTCCTGCCGGAATTGGAGAAGAAGCTCGACCGCTTGGACAAGGCGAAGCCCGTGGCCGTGTACTGCGACAGCGGCTACCGGGCGAGCATCGCGGCGAGCCTGCTCATGCGACATGAGTTCACTCAGGTCCGCAACGTGCCGGGTAGCTGGAAGGCGTGGAAGGCGGCCGGGTACGAGGTCGAAAAGCCGAAGATGCGGAAGAAGGCGTCGGAAACAGACCTGTCGTGAGAGGAAGAAAAGCATCATGGGCTTCACCCGCCGGACGCTGCTTCGCCTTTCCGGGATCGCCGCCGCAGCGCTGTCGTGGCCGCTCCGGCGAGTCTTCGCCGCTTCGTCGCAACCGCCGAAAGGTGGCCCAATGACACTCACGATCCTCCACACCAACGACATTCACGGCCATCTCACCCAATGGCAAGGGTGGGAAGGCGACCTGAAAAGCAAGACGGTCGGCGGCTTTGGACGACTCGCCGGTGCCATCGCTCAAGCCCGCAAGGATGTTGGCGAGGGCGTCCTCTTACTGGACGCCGGCGATCTGCTCGGGGACACGATGATCGCTGACCTGACGCATGGGAAGGCCTTGATTGCGGCCCTGAACTACTTGGGTTATGACGCCTTGACAATCGGCAACCACGAACCGGATTTTGGAACAGAGACATTGCGGGAACGGATGGGCGACGCGACGTTCCCCACGGTCGCCGCCAACCTCGTCGAGCGCAACAGCGGCAAGTTATTCACCAAGCCCTATGTCGTCAAGAAAGTCGGCAGCGTGTCCGTCGGCATACTCGGGTTGGCGTACCCGAAGACGGCGTGGACGACGGCAGCAAAGAACGTCGCGGATGTCGAGTTCCAAGACCCCGTGCAGGCTGTCAAGACCTATCTCCCCAAGCTGCGTGAGGATGGAGCAGAAGTGGTTCTCGTTCTGTCTCACCTCGGTTTGGGCGGCGATAAGTTTCTCGCCTGCGCCGTGGAAGGGATCGACGTGATTGTCGGAGGCCACAGCCACAACCGGATGGTGAAAGCCGAGAAAATCGGGGGAACGCTGATCGTTCAAGCCGGGGCGCACGGCTCCGATTTGGGTCGATTGGACCTGACGGTAGAACGGGGGAAGATTACCGACTACCGCCGCACCCTGGTCCTACTAGACCACGACAAGATTCCTGCCGACGATGCGGCTGTGCGGTGGGTCGAGGAACTGCTCGAACCCCATCGCCCAGCACTGGATGAAGTGATCGGCAATGCGTCGGGCTGGCTGGTGCGGGCGCAAACACTAGCCGGTGAGGAGCCACACAGGCGGAATGAAGAGTCGCCCATTGACTCTTTGTTCGCCGACATTCTGCGGCAGGAAGTAAAGGCCGATATCGCTCTACTGCCGGGTGTCGGATACGGGGTGGCACTCCCGCCCGGCTCCGTGACAGCGGCCCAACTGCGGCAGATGGTGCCGCACGAGGGGAAGGTCGTCACCATGCGGCTGTCCGGGGCGCAGGTGTCCGAAGTGCTGGAACAAGCGGTAGAGAACACCTTCACCGACGACCCGGCCGCGAAGGTCGGTGGCATGATCTAGGTGGGCGGCATCAGGTTTCGGTACGACCCGGTACTGGCGAAGGGGCACCGGGTTTGGCACGTCGAGCTGGTTGATGGCAAGTGGGAGCCGATGGCCGAGTACATCGTCGTCACAAACTCGATGCTGGCCGGCGGAGGGCACAACTATCGGACGCTTACGAAGGGCGAAAAGCGGACCGAACACGGCTCGCAGTACGAGACGATCCGCCGCTGGTTCGAGAAAAACTCACCGGTCACCACGCCCCCTCCTGGCCGCATCGAGAAATCTGCCGTGAGTTAACCCTGATGATGAGTCATCCGAACAAGGAGAGTGTTATGAAGCGCTTCATTCCGTTGGTACTGGTCGCTGCCGGCCTCACCGTCTGGCTAGGGTTGCAGGGTCAGTCCGGCGATCGCGTCAAGGCATCCGAGGGAGGAAAACCCATGTTGAAGGGCGTCGTCCACATCAACTTCACCGACAGTGAGCGGCAGAAGCACGGGCTGAAAAACGTCGCCAACATCTTGAAGGATGTGAAGGGAGCCGAGATCGAGGTGGTCTGTCACGGCGGCGGGATTGGGCTTCTGGTCAAGGACAAGAGCGAACACGCGGACGAAGTGGCCCGGCTCATCAAAGAGGGCGTCCGCTTCGCGGCGTGCGAGAACACACTGCGAGACAAGTCGATCCCGAAGGAGAACCTGCTCCCTGAGGTAACGACGGTTCCCTCGGGCGCAGTCGAAGTCATCCGCAAGCAGCAGGAGGGATATGGGTATTTCCGGCCGTGAAACCCGCTGTGTCACTCACTGTGTCAGCGGTCGGAATCCCGAAGAGAGCATGGGCATCGGTCAGGGAAACGCTTCGACTTGCGCCAGCCCCGCCAATTCCGCGGCGGTCATCCACCGCGTCTCCAGCGCGCTGATGTAACCGAGTTGAGATTCGATCAACGCCCGCTGCGCCTGCAACAGCCGCAGGAAGTCGAACTGTCCCTGATCGAACGCTTCCTGAATGACCTTCACGCTCTCACGGGCCAGCGGGATGATCTTCTCTTCGTAGCGCACGACCAACTGATCAGCAGCGCGATAGCGTCCCCGCGCGTCGGCCATCTGCTTGGCGATGGTGTTGCGGATCGTGGCGACGTTCGCTGACGCTTTCGTCACGTTGGCGACCGCAGCACTGATGTTGCCCTGGTTCTTGTTCCACAGCGGCAACGGTGCGGACAGATTGATGATGCCGATGTTTTCGATGGCGGTGTATTGCCGCATGTAACCCGCATTGACCGTGATGTTCGGAAATGGCTCGACTTGCGCCCGCTTCAGCAACAACCGGTTGCGATCGACTTCCTGCTCGGCAACCGAGATTTCGGCGTTGTAGGGAATGTAACCGTCGACAACCACCTGCTCGGCGAAGGGCACCAAGGAAATGCGGAGGTCACACCACATTGGCATGCGGACGTTGCTGTGGTTGAACATCGATGTCGCATTGAGCAAGACCTCGAAGATGAGAACGGCCCACGGAGAGGGACCCAGCACAAGAATGGCGGCCAGCTTCAGCCCGAACGACAGCAGGATTTCGATGGTGTGGAACCGCAGCCCCGTGGTGACATCGAAATCTAGATCCGCATGGTGGACCCGATGCAGCCGCCAGAGTGCCGGAACGGCATGAAACAGGACGTGCTGTGAGTAAATCACCAAGTCGAGGGCGATCACCGACAGCGGAATCTCCCAAGCCGGCGATAAATGGAATCGATGCAGCGCTCCCCAGCCTCTTCTCTCTGCCATGTCTGCCAGACCGACGGCGGTTAGGGGAATCAGAAGCCGGACGGCGACTGTGTTGATCATCACCAACCCCAAGTTGCTCGTCCAACGACGGGCGCGATGGACCGTTAGCGCTCGCCGCGGGGCCAGGGCCTCCCAAATCGCCATCAAGGCCAAGACGCCTAAGAGGCAGCTCAATCGGATCGTGGCTTCGGTTGTGGACGACATTCTGTCGACGACGCTCACTCACGGGATGATTGCGTGTGTTGGCGATCTTTGGGCAGCCTGCAAACCGAATGACTCATGAAACGAGAGTATCGCCGGCAGCCAAAGGCTGGTAGATCGTCTGCCGACATGATCGAAAAGTTGTCAGTAACGGCGGCGGCCTGGCCTAACAGCCCGTTGAAGTATTCCCAGTGCTGCGGCCGGCGGTCGCGGACCGCTTGACGGGTCGATTATGATCGGCCGCGGTTGGTGGGCCGGCGAGTCAGGGAGGGGACGGCGATGGCGATGGGAAAACGCAAGGCACAGCGGCAGGAGACGCTCTTCCTGCCGGCGGGCGAGTTGCCGAAGTCGCCGGGGCATCCGTTTTATCAGGCGCTCAACCGGCTGCTGGCCGAGGCGAACTTCGATCGCTGGGCGGAAGACCGCTGCCGGCCGTTCTATGTCGATTCCCCCCGCGGCCAGCCGTCGCTGCCGCCGGGGGTCTACTTTCGGATGCTGTTCGTGGGCTATTACGAAGGGATCGGCTCGCAACGCGGCATCGCCTGGCGGTGTGCGGACAGCCTGTCGGTCCGGGACTTTCTGGGGATCGCGCCGGACCGCAACAGCCCCGATCACTCGACGCTGTCGCTGACCCGCACGCGGTTGCCGCCGGAGGTGTTTCAGGAAATCTTCGAGTTCGTGCTGCGGATCGCGCACGCGAAGCAGCTCTTGAAGGGGAAGACGGTCGGGGTCGATTCGACCACGCTGGAGGCCGACGCGGCGATGAAGTCGATCATCCGCCGGGACACGGGGGAGGACTGGCAGACCTACGTCACGGGCCTGATGCGGGCGGAAGGGGTGATCGCCGCGGACGAAGAGCCGACCGACGAAGACGTCCGCCGGTTCGACAAGACGCGGAAGGACAAGACGGTCTCCAACGAGGAGTGGTTCAACCCGTACGACCCCGAGGCGAAGATCGCCCGGATGAAGGACGGCACGACGCACCTGGCGTACAAGGCCGAGCACGTGGTCGATCTCGACAGCGACCTGATCGTGGCCGCCGAGATCCGCTCCGCGACCGACGGCGACGCGCAGACGCTGGCCGACAGCGTGATGCAGGCGCAAGCGAATCTGCGAACGATCGGCTCCGAACAGCTCATTGAAGAGGTGGCCGCCGACAAGGGGTATCACTCGGCCGACGCGCTGGAGTTGTGCCGGCACCTGGAGTTTCGGACGTACATCCCCGAGCCGAAGCGCACGACCGGCTGGACGTGGACCGACAAGACGCCGGAGCACAAACAAGCTGTGCATGGCAACCGGCAGCGGGTGCGGCGTCGCAAAGGGAAGCAGCTGCAGCGCCGCCGCAGCGAGGTCTGCGAACGGACGTTCGCCCACGTCTGCGACTCGGGCGGCATGCGGCGGACCTGGCTCACGGGCCTGGTGGACGTGACGAAGCGGTACCTCATCGCCACCGCCGCGCACAACCTGGGCCGGGTGCTGCGAACGCTGTTCGGAGTCGGCAAGCCGCGGGCTTTGCAGGGCTTCGGCGGGGTCTCGGCAGACGGTTCTGCGCCCGAATCGGCGCTCGCCCGATGGATCGCGGCCCTGCGCGTCCCCCTGACCGGCCGAACCCTCCGAGCCTCGGCCGACGCCCCGCGCCTGGCGCTCGCAGGCTGACGCGAGGAATCGGACTATATCAACGAGCTGCTAACGGCCACCAGAGTCTCCAGCATTCCAATGGGTTAATGAGAAATTCGCTTCGTGATGTCGTTCTTGACGCTCATCTCAGCCCCTCCGGCATTATTCGCTGAATTCCCGCGGCGAATGCGAGCCGCGATCAACATGAACAAATGACCCGGCGGTATGCCATTTGCTTGGCCTTCTTTCGCCAGCTGTCCGCGGCTCTGTCAGGCGCTCTGTCTCGTAAGGCCGCAATGCAAACCGGTGTTCGTAAGCCCCAGAAGGTCTGCGGCCGAAGACGCCGGCCCACATTCTTCGGAGAGGGAGATGAAGATGCGTAGTTTTTGTGCGATGACTGTCGTCCTGGCCGTGGCCAGCCTTGCGCCACTCGGGCAGTCGGCCCGCGCCGCGGATGAACATGCCGAGCATTTCATGAAGTGCGCCAAGGTCTGCGCTGACTGTCAGCTGCAGTGCGACTCGTGCTTCAAGCACTGCTTGATGCTGGTGGCCGACGGGAAGAAGGAACACGCCAAGACGGCGCAGCTCTGCGCCGACTGTGCCGAGTGCTGCAAGACGTGTGCGACCCTGTGTGCCCGTCAGAGCGCCCTTGCCGGCCCGATGCTGGAATGCTGTGCGAAGTGCTGCGACGAGTGCGCCGCAGCGTGCGCGAAGAGCCCGGACGACAAAAAAATGGCCGCCTGCGCGAAGTCGTGCCGGGACTGCGCCAAAGAGTGCCGCGAGATGGTCAAACACCTCGGCAAGTAGTCATCGCCCTCGCACTGATGAGGCTTCCAAACCAGCGAGCTGCCGATGAGCAGAATCCGAACAGATTTCCAACGATCTGTGGCGATTTGACGTAGGGTGAAATGACACGTTCACGTGGGCAAACGTCATGATTGGCAAACCGCATCGACTGCTGATCCAACGCCTGTTGGTCATTGTCGCGACGGCGTGGTTGCCGGTCTCGACGATGGCGGTGCCCCCCTGCTGTTGCCTGCTCCAGCGGATGTCCCTCGGCCTGACAGCAGGGGCATGCTGCTGTCCGGCAGACGATTGTGACGACTCAGCCACGCCGGACGAGTCGTCCGGTCACCCGCATCGACGCTGTGGATGCTCGGTCCAATCGATTCCTGCGACGCTCCCTGACGCCGTCTCAACGGTGAATGCGACCGAAGGCATTTCTGCCGGGTTGCAGCTTCAGGCGACGCTGCTCTCTCACGAATGCCCGCCCACTTTTGCGGATGGCCGTCGAGAGTGGCATCTGGGCTTGGCCCGGCCGCGGTCTGCGACCGAGACGTGCGCGGCTCTTGGCCGCTTCTTGTGTTGATGGCTCGTGTCGAGTTGCTCCGTCGGCAAAGTCCGTGGGCAACCTCGAACGCGAATCTGCCTCAACGCTGCTCATGAAGCGCTGCTCCCTCACTCAGAGACCAGCGCATCGCCTGCGGTGCGTACTGCGGGCGTCTCACCAACCAATTGGCGCGGATGACTCATCCGCGTTCTGGAGACTTACGATGAAGATTCTCTCTCACATGGTTCTGGTCGGTCTCGTGGCGTTCGCATTCGGCTCCACGGCGCTGGTCGGCCAGTCGGCCTACGCTCAGTCGGGCAAGGCGAGCGGGGACGTCTACAACTTCTGGAAGACCCAGGGGTGGCAGCAGCAGTCCCAAAGCCAGGCTCGCTCGCTCTACCACTACGGTCAGACGGCACAGCCGACGCCCGCGCAGGCGCGGGAACACGCCACTTCCGCGCGTCAGGGAGTCGTGGCCGCACAGAAGAGCCTGGGCGAGTTGAAGAAGTCGAATCCGGACAATAAAGAGGCTCAGGCGGCGATCGCAAAGATCGAAGAGATGCAGAAAAAGGTGCTTGGCCATTGCGATATGGTCGACAAGGCGCTTGCGAAGGGGGACCACGCCGAGATGTGCGCCTGTTGCGCGGACATGGTCCACGATCTCGAAGCCGCTGACGGGGAACTGACTAAGCTGCAGAAGGCGCTAAAGATCGAGAAGGTGGAATTGCCCAAGCGGTAAAGCCAGCCGTGGTATCGACACACTGCCAGTTCCCCTATGAATGACCGCAAAGTGCGAAGTCGTCTCTTCCAGGCGACTCCTGCGACTGAATTGCTCCGTTCCGACTCAGCGATGGGCCGGAACGGAGCTTCATCTCTCCAAGCCTTGTGAACGCGCGTTGACCATAACGGAAGCTGGCCTTCCCCTCCTTGACGTCCGATGATATGAATTGAGAGAGTTCGCAACACTTTTGGCGTGGTGCGGGAGAGAGACGAAACGTGTGGCGTTACCTGCTTGTGCTGTGGCTGACGACGACGATCCTCGCTGGATCGTCGCTGTGCTGCTGCACGCTGGCGGGGTTAGGCTTCACGGCATCCGCGGGGGCTGCTGAGGATTGCTGCTGCCAGTCCTTCTCGGATTCCACGGGAGGATGCCCTCAGCGCTCCGATGGTCAGCAACACGATTGCCCGTGCAAGAAGGGCAAAGCGTCCTCGGCACTCGCCGACACGGAGCGGGTTGCTTTGCCGACGGGGCCGACAAACGCATCCTGGCAGTTTTCAACGGGTGCAATCGTCGCCTCGATGCGAGCCGAGGGCCTGTTTGTCGCGCGCTCGACTCCGTTCGGCTCCTCGGCATTCCCCCATCTGGATGGCAGGGGCATTCTGCGCGTCGTGAATTCGCTGCGCTGCTGACTCGTTTGGCCTCGCTGCGGCTCCTCTGCTGAGCAGAGTCGATGCCCGCGAAACTCTGGCCGTTGTCGGTGACTGACGCTGGGATGGCCCAGTCATCGTTTTCATCAGCTTCTTCAACACGTGAAGGTCCGTGCATTGCTTGCGCGATCTTCACGAAGGAATTCCTCAATGTCCTCTCGAACTACGTTGTCACTCGTGGGAGTGGTCGTGACGGGCGCGATGTTCGCGCTGATCCCAGGCTGCGGACAGACACCGGTCGGTCCGGCAGCCACGTCTCCAGCCATCATTCCGAGGTCCGCTACCAATCCGTCGTCGGCAACGTCCGCTGAAGGCGAGCATGGGCACCAGCCGGGCGCGCATGGCGGCATCATCGTCTCGATCGGACTGGACAGCTATCACACGGAAGCCATCGTCGAAAAGGGTGGTCGGTTGCGGCTGTTGATGCTGGGAAAGGATGAATCCCGCATTCAGGAAGTCGATGTGCAGACGTTGACCGCCTATGTGAAGGCGGTCGGCGATTCGGAGGCGGCCCCCATCGAACTGTCGGCTGTCCCCCAGGAAGGCGATGCTGCGGGCAAGACATCGCAGTTCGTGGGACAGCTACCGGATGGCATGGCTGCGCGGAAACTGGAAGTGACGATTCCGATGCTGCGCATCGCGGGCGAGCGGTTCCGGGTCGGTTTCACCACAGAGACGGCCGCCCATCAGGAAGACATGCCGGCGGGATTGGCGGCTGATGAAGAGCGTGTCCTGTATCTCTCTCCCGGCGGCAAGTACACGGAGGCCGACATCCTGGCCAATGGGAAGGTGACCGCGGCGCAGAAGTTCCGCGGCGTCATGGCCTCGCACGACATGAAGCCCAAGGCGGGAGACAAGATCTGTCCGATCACGAACACCAAAGCCAATTCCAAATTCACCTGGGTCGTTGATGGCAAGCCCTACGAATTTTGCTGCCCCCCCTGTGTCGACGAATTCGTGAAGCTGGCCAAAGAGCAGCCCGACGCCATCAAGTCTCCCGAAACTTATCTCCGCTAACTCGTCTCACATGGCCCCGTGTGGGGTCAGTCAGGAGCATCGCATGAACTGGAAACTGCTGACCGCGAATGGAATCTTGGCCGGACTCTTGGTTCTGGCAGGTTGTCAGAGCCAGGCCCCCACAACCACCACAAGCGGTGATGGAGCGGTTCAAGCCACGCTGTCGAAGCTGGGCGACGCGGATCGTCCGCTGGCAGAAGCACAACGCTTCTGCGCCGTGCAAACGCACCAACGGCTGGGATCGATGGGGGTGCCGCTCAAGCTCGACGTGCAGGGGCAGCCGGTGTTCCTTTGCTGTAAGGGCTGCGAAAGGAAGGCCCTGTCCGATCCGCAGGCCACACTCTCGCGGGTCGAACAGTTGAAGACGCAGTCCAAGTAGCCGCTGGGATGCTCAATTGTCATTGTGCAGCCGTCTCGACCAATTAGGACCGCGCCAAGGAAAACTTCCATGCTTGCTCGATTTGCAATCGCCGCCTTGTCTGTTGCCGGAATGTGGCTGCCTCTGGCGGCGGCCGAGCCAGTGATCATCGCTCGTGAGGAAGGGAAACAGCCACTTAAGCAACCGCAAGTGGCCTGCGCGGCGGACGGCTCGATTCATCTCGCCTACGGAGTCGGCGACGCGGTGTTCTACAGCCGCTCCGACGATGGCGGTCAGACCTTTTCGCCGGTTGCGGAGGCACTTCGCTGCCCCAACCTATCATTGGGCATGCGGCGTGGTCCACGGATCGCCGTGGCCGGGACGGTGCCAGTCATCACCGCCATCGGCGGCCCACAAGGGAAGGGGCGTGATGGCGATCTGCAAGCGTGGCGAATGGCCGCCGCAAATGGTACGTGGTCTGGCCCGACCTCCGTGAACGATGCCGCCGCTTCCGCGCGGGAAGGTCTCCACGGCATGGCTGCCGGTCCCGACGGCAGCGCGTGGTGTACCTGGCTCGATCTGCGTTCGGGAAGGACGGACATTTATGTAGCCCGCTCGACCGATGGCGGAGCGACCTGGGGGGCAAATCAGCTCGCCTACCACTCACCCGATGGGAGCGTCTGCGAGTGTTGTCATCCGTCGATTGCCGTCGATGCGACCGGCAAAGTCTCGATCCTCTTTCGCAACTCGCTGGGGGGCAACCGCGACATGTATCTGACGACCTCAGCGGACGGCAAGCGGTTTGCCCCGGCCAAGAAGCTGGGGACTGGCACCTGGAAACTCAACGCCTGCCCGATGGACGGCGGCATGCTCGCCGTGGATGACAAGGGCCGCATCGACACGGTCTGGCGTCGAGAAGAATCCCTGTTTCTGACCACCGGCGGAACCAAAGAAACGCCGCTCGGGCCGGGAGAACAACCGTGGATTGCAGCCACCAGTGCCGGACCGGTGGCGGTGTGGACGGGTCGCCGCGAGGGCGACTTGTGGATGCTGCGTCCCCAGGACAAGCAACCTACCAAGCTCGCATCGGAAGCTCGCGATCCGGTCGTAGCGACAGTGACCGGCAAGGACCAAGTGATCGTGTGCTGGGAAGGCCGGGCGGACGGCCAACGAGCCTTGCTCGCCACGGTCGTGGACATCAAGTGAAACATCGTGACGCTGAAGGATCGACAAGATGAACGCTCATTGGTTTCTTTCGGTCGCGTGCTGCATGTCGATTCTGTCGGCAGGTTGCTCGCCCACTCCGCAACCGCCCGCGCAAACCGCCGATCATTCGGCGCATGAACACAACCACGCTCATCCAGAGTCCGCTGAAGCCAACGTGGTCTTTGAGAACCTCTCCGGCGAGTTGCCGGCGGGTCAGTCCACTCCCGTGACTTTCCATCTGGAGCAAGACGGCCAGCGCGTGGGGAAGCTCGAACCGACGCATGAGAAGCTGATGCACCTGATCCTCGTCCGCGATGCGCTCGACCAGTTCCTGCACCTTCACCCCAAAGTTACGGACGATGGACGGGCGAAGATCGACCTGACCGTGCCGGAGCCGGGCTTGTATCACGTTTACGTGGATTACCAGCCGACGGGAGGACAGCCGGGCACGGCCCGAACGACGCTGACTGTTGCGGGCGATTCCCGGCCAGCCGCCGAGCTGAAGACCACCGCTCCCGGCGAAGTCGTTGCAGGAGAACTCAGTGCCGACATTGCGATTGCTGCTGGCAGCGATGGCAAGTCACAGACCATCACATTCCGTCTGAAGGATCGCCAGACCGGCGATCCGGTCAAAGACCTGGAGCCATACCTGGGAGCGATGGGGCACCTCGTCGTCATTCAGGCGGCGACGAAAGCGTACATCCATGCCCATCCCGAGCATGGCACCGGCGCAGCGTCCGATGTCGCGTTTGAAGTTCATACGCCGGCTGCCGGTCAGTATGCCGGCTGGGCGCAGTTTCAGCGCGGCGGCGCGATTGTGACCGTCCCGTTCGTGTTTGAAGGGCCTTGATCTTCGCGTGGGCTGCTTGACGTGGTCGGTCTGCCGAAGCGAAAATGGAGATTGTTATGGATTGCTGCTGCCATTCACTGACTTGTCGATGCGTCCGAACGGCGTGCGTTTCGGCGTTCATTGGATGGTTCGCGCTGCTGGCCGTGACCCCGCCTAAGATTCGCCACGAGCATCCCGTCACCGATTCTCAACCGGCTGCTCAGCACGTCCACCACGATCACTCGCATCATCCGCATCACCACCATCACGCAAGCCAGCCGGACACGACGAAGTCGTTGACGCCGCCGCTCGTGCATTGGCACGTCTGGCTGGCGGGATTCAACTGGACGTTTCCGGCGGGCCAGAATTCCGGCAACGAATCCGAAGACGACTCAGCGCGGTTGATCGTCGCGTCCGTGCTGAGTCATTTCACGCCGACAGTCAGCCACGGCGACGAGGTCGCTCTGCCGGGGCTGATGACGATTCCCCAGGAGTCGTGTCCCACTGGGGCGCCTCCTGCACTTCTCTGGCGCGATCCCTGGCGAACGGGACCGCCGCTCTGTGATGCGGCGCGCGGACTGCGGTCCGGCGTGCAACTGGTCTAACTCCCTCGACGAAGCTGCGCCAGCGGATGCGCGCGATCTGATGATCGCGCTGCGCGCCGCGCTGGTCGTCATTTCCAAGTGCTTCGTTTCTTCAGGGAGTTTCTCATGCGTTCCATCGCCCTCGCATCCGCATTGTCTCTGATCGCTGCCATTCCAATGGCCTGCACGCCAACGGCCCCGCCGCCGTCACCCAAGGTTCCGACCACCACCCCGTCTGCCGGTGGTGCGACACCAGTGGCCAACGATCACGGCCACAGCCACGAGAAGGACAAGATGCTGATCGCCGACGCCGGCGACTACCACTTCTTGTTGACGGCCCATCTAGCGAAGGCTGGCAACGAACTGGATGTTTTTATCGAGACGCCTGTCAGCCAAGACCCCCAGCCCGTGGCGCTGCCACTGAAGTCCTTCACGGCACACGCGACCGTGGGTGATGGCGAGGCCCAAACATTGACATTTGAGCCAGCGCCCCCGGAAGAACGGCCGACGGGCGAAGGGGACGAGAAATGTTCGCACTTCGTCGCCAAAGCGGGTTGGATGAAGCCGGACGACACGCTGTATGTCGTCGCTCGCATCACGGTTGACGGCAAGGAATTGACGGCCCGGTGGGAGAACTTCCTGCCCGGCAAATATGCCCATCATCACGAGTAAGCTGGCTTTCCAGCCGGGAGGCAACGCGCCTCCCGTTTTCTTTGCGAAAGGCGCGACATGCGTCACGTTTTGTTGTCGATCTCCGCGGGGCTGCTGCTCGTCGAAATGACGTTAGGTCATGAAGGCCATGCCCCGTTACCCACTCGCGGGGCGGCACTCGATCCGGCCACCGGAGTGCTGCGCTTGAGCCGCGAAGCGCGCGGGACGTTGGGGTTGGAGACCGTCGAGGTCGAATCGCGTGAGATTACGGAATCCACATTCGCCTATGCCACGCTGTCGGCTCCGTGGCTCGGGCAAGCGTTGGTCAGTTCGTTGCTGCCGGGGCGAATCATCCGGCTGCACGTTCGTGCCGGCGACTCGGTGACGCAGGGACAGGTGCTTGCCGAAATCGACAGTCAAGAACTGCAAACGCTGCGGATGGAATTGCTGACGGCCCAGAATGAGGCGCTGCTCTCGCGAAAGCTCGTCGCCCAACTCCGGCCGGCCGCCAAGTCCGGGGCCGTGCCTGCGCAGCGTCTGCTCGAAGCCGAAACGAAGCTGCGGCAAGAGGAGAACGCGCTCACGATGGCCCAGCGCCAATGGCTGAACTTGGACTTGCCGGCGGATCGGCTGGAAAAGGTGCTCGCCGGGGAGGACCGCGAACCCCTGCTGTTGCCGGTGCGGTCTCCGCTCGAGGGCACGGTCATTCATGCCGATCTCTCGGTCGGCAAGATCATCGACCCCAAGGAGCATCTGTTTGAAGTGGTCGATCCCGCGACCGTGTGGGTCCAAATTGACGTGCTGGAGAAAGATTTGCAGCGGGTCGGGCTGGGACAATCCGTGGAACTCACGCTGACCGCATTTCCCGGCCAGACGTGGTCCGCCACGATCGACAAGCTGGGGCAGTCGCTGGACCCGGTCACGCATGTGGGAAGGGCTTGGGCCACGCTGCGCAACTCCGCGGCGGACGCTCCACAACTCTTGCCCGGCATGTCCGGGCAAGTTCGTTTGCAGCAGACGATGGGAGCCAGGCGGCTCGCGGTGCCGCTGGCGGCGGTGCTGCGGGATGGAGCCGAACGCTACGTGCTGGTGGAAACGGCTGCCACCAAGGAAGGTTCGGAATTCAAGAAACAGAGTGTCATCCTCGGACGGCGGATGGGCGTGTATGCCGAAGTCCGCGGCGGAGCGCTCCTGCCTGGCGACCGCGTCGTCACTAAAGGCAGCCACGAGCTGTCGAGTTTCTACGTCAAAGGCTCCCTGCGACTGTCGAAGGAAACCGCGAAGGACATCGGCCTCGAAGTCCAAGCCGCGGGCCCGCAGATCATTGCGGCGGTCTTTGAGGCGGACGGCATGGTCGACGCGCCGCCCGACCGGCGGTCGATTGTGGCCTCGCCGTTGTCGGGCACGATCGTGCGGATTCTGGTCGACCGCGCGCAAGCCGTGCAGGCCGGCGACGTGATCGCCGAAGTCCGCAGTCTCGACTTGCAGTCGCTGCAAATGGAATTGCTCAAGGCCCGCTTTGAGGCAGAGCTTCAGACGGAAGTGCTGGCGAATTTGCAGACCGCCGCCGACAACTTGCCCCAGCGCCGGCTGCTGGAAGTCGAATCCGCCTTATCGGCAGCCCGGATTCGACAAGAGGGCTTACATCAGCGGCTGCGGACGTTGGGATTGTCGAGTGCGGAATTGGACGGGCTGACCGAACGGGGCGAACTCGTCTCCGGGCTGTCCTTACGCGCCCCGATTGACGGCGTGGTGGTTCGCTTCGACAAACTGCTCGGCCATGTGGTCCGGGCGGATGAGCCCCTCTTTGAGTTGCACGATCTGTCCCGTTCCTACGTTCAGGCGTTCGTCTCCGAACGCGATGTCGGTCGCATCGCCATCGGCCAGCCCGCACGGCTCCGCTTCGTCGCGCGGCCGGGAGAAGTTCGCCTCGGGACGGTCGTTCGCAGCGGCCGAATTCTCGGCGATGCGTCGCGGACACTGTCGGTGTGGATCGAAGCCGCCAATGCCGGCGACGCTCCGCTCCCTCACAACGCCCTGACTCGGATCAGCGTGAGCGGTGAGGAATTCTCCGTGCCGATTGCCGTGCCCCGCACGGCGCTGTTGCAAGAGGGCAGCCGCAGCTACGTCTTCGTCCAGCAACCGGAAGGCATCCTTCAGCGGCGCTTGGTGAAACCCGGCCGTCGGGATGACCTGTTCGTGGAGATTCTCGCGGGTCTGAAGTCCGGCGAGACGGTCGCCATCCGCGGCATCCCTCAACTCCAAACCGGCTATGCCGCGATTCGATAGGTTGCCCTCATGCTCAATGCCATTATCTCCTGGTCCCTGCACAATCGGGGCATCGTGCTGGTCCTGGCTGTCGCCATCCTGGTCGGCGGCAGTTACCAGTTGTCGCAAATGCCGGTGGACGTGTTCCCCGATCTCAATCGCCCCACGGTCGCCATCATGACCGAAGCGCCGGGTCTGGCCCCGGAGGAAGTGGAAGTCCTCGTCACCCGCCAACTGGAGTTCCTGCTAAATGGAGCAACTGGCGTCCAGCGAGTCCGCTCGGCATCAGGCATCGGCCTGTCGATTGTGTGGGTCGAGTTTGAATGGGGTACTGACATCTACCGGGACCGGCAGATTGTGGCGGAGAAACTCCAGATCGCCCGCGATCAATTGCCACCCGATGTGAACCCTGTGATGGCTCCCATTTCGTCGATCATGGGGGAAATCATGCTGCTGGGACTGCGGTCCACGAAGGTAGCAGCCACTCCCGAAGAAGCGACGGCCATCGCGATGGAATTGCGGACGCTCGGCGAATTCGATGTTCGCAACCGGTTGCTGGCGGTGGAAGGGGTCTCCCAAGTGACCGTCATGGGGGGCCTGTTCAAGCAGTATCAGATCATCACGTCACCAGCCCGCTTGGCGGCGCAGAACGTCTCCTTGCAGCAGCTTGTCGATGCAGCCAAGAAGGCAAACGTGCTGGCCGGCGGTGGCATCGTGGTGCGACCGCCTCGCGAAGCGCTGATTCGGATCAGTGGACAGAGCCTGGCTCTGGAAGACTTGGGCAACACGCCTGTCGTGTGGCGCGAACCGCGGCCGGTCCTCATCAAGGATGTCGCCGACGTGCGGTTCGATGGACCCGTGAAACGGGGTGATGGGAGCGTGCAGGTCAAAGAGGGCGACCGAGTGGTCGGCGGCCCGGCCGTGATGATGACCGTCCAGAAGCAGCCGGGGGCCGACACGCTGACGTTGGACGCAGCCATCTCGGATGTTCTCGATCAGATGGCCGAAGACCTGCCGGAGGGGGTTGTCATCGAACGCCGGATCTTCAAGCAAGCCGACTTCATCGAAGCTGCGGTCCACAACGTGGTGGAAGCGATTCGCGACGGTGCGCTGTGGGTGATCGTGGTGCTGTTCCTCTTCATGTGGAACTTCCGCACGAGCATCAGCTCGCTGACGGCGATGCCGCTGTCGATTCTGCTGACCGTGCTCTGCTTTCGCTGGTTCGGGATCTCAATCAACACCATGACCCTGGGCGGTATCGCGGTGGCGATCGGCGATCTGGTGGACGACAGCATCGTCGACATCGAAAACATCTACCGCCGCCTCAAAGAAAACCGGCACAAGCCGAACCCCGAACCCGCGCTGAGGGTGGTCTATGACGCCTCCTGCGAGGTCCGTAACTCCATCGTCTACGCGACGCTGATCGTCATTCTGGTCGTCTTTCCGCTGTTCTCGATGGCGGGACTCGAAGGCCGGATGTTCGCTCCGCTCGGCGCGGCATACATCACGTCGTTGCTGGCGTCGCTGGCCATTTCGCTGACGATCACTCCGGTCCTGGGATACTACCTCTTGCCGGGTGCCAAGTTTCTCGATGAAGCGGGCGACCCGTTCTTACTTCGCTGGCTCAAGCGATTCGCAACGAAAGTGCTCAAGCTCACGCTGCGTCATGCCAATTGGGTGCTGGGCGTGACCGCAATCGGCGTCGTGATCTCGTCGGCGTCCATGTTGTGGATGGGGGGCGAGTTTCTGCCGCCGTTCAATGAAGGGACGCTGACGATCAGTTTGCAAACCGAACCGGGCACGAGCCTCGACGAAAGCCAGCGAGTGGCCGGGCGCGCCGAGCAACTGATTCTGGAAGTGCCGGAAGCGCTGGCCGTCTCGCGACGCACCGGGCGTGCAGAACTCGATGAACACGCCGAAGGGGTGAACTCTTCCGAGATCGATGTGCGTCTGGTGGAACACACGCGCCCCAAGCCCGGTTGGGGTCCGGCCGCGCTGCGGATGATTCCGATCGCGCACCTGTGGGGCTTTGAGACGGAAGGCCGGCCCCGCGATGTCGTCCTGGCCGACATTCGCGACCGGATCACGGCCATCCCCGGCGTGAAGGTCAACGTCGGCCAGCCCATCTCGCACCGCATCGACCACATCATGTCGGGCGTGCGGGCACAGATTGCCGTCAAGGTGTTCGGTACCGACTTGCAGGAGTTGCGGATTGCCGCCCAGGACGCCTTCACCGAGATGAGCCAAGTGCCCGGCGTTGTGGACCTGCAAATGGAACCGCAGGTGGAAATTCCCCAAGTGCGGTTGCAGGTGCAACGCGAGGCCGCCGCCCGACATGGTCTTGCTCCCGGCGATGTCGCCGCTCTCTTGGAGACCGCGTACAAGGGCCAAGTGGTCTCGCAAGTGCTCGATGACGACCGCTACTTTCAGATGATGGTCTGGTTTGACGAGGAATCGCGCAGCGATCCCGAGGTCATCGGCCAGACCATTCTCGATACGCCGTCCGGCCGCCAGGTGGCGCTCAGCGAAGTCGCCGAAGTGCTCGACACCACCGGTCCCAACACCATCAACCGCGAGCATGTCCGCCGGAGGATCGTCGTCTTTTGCAATGTCGAGGGCCGTGATCTGGTCAGTGTGGTGCGGGACATCCGCCAGCGACTCTTACCGTTGGAAGACCGGCTCCGCGAACTCCCCGGCAACTACTACGTCGAACTCGGCGGTCAGTTTGAAGCCCAGCAGGACGCCAATTTCCGGTTGCTCGTTTTGGGCAGCGCCTCGGTGATCGGGGTGTTCCTGCTCTTGTGTAAGTGTCTCGAATCCTGGCGGGCCGCGCTCCAGGTGCTGGCGAACATTCCGCTGGCGGCAATGGGGTCGGTCATCACGCTGCTGATCGTGAATCAACCAACGGCTGAAGCCCTTGCGGCGGTGCCGTGGTGGGAATGGCCACGAGTGTGGATCGGTGCGACCAGCCTGTCGGTGGCCCATTGGGTCGGGTTCATCACGCTGATCGGCATCGTCAGCCGCAACGGCATCATGATGATCTCGCACTACATCCACTTGATGCAGCATGAAGGGGAAGCTTTCAGCGAAGCAATGATTATCCGCGGCAGCCTGGAACGTCTGGCTCCCGTGATGATGACCGCCTGCACCAGCTTCATCGGTCTCTTGCCGCTGCTGTTCGGTGCCGGACAGACGGGCAAGGAAATTCTGCATCCCCTGGCGCTCGTCGTCTTCGGCGGCATGTTGACCTCGACATTGCTCGATCAACTGGTGACGCCGGCGCTGTTCTACAAATTCGGCCGCAAGGTGTATCAAGCTGGCCCGTCTTCCACGGTTGTCCCCAATCCCATTGTGGTCTCATCTGCTCTCGCCGCGAAAGATACGCCGTTGGTCAGTCCACCATCAGTGACACCGGGTGCGCCGCTACCGCCTTGACGGACCGGCGATGCCCCCGCTGATATCGCAACCGCGCCTCCGCACTCTCGGGATCGACGCATCATGCTCTGGACACTTGTCAAAGCCGGCATCGCCGCCACGGTCATCGTCGCGGTTTCCGAACTGTCGCAGCGCTCGCCCCGCATCGGAGCGTTGCTGCTCACGCTCCCGCTCGTCAGCATCCTCGCGTTCGTCATGAGTTGGCAGCAGCACCACGATTTGCCGGCCATTTCCCGGCTCGCCCAAGAGACGCTGATTCTCGTGCCTTTGGGTCTGCCTTTCTTCGTGCCTTTGGCCTTCGCCGAACGGCTGGGACTTGGGTTCTGGAGCGCCGGGGGACTGGGCGCGATCCTCGCCGCCGCAACGATCGGAATCTGGTTTGCCGTCGGGCCGCGGTACTTCTCACCGTGAGCGCCGTGCCCAGTCAACACAACACCCCATCCAGGAAGAAAAGCATGGCCGACGATCATAGCGCCTGCTGTCACACGCCGAGTCAGCTCCCCGTACTTTCGGACACCGCGATTGACCCTGTCTGCGGCATGACGGTCGATCCCAAAAGCGCGGCAGGGACGCATACGCATCAAGGCAAGACGTACTACTTCTGTAGCACGCACTGTGTTGCCAAGTTCCAAGCCGATCCCGAACAGTTTCTGAAGTCATCAACGACGACGACTCCCGCTCCGACCGCGCATGCGACCGCTGGTCCCTACACTTGCCCGATGCACCCGGAAATCGTGCAGGACGGCCCTGGCACATGTCCCAAGTGCGGCATGGCGCTGGAGCCAATTCAGCCGTCGGCCGATGATGGCCCCGACCCCGAGCTGATCACGATGAAGCGACGGTTCTGGATCGGAGCGGCTCTGACGACCCCCGTCTTCCTGATCGCGATGGCCGGCCTGCTGCCGTCCGATGCGCTGATGGCCTTCCTGCACGATCGCATGGCGATGCTAAATTGGGCGCAGCTCGTGTTGGCGACGCCCGTAGTCCTGTGGTGCGGCTGGCCGTTCTTCGAGCGGGCTTGGTTGTCCGTCGTGCATCGCAGTCCGAATATGTTCACGCTCATCGCGCTGGGCGTCGGCGGGGCCTACCTTTATAGCGTCGTCGCAACAATCGTCCCCAGTGCCTTTCCGGCGGGCTTTCACTCCGCGTCGGGGGCCGTCGAACCCTACTTCGACAGCGCCGCCGTGATCGTGGTGCTGGTCCTGCTAGGGCAGGTGCTGGAACTGCGTGCCCGTTCACAAACTGGAGCCGCCATCCGAGCTTTGCTGGGACTCGCCCCAAAGACTGCGCGCGTGATGAGAGACGGTGGTCAGGAAGAGGACGTGCCGTTGGGCCACGTCCACGTCGGCGACCGGATTCGGGTCCGTCCCGGCGAGAAACTCCCTGTCGACGGCGTCGTGCTGGAGGGACAAAGTTCGGTGGACGAGTCAATGGTGACCGGTGAGCCGATGCCGGTCGAGAAGTCCGTCGGTAGCAAGGCCGTCGGCGGCACGGTCAATGGCACTGGTGGCCTCGTCATGCAGGCAGATCGCGTGGGTGGCGACACGCTGCTCGCTCAGATTGTCCGCATGGTCGGCGACGCCCAACGCAGCCGCGCTCCGATCGAGAAGCTGGTCAATCGAGTGTCGCTGGTATTCGTACCCACGGTCCTCACGGTTGCCGTCGCCACGTTCGTGGGCTGGGCGGTGTGGGGCCCGGAACCGCGGCTGGCTCAGGGCCTCGTCAATGCCGTCTCCGTGCTGATCATCGCCTGTCCTTGCGCCCTCGGTTTGGCGACGCCGATGGCAATCATGGTCGGCACCGGCCGCGGGGCTTTGGCCGGAGTTTTGTTTCGCGATGCCGAAGCCCTGGAAACGCTAAGAAACGCCGACACCCTTGTCGTCGACAAGACCGGCACGTTGACGGAAGGTAAACCCAAACTCGTAACCGTCGAACCGGTTGCCGGCTTCGATGAACCGTCATTGCTCGCGACGGCCGCTGGATTGGAGCAAGGGAGCGAATATCCCCTGGCAGCGGCGATTGTCCAGGGGGCCGTAGCACGGGACGTTCGCCCCGCCGCTGTCCGTGATTTTCTGTCGGTCACGGGAAAGGGAGTTCGCGGAGATGTCGATGCACGACGGGTGGCCATCGGCAATCCGGCCATGATGAAAGCGGAAAATGTCGACGTCGCGGCCGTGGAAACTCGGCTCCAACAACTGCGCGCGGACGGGCAGACAGTGATGATTGTGTCCATCAACGGTCAAGTGGCCGGACTGCTGGGCGTGGCCGACCCGATCAAGACCACCACGCCGGAGGCCCTCGAACAACTGCACGCGGAAGGACTCCGGGTGATCATGCTCACGGGCGACAGTCGCACGACGGCTGAAGCCGTCGCACGCACGCTGGGGATTGATGAAGTCATGGCCGACGTGCTTCCCGAGCAGAAGGGAGAAATGGTCGCCCGTCTGCAAAGCGAAGGCCATGTTGTCGCAATGGCTGGCGACGGCATCAATGACGCCCCGGCGCTCGCACGGGCTGATGTCGGAATCGCGATGGGGACGGGAACGGACGTGGCGATGGAAAGCGCCGCCGTGACTCTGGTCAAAGGCGACCTGCGGGGCATCGTGCGCGCGCGACGGCTCAGCCGGGCCACCTCCACGTCGATTCGTCAGAACTTATTCCTGGCGTTCGTCTACAACGGAGTCAGCGTCCCCTTGGCGGCATTCGGCCTGGTCTCGCCGATGTGGGCAAGTGCAGCGATGAGTCTCAGTTCAGTGAGCGTAATAGCGAACTCCTTGCGACTCCGAAGCAGCAGGTTGTAAGGAGACCCCGGCACTGTCCAAGCGGTCATTCTACGGTAGTGCAACGCTCAGGGAGCCGGCACAACACAGAAATGATCGCGACCTATCGGAGCCGTCCTAAGTGGTCGGCTCCGTTGTCCTCTTAGACGGTCTGCAATGCCGGACATGCGAGTCGGCAACCGTCCCCGCCTTGACGAGCTACTGATATTCCGCTGCTTTAACCGCGCTACGTATGAAGCGTAGTGGTCGAGGTAGTTGGCAGAATCACCCGCAATGATTGCCACTCGATAAGTTTTTGCGGTCCGGCACTTCCGCACGATCGAAGGGTGCGTCGCTTAGAATTCGCCCAAGATTTCGCCATCAGCCATTTGGGCGAGGCGCTGATACGTGAGACCGTCGGTGTTTTCGCTGATGAAGCGAACGGCGCCGTCACCCAGCACGAAGTGGACGCCGCCGACGTGCATACTCATCGCCGAGTTGTTGTTATTGCCCTTGATGATCCAGTCCGGATGATTCTGGGCGCGAACCAAGTTGGAATACTTGTTGCCGGAGTTCAAAGGAGTCGCCGCTCCGGGACATTTGCCGGCCCAGATCGCGCCCCGGCGAGTTTCCGAATCGCGGCCGTCCCACAGGCGCTCGGTGACCATGATGGTGTTGCTGGCTCCGTCGGTGATGTCACGAATGCGCGTGTTGCTGTTGTACCAGAAGATCCCCCGCGTGTTCCGGGCCGAATTGTTCACGTAATCCACGGCGGTGCTGCCGTACATGGCGGGATAGCTCGACTTGGCATGTCCGTTCCCGGCTCCGTCGCCGCCCATAGCGGTGGACGTGACAATGTTTCCGCTCGGATCGGAGGGACAGAGATAAACCGGGAGAACTGTCTTCGTCAGCGTGGTGGGAGAAGTCGGAAAGTTGCTCCCATTGGGGGCCAACGCATTGTAGAGCGGGCCTTGATCGATGTACGGCAACACGAACACCGACCACCCCCACCCCCCGGCCACCGCGGTGCGGCCCGGCTCTGCCATCGGCGGCGCGTAAGCGACCCCCGTGTAACTCAAGGCCAGGCTTCCCGGCGGAAACACGTTCATGGTGTCATGGTAATTGTGCAGGGCGAGTCCGAGTTGCTTGAGATTATTCCGGCACTGTCCCCGGCGCGCCGCTTCCCGAGCCTGCTGCACGGCGGGAAGCAGTAGGGCGATCAGGATCGCGATGATGGCGATCACCACCAGCAACTCGATCAGTGTGAAACCACGCTTGTGAGCGGACATCGAATCACTCCTTGATAACTTCCTGGGAATAATGCGCGAACGAGGAGAATCCGAGCTGAGACCGTCTCGACAGGGAGCGCGGCAATTGTTCCGAGAGAATATGAAGACCGGATGAACCTTCGGCGAAGATACGATGAGGAGATCTGCGCCTATCACTGAAGGCGGGCGTGATCTCGTAAAGGCCCTCCGACTTCCGGACGATTCACTCAGGGGCTCGGGAAATCGTCTCCAAGAATGCCAGGATGCGCTGCGTGTCCTGGATCGATGAGAATTGCTTGTCGACATCATCCGACAGTCGCGCGACCAACTTGCGATTGATGCGCAACTGATTCTCGTAGATGGCCAGGATCTTCCGGAGTTGCCGATGCGAAGCGCGCTCGGCGCAGTATTCGATGGCGTGCTTCGCATCGACATCGGTCTCGATCACCAGCACGTCCCACGGAGGGGCTGACTGAATCCGAATCGGGCGCAGGCCCTGGGAGCGGCAGTCGGCTGGCGCACCGATGTCAATCAGTTCTGACGCGCGCGCTCCAAACAAGTGGGCTAGCAGATCCAGCACTTGCTCTCGGGTGCGGATCGGCTGCTGCTGCGTCCGATTCGTGCCCAGCGGCGTCTCGCAATGGCTGAGATATTGAAGCAGCCGCGACAAGGCGTCGCCCGCTTCAGCGGAGGCAAATGTGACTCGTCGCTCAATCCCTTGGCGTTCCACACCAAATTGAACGGCCTCCTGGTCGAGCCTTTGCTCGGTCCGAAGACGAATGTCCGCGTTGGCAAACAATTCCAACTGACGCTGAATTTGACCGCCGTCTGACAGTTGAAAATGCGCGGCCGCGTCAGCCAGATGCAACCGCAGCATCTCACGACTCGACTTGAGGCAAGGCGTGGCGATCTGTAACGAACCGTCTGCGGCCGGGATTACGACAATGCAATCACAGACCTTCTGACGAAAGTCCCGCAACACGACATCGAGTTCATCCGCCATCATCGCACTCTGATCAATGAGGGCCGCTGTCCACTGCTCCTCATTGTGAACTTCACGTGTCTGAAGATGTAGGCCGTTCGTGTGAATTGTTCGTGAAGCTCTTCGCGGAATTCACATCTCACGATCTCACTGTTTATTCATCGGCAAACCGCTTGTGAATTGGGCAGACGCGGATACCGTACTCGCATCCCGCCATCACGTTTCTGTAAGACCGACATTCAGACCAGCGGTCTGCTGCGTGGGGCAAGTTGGCGGGAGTGGACGGTAATCCGACAGATCGGCTGCGCGGCCGGAGTGGACCGTGCGGATCTGAGAGATGGGAAGTCTTGGGGGAGAGACTGGTATGACGAAATGGACGGGGGCTTCGGCCCGCAAGGGGTTCACCCTGATCGAGTTGCTGGTGGTGATTTCCATCATCGCGATCCTGATCGCGCTGCTGCTGCCGGCGATTCAAGCCGCCCGCGAAGCGGCGCGCGGCACGCAGTGCATGAACAATCTGCGGCAGATCGGCATCGCCTTGCACGTGCATGCCGATTCGGACCCCAACGATCGGCTCGCCTCTGGTGCGTACGACTCCCGGCGCGACGGGTGCTGGGACACGTACGGCTGGGTGGCCGACATGATTAACATGAAGGCCGGCAAGCCCAACGAGCTGCGTTGTCCGACCAACTCGGTCCGCGGGTTGGAAAAGCTGAACGACCTGCTCGGGGGCAACTCTAACGACGGGCAGAACGCGCCGGTCGAACGGCAGAACAAGGGGATCTGCGACACCGTGACGGCCAGCACCGATCAGACGCTGGTCGGCGAGAAGATCCGGGACGGCTACAACACCAACTATGCGTCGAGCTGGTTCATGGTTCGCGGGCAGGCCGTGGTGGAGGGCGTCTTCGATTCGGCCACCAACAGCAGCGTGGTCGTGCTGAACACTCGCCCGGTGGGCAGCAGCAACCTCAAGGACTTCCGCAACACCACCGGCCCGCTCACCCGCCGGCAGATGGACAACTCCGACGTGCCGTCGTCGGCGATTCCCATGCTGGGGGATGCGGCGCCTGGAGACATTGACGAAGCGATTCTCCTCGAAACGCCTCTTGCGGCCGACGGCGCTGTGGCCGATGCCGGCCTGAAGATCGGCGCCCGCCTCGGCGAATCATTCAACGACGGCCCGGCGGCCTGGAACCAGACCGACGGCAACTGCCAGTTGATTGAAGTCGGCGGCGGCGCCCAGGCGGCGACCGTTGTGGCCAAGTACTTCCAACCGGCCTCGTTCCCGACTGCTGGCACCTCGGTCCGGGCGGCGATCACCACCAACCCCAACGTCTACGAGCCGACGCTGTCGGTCGCGGAAACCACCCTCGCGGGCACGAACGGGCTGAACGCCGGCGTCACCGTCGGGTATCGGTACGTCCTGCAGGACACCCGCGACATGTTCGCCGTGCATCGGGGATCGCTGAACGTGCTGATGGCCGACGGCAGCGTCAAAAAGATCAAGGATCTGAACGGCGACGGGTTCATCAATCCCGGCTTCCCCGTGGACAAGACCATCTCCAACCTCGCCGCCGTCAACGGGTACACCGACGACGTCTGCGAAGTCAGCAGCTTCGAGATGTTCTGCGGGACGATCCTGAATCTCGACCTGTTCGGCAAGGGCAAGTTCGAGAACTAAGTCGTTGAGCGACAAGTTTTTGAGTTCCGTTGAACACCGCCCGTGGAGGAGCTGGCATCCTCCGCGGGTGTGTTCGTCTCGTCACATTCTGCGCAGGAGGAGATGATGGCCGCCGTCGTCCACACCGGCGCTAACGCGCAATGCCCGCGATGCTTTGCCGCGTGCGAGCCCGCCGCCCCGCAATGCCGGGAGTGCGGTCAGCGGCTATCCCCCCTGGCCCGCGCCCCGCAAAACGCCGCGCAGCAAGCTGCCACTTCACAAGTTGCTCCGGCGGAAGCCGCGGTCGACGCTCTGGATCAGTCGCCCCTGGCGAAGAACGATTCTACGCCGCTCGCCACCACGGGGTTCACTTTGCGTTGCGGTTGCAGCACGCAACTTCGGCTCCGGGAAGAGCATCGGGGCAAGAAGGTTCGTTGCCCGCGATGCCAGACGCCCCTCTTTGTGCCGTTGACCGGAGCCTCGTCCGGCGACGCGACGGCTTCCAGTCACGTTCAGACTGCGCAGGCAATCAGCACTGCGACGGAGGCCGCGACCGTCAATCACTCCGCATCGATCAAGCTAAGGTCGATTGCCGATCAGCAACGGCTGTTGGCTTTGGTGGCTGCGATCAAAGCGCAACCGGCGCAGCAGGCCGATCCGCCGGTACTCGCACACAAGCTGGGGAAACGTGCTTGGGCGAAACTGGTGGCGGAGGTCGCTGATCCGCACAGCATCGTCGGCGATGTCACGGTCTTTTACCGCACTTGGGTTCGCAAGCTGGCGGATTCGGGAGATTGCCGGGGCGTTGAACAAATCATCCCACTGATGGAATCGCCGCGGACGCAGGTCCGCGATGCGGCGATCGCCGCGCTGGGCCAATTCCGCGATCCGGCAGCGGTACCCGGGCTGGCGAAGCTGCTGGCTGAACGGGAGGTCGCCGTCCGAGAAGCGGCCGTCAAGGCACTCGGTGCGATTCGGGATGCCCGCGCCGTGCCCGCGCTGATTCAACTGGGCGTGCAAGATCCGCAAACGCGGATGCACGTTCACCAGGCGATCCAACAAATCGGCGAAGTTGCGGTCGACACGCTGGTCCCCTTGCTGCAATCCAGCGACCCGGCTGTCGCCTTAAGCGCTGCGATCGCTTTGGGTCACTGGCCGACGCCGGCCGCCGTGCAGGCCGTGATCTCAATCCTGAGCCATGCCACGGTGGTCGTCCGCGCGCAAGCCATCGAATCGCTGTCGCGAATGGGCGACCGCCGGGCGATTCCCGGATTGATCCAGCGATTGAGCGACGCCGAGCCCGCCGTCCGGGCGCATGCTGGTCAAGCGTTGGCCCGCCTGCCTGACCCGAAAGCCGTCCTGGCGCTGTTGAAAGCCGCAACCGATGCGGACGAGGACGTGGTGACCGCGGCGGCCAAAGCGCTGGCGGAACTGGCCGATCCCCGTGCAATTCCCATTCTCCGAGCGCTGCTATCGCATACGAGCGCCGAAATCCGCGTGTTTGCCGCGAAGGGCTTGGGGAACATCGGCCATGCGGAGACGATCGACCAACTGATCGCGGCGGCGAAGGACACCGATGCCGACGTTCGGTTGCAGGCCATCTCTGCGTTACGGAGCTTTCCAGGGCGTCCGAAAGTCATCAACCAGTTGCGGGAAAGCCTCCGGGAAGGGGCGGCCCCCCTTCGTTTGAAGGCGGTGCAAGTCCTCGGAGAACTCGGAGCGCAGCCCGCGGCAGAGCCACTGGTCCAGATCCTCTTGCACGATCCTTCCAAGGAAGTTCGCGGTGCGGCGGCGCGCGCGCTGGGTCAACTCCGTCAGGTTCAGTGTCTTCCCGCGCTGGAGGAGGCCGTACACGACGAGTCTTTCGTTCGGTGCCAGGCGATTGCTGCCATCGCGAGAATTGGAGACGCCTCGTCCTTGCCGGTGCTGCTGGCCCTGCTGCGCGATCCCATCCCGGAAACTCAGCACCACGCTGCCCTGGCGCTCGGAGAACTGGGACACAAGAATGCCGTGCGGCCATTGGAATTGATGCTCAAACATGAGCACGAACTCGTTCGCCGCGGGGCCGCCAAGGCCCTCATCAAACTTGGTCATCCGCGAAGCGATAAACTTCTGGCCGAAGCGGCGCGGAAGCGTCGTGGGACGATCTCTCAGCAGATCGTGAAGATTCTGCCTGGCCCTGTGCTCCTGGTGTTGCTGCCCGACTCCAAGGGGGCGCGACTTGTGAGCTGGGGCACGCTAGCAACCGTGCTGCTGGTGCCTTTAATCTTTCTCTGGCCCAAGGCCAACCCCTCCGCCGGGACAGTTCCCGTCATCGCACAGCGTGGTAAAGTCTCGTCAGTGGCATGGACCGCGGAGGGGAAGTCGCTCATTGTCGGACGCTCCCGCGGCCAAATTGAAATCTGGGACGCTGCGACCCGGAAAGTGCCGGAGGCGATTTCGACGGAAACCAACGGCGCAGTGCAACGAGTCTTCGGCGGCGGTTCGGCCTCTAAGTTCCTTCTGGAACGGGATGGCAGCCTGCTGTACCGCCAACGGGACCAATGGGAAACGATTGCCGGTCACGAGAAACCCATCCGTGCGGCGCAGTTGTCCCCCAATGGACAATACGCGGTCACGCTTGGCGAGGACCATCAGCTCTGTGTCTGGAACCTGCACGAAGAATCCCTGGAGAAGGCCCTTCGCTGTCCGATGCTCGATGCCCGAGTTCTGGCGATTGCCAACGACGCATCGGCGATTGCCTTGGGGGGCGCAACGGGGCGGATTTGCGCCGTCGAAGTGGCCTCGAACAAGCTGCTGTTCGACATCACGCTGGCGGCGAACCCCGCTCCCGTGCAAGGGCTGGCGTTTCATCCCAACGGACAGCGTCTGGCGGCGCTCGATGCGCATGGCGCCGTTCGCATTAGTGATCTCGACGGCCGGCCCACGAGTCAGGTGCCGCATCCCGGCGGAGAGGTGTCGCCGACCGGAAATGCGCTCTGGTTCGATCCGGGCGGACAACCCGTGCTCTTCGTCAACTACGCCGGCACTCTCATCCGCTGGGAATTGCTGGAAAAGAAATTCACCAAAGTGGACGGTGTGCAATTTGGCGAGTTTTTCAGCGTCTCTCCCGACGGCCGACGGATTGCGACCGGATCGTCTGACGATACGTTCGTCAGAGTCTTCGATCTGAAGACGAGCACCGAGAGCAAATTGGACAAGGCCGATTGATCGCGTCCCGTCACCGCGCCACCAGCCATTGCAACTCGCGTTGTTGACCGAGCGGCTCGCGGGATTCGCTCCCGGTCACGACGTAGAACTGCACGGCATACGGTCGCCCCGCCGGACCGGCCTGCGGGATGAAGTATTCTATGATCGCTTCATCACCGCCTTTGGCGATCAGCTCCACCGGCCGCGTCTCCCCGTTGCCCGCGTGGACCTCGGCGACGATGGGCAATTGATCCGGATTGGAGCTGACGCGAATCTTGCACAGGAACGCCACCCCCATCTGGCCCCGGAAGTTCATCCACTTGGCGAAATTGTCGCCGACGACGATCGTCGGCAGTCGCTTCGCGGGCGGCGGTGCGATCAGCTTAGGCTCCGCTGAGACATCCGGCACGGGCTGCGGGCGTGCCGGCGCAGACACAATTGATTCGAAGGGCTGGACGATCGGTGTCGGCGGTGCAACGGCCTGCGGTTCCCACGGCAAGGCCTGGCCACAACCCGCCGACATTAGAAGTACGATCGCACCCGAGACTTGGTGGCAGTTCACAGCAGGGGCCTTTGAGCGTTCCGAAAGTCCGAGAAAGGGGTTGCAAGGTGATACCGTCCGATGATGAAGACACGATGAATACGCCATCGTTTTTTTGCGATCAGGCCGCGTCGAACGGGGCCACAAGTGTCATGTTCAGCGGTGTTCAGCCGCGTCTGTTGCTCGCGCCGGTGTCCAGGACACGGCCGCAGATCTCGGGTGCGAGTCCCGAACAGGCGAACTTTCAAGCACGGCCGAAGGAGTGCCGAATTGCGTCTTCTTGACTTTTTTCATCCTTGATTGTTCGCGCATCATGGCTATATTGCCATATTACCATGAAGTCTCTTCAGCAATACGTCGCGCGGGCCAAAGTCGCCAAGGCGCTGGCGCACGCGAGCCGACTTTTCATTTTGGACTTGCTGCAACAGGGCGAGTTGTCCGCAGGAGAACTGACAGACAAGGTGGGCGCTGATCAGTCGACCGTCTCGAAGCACCTGGCGATCTTGCGCGAGGTTGGCTTGGTGAATTATCGCAAGGACGGGACGACCAGTTATTACCGCCTCTGTTGTCCGTGCATCGACGGCTTCTTCTCCTGTCTGGAGACAGTGGTCCGGGCGGATGTCTGCACGCGGCGGATGGGCCTGAAATAGGAATTGAGTGTGAGAACATTGCTGGCCGAGGCGTTGGGGACGTTCGCCCTCGTATTCACCGGAACGGGAGCGATCATTGTGAACGACGTGGCCGCCGGCAGTATCACGCACGTCGGTATCGCGTTGACGTTCGGGCTGGTGGTGATGGCGATGATTTACGCGCTGGGAGAGATTTCCGGGGCCCATCTGAATCCGGCCGTCACACTGGGATTCGCGCTGCAAGGGCGATTTCGACGATCGCAGATACTGCCGTACTTCGCCGCCCAACTGGTGGGAGCGCTAATGGCTAGCGGCCTCTTGCGAGTCCTGTTTCCCGCGCACGTGTCGCTGGGTGCGACCCTTCCCACGGGGCCGTGGTGGCAGTCGTTCGTCCTGGAATTCGTTCTGACGTTCTTGCTGATGCTCGTCATTCTCTGCGTTTCGACTGGCTCCAAGGAACAGGGCGTGATGGCCGGGGCTGCGATTGGCGCGGTGGTCGGCTTGGAGGCCCTGTTTGCCGGGCCGATTTGCGGGGCCTCCATGAATCCGGTCCGTTCGCTGGCTCCCGCCCTGATGAGCGGGACGTTCCAGCATCTGTGGCTCTACCTCGTCGCTCCGCCATTGGGCGCGGCTTGTGCCGTTGTGGCGGGGATCGGCCTTCAAATCGAAAATCGTGAAGAAAGAGTGGAGACAGCGGAATGACTAAACGGGTGCTGATCCTCTGCACGGGCAACTCGTGCCGGTCGCAAATGGCGGAGGCGCTCTGGCAATCCCTCGGAGCGGGGGCGTGGCAGGCGCATTCGGCCGGCTCCAAGCCGACCGGGAAAGTTCATCCGCTCGCCGTGCGGGTGATGAAGGAGATCGGAATCGATATCGCGAACTTTCGCAGCAAATCGGTCGCCGAGTTCGGCGCTCAGCCGTTTGACGTCGCAATCACCGTTTGCGACAACGCCCGCGAAGCCTGCCCCATCTATCCGACGGCAAAATCTTACCTGCATTGGCCGTTTGACGATCCGGCAGATGCCGCCGGCACGGAGACAGAACAACTAATGGTCTTTCGTCGGGTGCGCGACGAGATCGGAACGAAGATTCGCAATTGGTTGCAATCGCTGAATCAGGAGATCTGAGGATGCCTGTCGACTTGAAGCAAGTTGTGCAGACGAAATATGGCACGGTGGCCCAAAGTGGACTCTCTTCCCACCAACGGGGTGTGCAGGCCGTGGCGGAGGCATTCGGGTATTCAGCCGGAGAACTCGCCTCGATCCCGGCGGAAGCGAACATGGGGCTGTCGTGTGGCAACCCCACGGCGATGGCCGCCCTTAAGCCGGGGGAGGTCGTCGTGGACCTGGGCAGCGGCGGGGGACTCGATGTCTTCCTGGCGGCGGAGAAGGTTGGCCCGACGGGGAAAGCGATTGGGATCGACATGACGCCGGAAATGATCGACCTCGCGCGGCGGAACGCGACCGCCACGCCCGCTCGGGCGACCCTTCCGAATGTGGAATTTCACCTCGCCACGATTGACCGGCTGCCCTTAACGGACGCGAGTGCCGACTGCGTCATCAGCAATTGCGTTATCAATCTCGCTCCCGACAAGTCGGCGGTCTTTCGTGAAATCGCCCGTGTTCTGAAACCGGGAGGGCGATTGGCCGTCAGCGACATCGCTCTGAAGAAGCCGTTGCCGCCTGATATTGCAGACGACCTTGCGGCGTACGTGGGCTGCATCGCCGGGGCGATTTCGATGGACGAATACCGCCAGGGCTTGATGGAAGCGGGATTCGCCGACGTGGCGGTCGTCGATTCGCAAGCCGATCTCAATGCCTACAAAAACATTGAGAATCAGGTCGGGTGCTGCTCGCCGACGGCAGCGTGCGGGACGGCGGCGGCCCATGATCGATCCGCCGCAAGCCATCCAGCATTGGCGATTCTGGAGGAGTCCACATTTCACGGAGAGCTGAGCGACCAGTTGAAACGCTTTGATGCCAACGAGTACGCCGCCAGCGTCAAGGTCTTCGCCGTGAAGCCAAGAATGGTGGATTGAGACCCGGATGATCGAAGTTCGAAAAGGATGCGGTGCGAAGAGAAGCGATCGCTCGGGCTTGTCGTGGCAACGATCAGCGATACCATCACGGCTGCGAGCGTTGGGGGCTCCGGGGGATGGACGTATCAGGCGACCACTTCGTTTCCGCCGACGTCTGCTCCGCGGCTCGTACCGCCGCGCGTGGCTGGCGGCGCCTCGGTGACATGAGAGATGGATGAACCGCGAGCTTCTGAAATCCGTGATGCAGGCCATCGGGGAGAAGTCTCTCCCCAAACTGGACGCGCTGGTCAGGCGCATCATCGATCACGAGCGGGCGATGGGGCATCCGAGCGTGGCCCGCGATCTGGAAGCGGCTTTTCGTACGGCCCGTGTCGAGTCCGATTCGACCATCGGGCAGTCACAAGTTCTTGGCGAGTGGTTGACCTTTCTTCAAAAGGTTGATCCCGCGCGATTGAGCCATCAATTTGTAATCAGCACGGCGGTGGAGGCTCAGCTCGCTAAGATCGAACAGCAGCATGTGCGTAGAAATGAACTGATGTCGTTCGGACTGACACCCTGTCGCCGTGTGCTCGTGTTTGGTCCGGCGGGAATGGGTAAGCGCCTCGTGGCCGAACGCTTCGCGCATCAACTCGGGATGCCGCTGCTGCGACTCGATGCCAAGCTGGTCGAGGCTTCCCTGTCCATCGGATCGCTAAACCTGTTCGCTCAGGCAATCGCTGACGCGCGTCGTCAGGAGTCCGTGCTAACCTTCGATGCCACGATCTCTGGGCCCACCTTTCAACTTTCGGGCATTGCCTTGGGAAGTTTCCGTCGAATCGTTCAGGAGCACGATGCGGACGGCCTGCTGCTTGTTTCGTTAGATGGTGAGACCGTCGAAGACGCGGTTCGAGAGCTCTTCGACGAAGTGATTGAAATGACCTGGCTTGGCGAGACGGAAGTCGCGAGTTTACTGAAACTGGGTGCGGGCAGAGTCCGTTTGGCGGACAACGCTTGCACGGACTGCGTGATGCAATCCTTAAAGGGCCACTCCGCTTCAACCATTTACGCGCTCGGTCGCGAGCTGGCCAAGGAGGCGGTCCTGACCGGATCGGGTGTCATCACCAAGACCCAATTCGAGCACAGGATGTCCAGACTCCCTAGTTCGCCGCTGTCGTCAGCAATTGTGAAAACTCGATGAAGGACTAGGCGCTTCTCAGAATCTTCCGGCCGGCTTAATCAATCGTTCATATTCCGCGGTTAGCGTGCTCTACGATTGGAAGCCGACCGTCGAGCATGTTTCTCGGCGTGTGGAGTTCGGGTTCCCGCAGTTGGGCATGCGGTCTTCGCCCAGGAGTTCGGGTTACATGTTTCCTATCCTGTCGGTTCCCTCCAAGAACTCGATGCCTAACCAGCCACGTCGCGGCTTCACACTAATCGAGTTGCTGGTGGTGATCGCGATTATCGCGATCCTGATTGCGCTGCTGTTGCCCGCCGTGCAACAGGCCCGCGAAGCCGCCCGCCGCACGCAGTGCCGCAACAACATGAAGCAGATGGGCCTGGCGCTGCACAACTACGAATCGACATTCACCAAGTTCCCGGCGTCGGGCGAGTTCACCGCGGCCGCGGGCTCAGCAACTCCTTACCGGTCGTTCACGGCAACTTCGACGTACACGCAGATGCTGCCGTACATCGACCAGGCACCGTTGTACAACTCCTTCGACTTGAATCAGCATTACACCGCGGCGGGCGCTAACCGGACGGCGGCCAAGACAGCCATCCCAGCCTTCCTGTGCCCCAGCAACGGCAACACCCCGGCGGACAACGCCGCCACCCCAGTGGCCACCACCGGCTACGGCAAAACCGACTACATGCCCGTCGCGTACACCGACTTGACGGATACGGGTGCCCGCGGCAACGGTGCCTGTCCGGGTCCGACGTGCCGGAGTACCTGGGACCGCGATTCCGTGTTGGGCTTTCACAACGGCATGCGGGACTGCACCGACGGCTTGAGCAACAGCGTCGCCATCTTCGAGGCCAACGGTCGGACGCAGACGGTCGTCGCCTCCAGCTATGCCTTGGGGCAGGTCTTCAACGGCAGTTCCGCGGCACCGACCGTCGCGAATCGGGGCATTTTTCCCGGCACGGACAACACGCAGACCAATGGTGGCTTCGGCGGTGCGGGTTCCGTTCCCGGCCGGTGGGCAGATCCCGACTCTGGCTCGGGCGTCTCGGGCGAGGCCAGGGCGGCGGGCGTCGCCACCAAGGGCGTGATCAACCAGAACAAGACGCCGAACGGCGGACCGACGACCTGTCCCTGGACTACCAACAACTGCGGCCCGAACGATGAGCCGTTCAGCCTGCACACCGGCGGTTGCCACGCCCTGCTGGGCGACGGCAGCGTGCGGTTCGTGTCGGAAAACATCGACACGCAGACCGTCCGCATGCTCAGCAGCCGGGCTGACGGCGGAATCGTCGGCGACTTCTAAGCGGAACGCTCGGCGAATCGCGAAATTGACGACGGCCCCCGGTTTGGACTGATCCAATCCGGGGGCCGCTTCATTGTTGACCGCCATGCTTACTTGATGCTTCATCAAAGCGATCCGATAGCAGACAATGGCGTTCAACAGTGACCACCCTTCCGTTCAGCACGATTCCGAAGAACTCGGCTGTCAGGCCATACGCAGCCAACTGTTCGCGATTGAGGTCGATGCGAAGTTGGGGAATCAATTGCTGGGCTTCGACGACGCGCGGTGCCAGCCCTTCAACGCCAGCAATGGCGGTTTTGATCTCCTCGGCTTTGCGGCGCAGCACGTCCAAGTCGTCGCCATAGACCTTGAGTGCGATATTAGCTGACCCGCCGCCACTTGCTACCGGTGAAGAACTCGCACCGCCGCCAGTACCGTAAATTCACCAATAGGTGCAGCGTCGTATTTTCGCAAACTTCAAGTGCCGGGAATCGGAGCAGTTGACAGAATTGTTGACAGAATCCTTGTAAAACGGTGTGCTTTTTGGTTTCTTTGGGTGAGAAATGAGCTGGATTTCCAGGGGTTTTCAACAACCAAGCTTCGTTCGGGACGTAGAGGTCTTGGATTGTTTAGGTCCGTCCGCTACGATTTGAAAACCCACTTGTCGTCCGCCGAGTGTCAAAACAAAAGGCGAGGCCTGTCCTAGCCCTCGGGCAGTCAATAAAAGGGGGCATTTTGCTGCGCATCACGGGCGAAGCAGGCCCTTTTCCACGAGGATGTCGCCGAACTCGACCAGCAGTTCCTGGGCGCGGCGGATTTTCGCTTCGTTCGTCGTGAACGTCTCCGGGAAGCCCCCACGAGGGCGATCGTTCCGACAACTGGGCCCGCAAAACAACCCACTGACGTAATAGACCCCGTTCTCGCCGAGATCCAAAATCCGATTCTTCTGGAGGGCCGCCAGGGACACCGGCCCTTTCTCGCCGGGCGTCCAGCCGGCCCCGCCGATCTGCATGCTGCCCTGCGAAATCATCGGTGACAGCAGCGACTTGATCTCCGGCAGCGCCTTGTCGAACTTCTTCAGCTTCTCCTGGTAGGCGCGCTCGGCCGCGAGTTTTTCCTGCGTCTCGCGGAGCAATTTTTGCTCCCGTTCGGTTTTGGTACGGGCTTCGATCGCTTTGAGCTCGTCGGCGATTCGCTGTTGCTCCAGCTCTTCATCCCGTCGTTTTCGTTCCGCCGTCAGATCCATCGCCTTCTTCTGCGCATCCGCCTCCCGCTGAATCTCGGCCCGTTCCTCGGCAAGTTCGGCCGCGCGCTGTGACTGGCGGCGCTCGTCGCGGGTGGCCACGGCCTCGGCCAGTGTCAGAGCGCCTGGCTGGTTCGCGGCAGCCCGGCGGGCAACGGCATTCAGGAACGCGAGATCGTCCCGAGCGGTGGTCAGCGCTTCGGCCACGGCAGCTTGGATGGCTTGCGCACGCTCTTGCGTCTTCTCGGAGGGATCGACCAAAAGGTGCTCATCCTGAATCGCTTCGTCACACGTTTTCGCGAGCCCGTTGAGCGTGGACCGCCAGAGATCGATTTGATCGTTGTCGGGACGCGACCGGCCGGTGAGCGCCGCGAATTGATTGACCAACTCGTCGTTCGCGGCGATGCGCCGCCCATCATCGGACTACTCCAGCTCACGGCACAGTTGGGAGAACTCGCCGACGGTCGGAATCAGGCCGTCGAGCTGCTTCTGTGCCGACTTCACGTGCAGGAGCAATTCCTGCCAGCTCGCTTGGACGAGCCGATGTTCTTCGGTGTCGGAGAACGCGGCATTCTTCTGGGCCACCTCCTGGAGTTCCCGAATCTTGGGCTCGCCGTCAGGAGTCGGCCCCAGGGGCACTCGCCCCGACATGAACATCCAAGCTCCGCCCCCCAACAGCACCAAGACGATCAGCCACGGCAGCCCGGAACTGGGCCGGAGACTCAGCTCGGAAGTCATTGGCTCCAGCGGCAGCGGCAGCGGCTGTCGGGGCTGCGGTTCCGGAGGGGAAGGATTCGTCATGGAAACAGGTCTCCCGCGGATGGACGATTGAAGCGTTCTTGTTGGTCTTGCCTCTGTTGCTTACGGCGCTTGGCCCGCGTCGCCTCCTGCTCGGCGAGCAGCGCTTCCAACGGATCTTCGAGGATTCCCGCGGCGGAATCGGCATCGGGATCGTCGGGGGGCGAGTTGCCCGCACCGTCGTCGGCGTCCGGCTCATCCTCCAGGATGGAGCCGCCGCCAGCGACGATCGGTGACTGCTCCTCATGAGTGCCGACGATGGTGCCTGCGTGAGCCGCCGGCCAGGGCGTCTCGCGCCGTCTCTTGAACTCATCAAACGCAATGTGATGCACAGAATCCATGATGAACGGCATGCCGCCGAATTGGGCATAGCCGGCACCCCGACGCACCGACACGATGTTGCGTCCAAAGGCGTCGGTCGCCAGCAAGATGTCGTTCAACATCAAACGTGACACCGGCGTCTCGCGAATGGACATCTTGTCCACAGCGCCGTCGCTGAACAAGCCGGGCAGCAAGTCCCACGAGCGCAGTCCGATCACCGATTCGCCCGCCGTATCGCGAATGTCGAGAATGTCGCTCCGATTGCCGGCCGCAAAGACCTGCCGAAAGCGGGTGTTGGTCCGGACCGCGGCGATCAGATCGACGCCGGCCGTTTCCAGGTCATCCAGACTCTGATTTGAGAGGATGACGCCGATGTCCATGCTGCGGGCCATTTGCAGGAACAGCGCCAGGTTGTTGGAGACGATCCGCTGAAATTCGTCGACCACCAGAAAGACGGGTGTGCGGCGACCCTCATGAGTTTGCGCAGCCGTGAGGAGTGAGTGCAGCGCCAACCGGGCAATTTCCGCCGTGATGGTGATGCCCGATGAGGGCGGCAGGGCGAAGTACACCGCCTGTGGCTGACGGAACACCTCGGAAAAATCGATCGCCTGCTCTAAGGCTGTCGCCGACGTTCCCAAACTGCGGCAGGCATTCAACGGTTGGCACCGGGCCATGCGGCGGACGGATGAGCGCACGTTCGATGCGGCCCGCTTGGTCTCCGCGTCCATTGGGAATTCGCTCTTGCGAGCCAAGATCTCGGCGAGTTCCACGAAACTCTGCACGTCCGGGTATTTTGCCAGGGCATGATTCAGGATGTCGTAGTTGGCATCGCCATAGAACTTGCGGCCGTAGTCGGTGCCGTAATGCAGGCCCAACGCGGACACCAGCAAATCCGTTCGCTGATAGTCGGCGAGCTGCGCGGTGGCCCGCTGGCTGAGCGGATTGAAGATGTAGGACGAGCGGCCCAATTCGGACGTGAACCAGCGGAACGGGTAAGGCGGCTCCGGAGGATTTGCGACGCGGCGGCGTTCGCTCAGATTTGCTGACTCTTCACGAAGCGATTCCAACAGGGCCTGGTCGTCGGCCTTGAGGTCCAGCACGACGACTGAGCATTTCCCGGAACGCATCAGTTGGCAGACGAGCGGCATTAGGCCGATGCTCGTTTTGCCCGAGCCGCTGTCCCCGAGGATGTGGGCATGTTCGGCGAAGATTTCCCGCGGGACGAGGGCCGGCGTGTCGTCGCGCCAGTTCGTCCCGAGGAACAGGCTTTGGCTTTCCCAGTAGTCCTGGGATGATTGCAACCGGTCGACGAGCCGCTCCCAGTTCTCCGAATTCAGCACGCGCTGCCGCGGCCCGCTGCCGAATAAATCCTCCACACCGGCCAGGGCACGGGCTGAGGCCCCGAACACGAGCGACAGGCAGACCAGCGCCGTCCCGAGGCTGGGGGCCAGAACATTCAGGACGACTTTCCCCAAGCCCTTGAGCAAATGCTGCAACCGGTTGGCGGAGTCTTTCGTCGCGACACGGGAGCTGGCCTGACTTTGTTTCTGTTTCCAGACTGCCAGATACTGACGCTCACGCTCGGCTTGATAGGCTTCAGCCCGACCCGCCGGCATGCGCTCTAACACATGCTGCTCGTCGTCCGTCAGGGGCGGGATTGAGGCGGCCATTTCCGCCTCCTGGTTGCGCTCAATATTCGAGACGATTTCTTCGGGGTCAATTTTGCGAACCGCGGGCAACCAGACGCCGCCGATTTCCAGCATGTTTCCGAAAATACGATTGAAGAGCGGCTCGACGGTGTGGGGATTATTCCAGGCACAAGCGCCCACGAGGAGCACGCCGATCAACAGCCAGCGGCGCATGACACACGGGCCGGCCGGACTGTGGTGGATTCCCGCGCCCCGCGCGTTGTGGCGGTTGTAGGTGCACCATTCCAGCAAGGCGTGCCAGAAGGCCCGCACCAGTCGCACCAGCCCGTAGGGCCGTCGGCCATACAGGGGGGCGATCACGATTTCCAAGACGAGCGGCCAGATGCACCCCGCAATTGCTAGTAAGCCGCACAGTTCCAGAATGCGTCGCGCTTCGGTGTCACCCTGCCAGACACCGCGCTCCTGCAATAAGGCCAGGCAAAGCGGCACGGCGAATAATAGATAATTCAGCGGATACCATTCGGTCCCGCGTAAGGGGCGAAACGGCGAAGTCCAGCGGCGGTGCCACAGTGCGCGTGCCATAACCGACCGCTCCCGCGAGAGCGGTGCCGCCGTTTTCAGAAACAGAAAAAACAGACCGAGTCGATCGGCGAGAATCCACGTCCCGATCGCGGCGGGGAAGGCGGCGGCGAGAGCGAAGGGCTGTTCGATGACCAATTCGCCGACAATCGGAACGGATAAGACGGCCAGGCCGTATGCCATCAGCGGCCAGCGCAGACCGACCGTTCCCAAAATCACGAGCGCCGTGCCGGCCATCAACACCACGGTGCTCAATCCGCCGTGGATGAATTGGGCGGGATAGCTCGACAGCGAATTCGCCCAGCTCAAGGCGGGTGCCGTGAGCGCGACCAAAAAAATCAAAATGGCTGTCGAACGGCGGGCCGCCGCCGGCGTGTCCTGGTAGACCGGGTAATCGAATTCGGTGCGCGAATAATCGGGCAGCCGCTGGACCTGCAGCGGATTATCCGTCGACTGCGAGCTCGACAGCGGCAAGAGGCGCAGCAGCGCCGCAAACGCCCGGCTATTCATGCCACACCCCCGGCAGGAGGTGTCGTAATTCGGGGACGACCACGACGCGGAACGAGACTGGGCCCTGGCGCTGCTTGAGGGCGTTAATGATTTCGGTTTTTTTCTCTTCGTGCAACGTCACGATCGCGACCACGAATCGTCCCTCGTCGATCATCATTCGCAGCGACGGAATCGATCGGCGCTCGTCAATGATTTCGTGCCGCACTTTGTGGATGACGTGATTGACGTCCCCCGCCCCTTCGACCCAGATAAATCCCAAGCGCACGTGTGACTCGTGATGGTCGTCGTAATAATGGCCGGCCTCGTGTCGCCCGGAACTGCAATCCGGATGGCGCTTCAGAAACTCAGATGCCAACAGGCGCTCCCGCCGGACGGGTTGCCGGCAGCAAAACGCCAGCGTGCCATACTCCCGATACTTGGCCTGCGGGCCGAGCGGACCGGCCTTGATGGGAGACAGTCCGACCACTTTCGCGCCACGGCGACCCAGCGAGTAATAGGAGTAGCCCGCATACAGCGGATGACTCTTCAGGAACTCGTGCAGGCAGAGTCGCGACGTCACCTTCGTCACGGCGTTCCGATCCGAATCGTCAAAGAACAGTTGGTGCAGCACCTCGGGCGTCGTCAGGCGATAGCGGCGCACATGTTCCAAGATCTCGTAATCTCGTTCCTGCAGGCGCGGATTGCGGCGGGGACGCAGCATGAGAGGGGGATCGCCTGGGCTTCGGTCCGCCGTCACACCGCCATCGCGCCGCACTCTCCGCGCGGGGCCCGCGAGCCAACGTGTCAGCACGAACTATGACTCCCCATGTTAATCGGCGTGGCAGCATTAACAAGCGGGCCCGGCGGCAGTTGCGAATTTCCTGTTGGCACTTGGACCGGCACTTGAGGGGGCGCGGGACGTGCCACGAAGTGAGGGGGCGACGCGGAGCGTTGCCCCCGCTGAAGGCTGGTCTGCGGTGGACCGCTGGGGGTCGCATCCGCTCACTGCTGCGGCCACGCAGTGGCCGCCCACCGGGGGCCCCTGCGGAGCGCCAGCGCAGCAGGGGGGCGGAGCGTTCAGCGGAGCCCCGGATCGCAGCCGGCCCCAGCCGGCTCGATCCGTCAGCGGGCGTTCAGCCCGCGGCCGGCACCGGCCCCAGCCGGTCCGGCCTGGCCCGTTCAGGGCCGGCGGCCGTGCAGGCCGCCACGGCAATGCGGGCGGCACAGCCGCACGGCTCTGTGGCGGGGGGCGGAATCTTCGTACGGCGCCCGCCGTGCGAAATTCCGCCGGAGCATTCTCCCAAGTGCGCAGCACTGGGGAAATGCGCGGGGCCGCGACAATCAACCACCGCGCTCTGCGGCAATTCGGTCGCATCAACGCGGCGGTCTTGGGAAAGGAGATTTCCTGCGAGCGGTCTTCAATCGCTCCAGGGAGGCGTCCATTCGATGGTCGCCCGCATCTCGTCGCCGTCATGCAGGAAGATGCTTGTCAGCGACCGGGAAATGAAGCTGTTGATGACCACCAGCTTGCCGGCACACCAATAGGCGGACACCACGCAACCTTGCTGTTGTAGCTCGGCCAGATTGCCGTCCCGAATTTCTGCGGGGACATCCCCCCAATCTCCCCGTCAATGTCGCCGCAGGCATGATTGCAGGGTTTCATCGTCCAGTCGGCCGAGAGCAATTTCTGAGACCAACACGGTCCCCAAATCAAACAGCTTTTCGCACATCGGCGAATTGGCGATGGGTGAATTGTTGCTTGTGCGCGTGTCGTGGTTCGCTTTCATCGTCGTCATCTCAAAAAAGGAGCGGCGGTTGCACCGCCGCCCCGAATGTTTCGCAACTTCCCTAGTCTTCGTCCGGCAGCAGAATGGTGATCACCGGCTCCATGGTGTCGCCGGGATGGCACAAGGCCTTGAGCGCGACATCGGCCAGGATGGTTCCCTCCTGCATCACGGCGACCGTAAATCGCAATTCGCCGGGGTCGCGCTGCGCTGCCGTGGCGATGCTGAACCGCAGCACGTTCAACACGTCCCACAGCTGCCCCGTCTCATCCTGGCACGACACGCCGTCGGGCACGCGCACGGTCGTTTCCCAGGCGGCGGCGGTCATCGCCACCGGAAATCGAAACCCCGCTTCGCGGGCCAACTCGCTCACGTCGACCAAGACCCCTTCGGCGATGGCTTGCGCCCGGCTGTATTCAAAAATCAATTCCCCGAATTCCTGTCGCTCGCCGGCATTGAGCGTGAGTTTCGCCGGCAGCGGCTCCTCGACGGTGGGCGAATTGACTGGTGCGTCTGGCTGAATTGTGCAAAGGTCATTTTTCGTGGGCATGGCATTTCCAAATGTGAAGGCGGGCGGCAGTTACACCGCCGCCCGCAATTGTCGTGACTGGCGTCCGTCCGGCTCATTCCGGACGGACGTCCCCCTTACCACCACCAAAACCAACTCCCCCGGCGTCGCCGTTCGACTGATCGAATCCAGCGTTTCGCCAGGTAGAGTCCCCGCATCGCGTCCTGCAGGTCGTCCGCATAAAAGCCCGGAAAACGGCGCGTGCCGCTGACGGTCTGTTTTTCGCGGACCTGCTCCACCTTCCAGGCAATTTCGCCCCACGGGGTCGGGTTGGCGAAAATGCAGGTGACGATTCGCCCCACGGTGATCCGCTTGGGCCGCGGCGATGAGGGCCGCATCGTCGCCGCTTCCGTGGCCTCGGTCAGTGAGGTGGTTGGGGGTTGCTGTCCGTTCGTGTGATGGGAACCATTCGTGTGTTGCATGGTTTTGTTTTCCAGTTTCTGCGTTAGTCATCGGCCCGTGAAGTTTCCACGGACCGCGGTTTGGCCAGAGACGCCGGGGGGCGCGTGTTTTCGCCGCCGGGATGTCCCTTTCAAAAACCTTTGAAGGGGCATCCCGAGGCGAAAACCGAAATGTCAGCCCGCCGGCGGGCGGCGGCGGAAGCGGAGCGTTCGCACCGGCCGTGACAAGCTTGAGGGGACGGGGCTGGCGGCGGCGGTGGCTTGGCGCGGCCGGTGCAGCGGAGCGCCCAGAGCCGACCAGAGGCGGGCTGTCCGCTCAGGGGGAGGCCGGCGCGCATCTTCCGCGGAGCGGAAATCGGGCGCGCCGGGCGCGGGGAGCGGGGTGTTCGTAATTCCCGCGGAGCGGGATTACGGCGGGGCCTACCAGATTTCATAGGGGAGACCGCGGTCATCGCAGTCGTCATGGAAATCCTGGAGCCGCTGTTTGCCGTAAGCCCCACCAAATTCCAACACCAGCCGCGGCTGGGCGTCGGGGGCCGTCGCCAGAATGGCGTCGGGCAATTTTTCGCCCCGACGAAACGGAGCCAGGCGATCCTCATCGATCCAATAATTGGCGAGCTGGGGACGCAGTCGCCGCAGGGCGAAATACATCTCGGCCACGCCCAAGTCGTGCGAGAGCTGAAACGGTCGCCCGATGCGACCGGATCTGCGACCGCCGAAGCGACGGGCCGCGTGGGCTGTCGCCAGAAACACAGTCGTACGTTGTGGCGGTTGCCACCATCGCCGCTTAAGCCGCCATGCGAGCGGTCCGAACGCCGAGACACACTGGCCGGGACGCCAGACCACCAACGGTTCAGACAATTCATCCAGCATGATCACGACGGCACTGACTCGACGAATCAATCCGGCACGCTCCAAGTCGCGCAGGCGACGCATTGCGGACAATTCTGCCGCATTGCAGTCGTTCCACCAGTTCCGGGCAATCTGCGCCAAGGACGCCACGCGGATCGACCGGGTGAGGGTCCGTAACACATCGTTGTCGCGGTCAGTGAGGTGCAACGTCGCGGCCATGTCGGGGCTCCCGCGAGGGACTTCCCTCGCGGGCGATTGTTCGCGCGCCGCGAATTCTCTTGGCTGCGAATGCGAGTTGGCGCGACACGTCAGCACAAGTGCCGGCATGTCAGGCCACGGGGCTGCCTCATCCAGCGGACAGTTGGTGCGAATGACAGCGAACCAAGGGTGTCAACCGCGGCTGTGGTCGTGAACCCGGCCGCGGTCGACGCTTCCCCCTACAGCAAGCCGTGATCGGCAAAGCTAAATGCGGCCTCCTTCGACAGAATGATGTGGTCCAGCACCGGAATCCGGAGCAACTGGCCCGCCTCCTTCAATCGCTGGGTGACGGCTTTGTCCTGAGCGGACGGCGAGAGATCGCCGCTCGGGTGATTGTGGGCGATGAGGATGGCCGCCGACGCCACTTGCAACGCAACGCCAAAGATCAGCCGCGGGTCGACGCTCGTGGAATCGAATCCGCCGCTGGAAACGCGGACCCAGCCCAAGGGCTCGTGGGCCGTGTTCAAACAGACCACGAAGAAATCTTCGACCAATTCCAGCGTGTCCCGATTCCAGACGGAGCGCAGATACTCTTCGGCAGTCCGCGCGGACGTAATGACGGGCGGCACACCCGGCGGCTTTGGATTCCGGGCGCGCTGGCGCTTGTACGAAACTTTTAGCTCGGCCAATCGGGGACTGCGATCAAAGGTGTTTAGGGTAATCATCGTGATCAATGCTCCATCCATCTCAGAGTGACCTCGGTCGTGAGGTCGATTGAATCATCCCCTCCCAGAAAATGTTTTCGTCCTGAGGGGGCCTTTGAGTACCGGCGGTGCGAGGCCCCCTCAGACGAAAACGATCCATTCCTGGTGCGTGGCGGTTGGTGGCGACCGAAGGGTGGGGCTGTGGGGGCGGAGCCGAAACCGTGTCCAGGTGGAGAGCGCAGCGGACCTTGACACGGGGGCGGTCCGCAACAGGTGGGGCGGGCGCCATGAACCGCCGTGCCTCCAACTGGGGGCGCGACACCGGTGGTCGCGCGGCGCGGGGCGTTTATGGAGGTCAAGTCGATAAAAAAACGAAGGTCGGACTCGTGACTACCCGTCAGGTCGCAATGCCTTGCCTGGTCGGGAAATCGAATGACAAGCGAGGCCCCGACGTGACGGACCAAGTGTCACTTTTTTGGTTTGCCATCCATTGCTCGTTTAGGCTGGCCGGCTGGCGAGCCTCATGGTGCGGCTCGCGACCTCAGTCCTGAAAGGAGCGGCGAACATGCACTGGTGGTTTCGAGGATTCCTGGATCGCTTGGCCTTCCGACTGATGTCGGTCCTCAGTGCCAAGGTGGAAGCTGAGTTGGAACTGGAGCTCGCCGAAGTGCGCGCGAACTTGCTCATGCGCGCGAACGAATATGGCGCACAATCGGACGAATTGACCGCGGTCGCGCAGACACTAACAGAGTCCAGCGCCCGGCTCGGCCAAAGCGACTATCTGCCCGCTGCCCACGAACAGGTGGCGCTTGCCCGCTTGGAACAAGCTCAGCGCGAACGGAGTTCCGAGAGCAAGCCATCGCCGGGAATGGTGGCTCCGAAAAAGCCCGTGGCTGCCAAATCCGCGGCGACGTCCAAGCGGGGTCGCGGCCGGCCGCCAAAGGCTGGAGGTCCATCAGCCATCGTTCGCAAGGAACGCGAGGTCACAGCCACCGACACGCCAGCGGGAGGACCGACCGATGGCCTCTGAACCCGCCCATGTGATTCGGCTGGGCTTGATCAAGTGCTGCATCTTCTTCCGCAGCACGCGCAGCGGCGATCGGTTCAACGTCACCGTGACCCGCCTCTTCAAGAACGGTGATGCCTGGTCCGAATCGCATTACTTCGGACGCGACGACTTGCTGCTCGCCAGCAAGGTGATGGACCTCGCCCATTCGTGGATCTTCGCGCAGTGCAGATCCGCGGCTTCCCAAGCAGACAGGAAGGAACTTCGTGAACCATGATCAAGCAAGTCCCTCTGACGGGCCTGGGTCTCCAGACGAATGCGTGCCGCCCGACGCCGGCGGACAAGTCATCCGGTTGTATCACGTCTGCGACTGGTGCAACGCGAAATGGTTTTCCCTGGAATCGTCGATGAACTGCCCACGCTGTGGAACGGCATCCCGCTCGACCGAGTGGCTGCCTGTCCCCTGGCTGCGAAGTCGCTTCGCCGGCGAGATTGTCCACGAGACGGATCGAAAGGTGCCCCATGAGTGTTGATCGACTGAATTCCTCGGCGGTGCCAGCGCCAGCCGAATCCTTGTTGCTCACCGCGGATGAGGTTGCCCAATTGTTGGGCGTCTCGACGCGGACGCTGTGGAGGTTATGCAGCGCGGGGCGGTGTCCGCCCCCGCTGCGAATCGGCGGCAACACGCGCTGGCGTCGCGCCGAAGTTGAACACTGGGTGGCTGAAGGTTGTCCCCAGTCTGACGTACTGCGAAACTCTCAGTCACAAGGAGCGCGCTGATGGCCTCGATTTACAAACGCAACAAGCGGAAGAACGAGCCCTACACCATCCAATACGCCGATCATCTTGGCAGGCGGCGGACCATCCAGGGCTTCACCGACAAAGGCTTGACGGAGCAACTCGCGGCCAAACTGGAAACGGAGGCCCGCCTGCGAGCCACGGGCATGATCGATGTCGATCAGGAACGGTTCGTCGAGCAAAAGCAGGTACCCATTGCCGATCACTTGGCGGCATTTGCGGAGAGCCTAACCGACAATACGCCGAAGCATGTCAGTCTCACGATGAGCCGTGCCCGGCGCGTCGTCGACGGCTGCGGATTCGAGACGCTGGCCGGCATTGATGCGGAGGCCGTTCAGGCATTTCTCCGCACGTTGCGAAAGGCAGAGAACCTCGGGCACCGGACCTATAACCATTATCTTCAGGCGTCCGACGCCTTCTTCAATTGGTGCGTCACGACCAAGCGGTTGCTGTCAAATCCGCTGCTCGGGACTGAGCGGCTCAACACGGAAGTCGATGTCCGCCGCAAACGCCGGGCGCTGACTCCCGATGAAGTGGGCAAACTGGTCATGGCCGCCCGCAGTTCTGGCTTTTGCGTCCAGCGATTCACGGGTGAGCAGCGGGCACGGATCTACCTGCTGTCCTACATGACTGGCGCTCGTAAGAACGAATTGGCCAGCCTGACCCCCCGGAGTTTTGCTCTGGAGACCGATCCACCGACACTCACCATCGAAGCGAAGGCCTCGAAGCATCGCCGCAAAGATGTCCTGCCGTTGCACCCGGACTTGGTGGTGATGCTGCGGGACTGGCTAAAAGGGATCGGTCCCAGCGAAAAGCTGTTTCCCAAACTGGATCGCCGCAAGACGTGGTTCATGGTCCAGAAGGACTTGGCCCTCGCCGGAATTCCGTACGACAATGAAGACGGCGTCGCCGACTTCCATGCGGCCGGTCGACACTCCCATATCACGGAGTTGTTGCGGAATGGAGCGTCCCTCCCGGAAGCGAAGGAACTGGCGCGGCATTCCGACATCAAGATGACGATGAAGTACGTTCACATCGGAATCGGTGATCAGGCGCGTGCGGTGGCTCACCTTCCAACGCCGAAGACCACTTCGGAACCCGCTACCGGTGCAGCGCTCCAACCCGGAGCCGCGCTGCACGGGCGCTGCATTTCGGGCGGCGCAGGCTGTCCCAACCTGACATCGGATGGCATCAGTAGTGGAAATGCAAAACGCCTAACTCCCCGCGTGAGCAAGGAGTTAGGCGTTAGCTGTCGCCACCTGTCGTCAGGTGACGATTTGGAGGCAACAGGACGCCAATTGAACTTTTCGGCGTTCGCGTGTCCGCGTGGGACGACCGTGTTCGATTCCTGATTGGTCTGCTTGAAGCATGATGTGAG
>JAWXBB010000338.1:0-4132 GCA_034439795.1 Planctomycetaceae bacterium | reverse complement strand
GACGACATCCGCCGCCTCGCCGCCACGGAAGGGTTGACGGCGCACAGCGCGAGCGTCGATGTGCGGTTGGAGGATTCTTAATACTAACCCGAAGCGTCAGCGAGGACGGTCGCTCCCTGCCGCGGCAGATGTGCCCGGCCACAAGTCTTCGAGTGGCCGGGCCGAACGAGCATCCGGCCGGCGACGTCGCCAAGCCTCCGTCGCCGGAACGTCCGCCGCCGCGCGAAGCACTCGTCCTCGCTGACGCTTCGGGTTAGTATTGAAGCGAAGAACACGATCATCTCCATGACCCGCATCTTCCTGCCGCTTGCCGTCGTCAGCACGATCTTTCTGGTCGCGACGTTTGTACTCGGGTTGCAGATCGACGATCCTAAAGTGCTGGACCGGGCGGTGCAGGCCGGGGTGTCGGCTCACTTTTTGACGGCGCTCGCGGCGCTCTGCTTTGCGACGCTGGTGCATGCCGTCGTGCTGACGTATTTCATGGGGACCGGGCGGTGGATTGAGGAAACCTCGACCGCTTATCACCTGCCGGAATCCTATTTCGCCGAGAACCAGTCGTTGAAGTACCGCGTGGTGCCGATGATCGTCGGTTGTTTCGCGTTGTTGCTGACCACGGGGGCGTTGGGGGCCGCGGTCGATCCGGCGTCCCCCGTGCAGTTCACGGGGGGGATGGGGCTGTCGGCGACGATGTGGCACCGCGGGTTTGCCATCGTCACGCTGCTGGCAAACATCGCCGCGCATTATGGCGAGTACCTGGCATTGTTCCGCAACGGCGAAGTCGTCGAAGAAGTGCTCGCCGAGGTGCGCCGCATCCGGCTGGAGAAGGGGCTCGCGGTGTGAGTGACGCCCGTTAGCCGCGACCCGGAGGCTTTGCGGAGGGGAGCGCGGGGTGGAGCGCGCGATACGGACAGCGCGCTCCACCCCGCGCTCCCCTCCGCGGACTCCGGGTCGCGGCTAACCGGGGTCGCGACGCGGTTCAGGTCTGGTACACTGATGGGCATGATTTCGTCACGAATCGCGTGAGGTGCCCGATGTCCCCGCTGCTGCAATCCCGACGCCGGTTTCTGACGTCCACCGCGTCGGGACTCGGGCAACTGGCGCTCCTGTCGATGTTGCAGGATGACGCGACCGCCGCGTCGCATCCAGGCGGGCCGGGGCAGGTGCGGCTGTCGCACTTCGCGCCGCGGGCGAAGGCGTGCATCTTTATCTTCCCCGAGGGCGCCCCGAGCCAGATGGATCTGTGGGATCCGAAGCCGAAACTCAACGAGCTGCACGGGCAGCCGTTGCCGGAGTCGATGACCAAGACCGTGCGGTTCGCGTTCATCCAGAAGGAGTCCGCCGTCCTGATGGGCAGCCCGCGGAAGTTCGCCAAGCACGGCGACTGCGGCATGGACTTCAGCGATTACCTGCCGTACCTGTCGCAGTGCGCCGACGACATCTGCCTCGTCCGCTCGATGCACACGGAAGCCTTCAACCATCACCCCGGCCAGTTGATGATGAACACCGGGTCGATGCAGTTCGGCCGGCCGAGCATCGGGTCGTGGCTCAACTACGGCCTCGGCAGTTTCTCGGAGAACCTGCCCGGTTACGTGGTCCTCAACTCCGGCCGCGGCACCAGCGGCGGGGCGTCGAACTGGACGAGCGGGTTTCTGCCGTCGGCGTATCAGGGGGTGTTGTTCCGCAATCAGGGAGAGCCGGTGCTGCACCTCAACCGGCCGCCGGGGATTTCGGAATCGCTGGAGCGCGACGGCCTCAATGCCATCCGGCGGATGAACGAGCTCCGTCAGCAGGAGGTCGCCGATCCGGAGATCGACAGCCGCATCGCGTCCTACGAACTCGCCTTTCGGATGCAGATGGCGGCCCCAGAGCTGATCGACTTCCGCGGCGAGACGGAGGCCACCTTGTCGATGTACGGCGTCGACCGGCCCGATCCCCCCAAGGACAACTTCCGCGGCGGCGGCCCCGGCGTGATGCGGTCGTTCGCCACGAACTGCCTGCTCGCCCGGCGGCTGGTCGAACGCGGCGTGCGGTACGTGAACCTGTATCACGCCTCGTGGGACCACCACAGCAATCTGGACGCCGAACTCGAATTCAACTGCCGCATCGCCGACCAGCCGGTGGCCGCGCTGCTCAAGGATCTGAAGCAGCGCGGGCTGCTCGATACGACGCTGGTGGTGTGGGCGGCGGAGTTCGGCCGGACGCCGCTGGCGGAAAACCGTCCCGGCGGCCGCGAACTCAACACCGGCCGCGATCACCATCCGTTCGCGTACACAATCTGGATGGCGGGTGGCGGCCTCAAGGGGGGCGTGACCTACGGTGAGACCGACGACATCGGCTGGAGCATCACCCGCGACCCGGTCCACGTGAACGACTTCCATGCGACGCTGCTGCACCTGTTCGGCATCGATCACGAACGCCTGACGCACCGCTTCCAGGGCCGCGACTTCCGCCTGACCGACGTCGCCGGCAAAGTGGTGACGCCGCTGCTGGCGTAGCGTTGGAGTCCAGCCTTTAGGCTGTGCCTTTTCTTCATCGAAGAAGAGCAGGCCGAGCGAGCGCTCGAACCCGCTGTGAGGCCTCGCACGGCTGACATAGCCGTGGCACACGAGTCTCCGAATTCAGATCACATAATCGTCCGGCATGAACACCCGCACGCGCTTGGGGACCGCGTAGACTTCATCGCCCGGCCGTAAGCCCAGCTCGGCATAACGGTCCGGCCGCAAATCGACGTTGAGCGACACGCCAAACACTTCAGAAGAGACCCGCACGCGCGTGACCGCACCGGCGGGGTTCACGTGCTGCACCTTGACCCGCAGGCTGGAGCCGTTGACCGGCAGCCGATGCAGCTCGACTTCGTGCGGGCGGATGTAGGCCATCGTGTCGCGCGATTCCGCGTGGGGATAATCGGGATACTCGACCGCCATGCCGCCGAGATGCACCTGCCCGGCCTGCAACCGGCCGTGAAACACGTTGACTTGGCCGAGGAAGTCCATCACAAACGGATTCGCCGGATGGTCGAACACGTCCTGCGGACTGCCCGACTGTTCTATTTTCCCGGCCCGCATCACGACGACGTGATCGGCGACCTCGAACGCCTCCTCCTGATCGTGCGTCACGAAGACCGTGGTGACGTGCATCTCGTCGTGCAGATGCCGCAGCCATTGCCGCAGTTCCTGGCGGACTTTGGCGTCGAGCGCGCCGAACGGTTCGTCGAGCAGCAGCATCCGCGGCGGCACGGCGAGCGCGCGGGCCAGCGCGACGCGCTGCCGTTGTCCGCCCGACAACTGCGACGGATAACGATGCTCCAGCCCCTCCAGCCGGACGAGGTGCAGCAGCTCGCGCACGCGCTTCGTGACCTCCGCGTTTGGGGTCTTGCGGATTCGCAGCCCGAACGCGACGTTCTCGAACACGGAGAGATGCCGGAACAGCGCGTAGTGCTGGAACACGAAGCCGACCTGCCGGTCCTTCGGGGCGACGTGAGTGACGTCTTCCCCTTCGTATTTGACCGTGCCGGAATCCGCCGATTCCAGCCCCGCGATGATCCGCAAGAGCGTCGTCTTGCCCGAGCCGGACGGCCCCAGCAAGGCGAGCAGTTCGCCGCTGGGGACGTCCAGTGAGACATCGTTGAGCGCGACGAAATTGTCGAACTTCTTCGTCAGTCCCGAAATGCGGATGCTCATGGTCGGATTCCGTAATTTTCTCCCCTCGCCTGGCGCATCGCCGGGAGAGGGGCCGGGGGTGAGGGTGCCGTCTGGTGTTCGAGCAGCGTCTTGACCGCCAGCGTCACGAGCGCCAGCAGCGTCAAGACCGACGCCACGGCGAACGAGCCGGGCGTGTTGTATTCCTGAAAGAGCTTCTCGACCCGCAGCGGCATGGTGTCGGTCTGGCCGGCGATGTGGCCGGAGACGACGTACACCGCCCCGAACTCGCCGATCGCGCGGGCGTTGCAGAGAATGATGCCGTACAGCATCCCCCATTTGATGTTGGGGAGCGTGATCCGCCAGAACATCTGCCAGCCGTTGGCCCCCAGCGTGATCGCGGCCAGCTCCTCTTCGGGACCGATGGCCTGCATCACGGGAATCAGCTCGCGGGCCACGAACGGCAGCGTGACGAACGTCGTCGCCAGAATCAG
>JAWXBB010000337.1:0-5698 GCA_034439795.1 Planctomycetaceae bacterium | reverse complement strand
TAAGTAAATCGTGCCGGCCTCCACGAAGTCGGACGTGCGCATTGCGAAGAGTACAAGCAAGAGTAGGGGGGCCAATCGGCGAGCAATCATGGCAGGCATCCGCACGGGCGGGATTCAATGGCGGGGCAACACGGAAAGCGGTTGATCAACCGCGGGGCACCCTTCAGGATGGACGGCGGCGGGCCAACCGTCAAGCGGGCGTTGATGCGATTCTTCCCCGTTCTCCGGCAATCGCGGGCCAATCGTTGCCACCGGCTCCGTCCCCACAACCCCGATGTTCCAGTCGCACTTCGAGTAGGCGACCTCGATTGCGCGCCGACGGTGGCGATTCGGCAGCATCCGGGCGGCTTCGTTCTAAGTTTTAGCAGGGATTTGGGTGCCACTGGCGGCAGCTTTGGGCCGCCAGTGTCTTTGCTCCCAACCAAAAACAACACTGGCGGCCGAAGCCCGCCGCCAGTGGCACCCGTCATCTCAGCACGGTCGTGACGGTAGTTCGCGCTGCTTCAGGACGCCTTGCCATGAACATTTTGATCGCCGATGACGACGACGTCACCCGCGAGATCGCCCTGCATCAACTGTTGCATCTCGGCCATCAGGTGCAGACGGCCTGCGACGGGGAGGACGCCTGGGAACAGATCACGGACAGCGATCTGGACGTCGCCATCCTCGACTGGGACATGCCGGGCTGGACCGGGCCGGAACTCTGTCGCCGCATCCGCGAATCGGATCGCGAGCACTATCTCTACGTGATGCTGCTCACGGCCCGCAACCGGCCGGAGCACGTCGTGCAGGGACTGCGGTCCGGGGCCGACGCGTTCGTCACCAAGCCGATCGGCGTGGACGAGCTGACGGCCCGCATTGAAGTCGCCGAGCGGATGCTGGCGATGGAAACCCGCGACGTCGCCATCTTCGCGCTCGCGCGGCTCGCCGAATCGCGCGATCCCGAAACCGGACAGCATCTGGAACGGGTTCGCACCTACGCCCGCGCGCTCGCCCAGGAAATGGCCGACGTGAAGGGCCTGGGCGATCACGTCGACGGCGAGTTCATTCGACTCATCTACGCGACGTCGCCGCTGCACGACATCGGCAAGGTCGGAATCCCCGACGCCGTGTTGCTGAAGCCCGGCAAACTGACACTCGACGAATTCACGATCATGAAGCGGCACGCGACGATCGGGGCGGAAACGCTCGATGCCGCGTTTCAGAAATTTCCGCGGGCGCGGTTCCTGCAGATGGCTTGCGAGATCGCCGCGTCACATCACGAGCGCTGGGACGGCACGGGCTATCCGCGGGGCCTGCGAGGGAACGACATCCCGCTCTCGGCCCGGATTGTGTCCATCGCCGACGTGTACGATGCGTTGACGTCGAAGCGGGTCTACAAAGACGCCTTCACCCACGAGAACGCCGTGCAGATCATCCGCGAGGGAGCCGGCACGCAGTTCGACACCCGGCTGGTCGCCGCCTTCCTGCGCATCGCCGACGGCTGGCAGCGGGTGTCCGCCGAGCTGCGCGACCCGGTGGAGTCGGAGTTGGTGCTGGCGTGAGGCAGGTGGTTGGTGATATCTGGTCGGTGGTACGCAGCGGGGAACGAAGCCGCGGGGCTACGTCCCCGCCGTTGCTGCCACAGCGTGTTCATTCCGCCGTCATACCGCTGGAGTCTGCAACCCTAGCGGGGTAAGCTGCTACGGATCCCTGCGCCAGACTTACAGGACATGCTTCCGTCTGCGCATTTTGCACTCGGCCCCCGTTTCGACATTCCGAAAGCGACGGCCGCGATGAGCATTCCTGAGCGTTACAAGGCATTAGCTGAGTCCTACAAGGATGAGGCAAGCGTCTTCTTCGCAGAGTTAGAAAAGGGTGAATTCCCTCCGCTCACCGAGCAGAAGAAAGAAGAACTCTGGGAGCAGGGCCTGTGGCGTTTGGTCCTCATGCGCGCGGGTGAGAGTCTCCCAATGCCAGATGGCATTACGATGGAACTGGTTGCCTCAATCCCGCCTTCGGAGCTTGCTTCGTATTTGTGGGATTACCTCTGCGTCGTCACCGATGAAGCGGGATGCCATCGAAGTGGCCATTATCGCGAAACGATCACGGGCCTCCCGCGCGGGCTTCGCATCGTGCATACTTTGTCAATCTTGGATGGCGAAATCTTTAATGGTGGCTTTCCTCAGTTCTTCACGAACTCAAGTGGCGGCGAGTTAACTGACGAAACTTTGGAAGATTTGCAGTACATCGGTGCCGCCAGGCACGCGGCGATTCTTGAAGAAGCGATTGCTCTGAACAGGACGCTCGAAGCGAAATATCCGTTCTACAAGAATCGCTTTCAAGTCCCCGCTCCACGTGGCAATGAAGAATCCGAGGCCGCGTTTTGGTCGGAAATGGAGTCAGTTTACGAGCCAGAGTTTGATCGAGTTTCCAGTGAATTCTATGAACGTGATGACTACAAATCGTTCCGGGCAGAATCCTTGTGGCAGGCATTTGAGCGCTATGCCCAGCAACATCCCGAGGAATTTGTTCACTCTCGCGTCGAACGCTGAGTGAGTGTCCCCTGCGCCGTGATTGATTCAGAAGCCGCGGAATTCCAACCCGCGGATCTTCTCATCGGAAAATCTCTGCGGCTCCCATTCCCTACTGTCTATCAACGACCGCCCATCACCCACCACCCTTCCCAGATTGCCATTGACGCCGGTCGCCGAATCCTGAGAATACCGCCGCCCTTGGGGAGTCGCTGCAGGATGCTGCGCTCCGCGGCCGTCGCATTGCCGACGCGGCCGGACGCGGACCGATGGGGCGGGAGTCGCCGCCATGGATCGGCCGTTGCATCATCAGGCCCCCCGCGTGAGCGTCCGGCAGGTGCTGCCCGACGCCATGCTGATCGGCGCGGACGAACTGCGCATCACCGCGGCGTGCGAACATTCGTCCGACTGCGAACCCGGTGCGCTGTTTGCCGTCATTTCCGGGCGCCGCCGCAACGGTGCCGAGTTCGTAACCGACGCCGTCAGCCGCGGCGTTTCGGGCCTGCTGGTCGGCAAGCCGATACCCGGCGTCGCCGTGCCGCAATGCGTGGTTGCCGACGTCCGCGCCGCTCATGCCCGGCTGTGCGCGGTCCTGGCCGGTGAACCGACCAAACAAGTCCAAGTCGCGGGTGTGACCGGCACGAATGGCAAGACCACCGTGGCGTGGATGGTCCGCTCGATCCTCGCCGCGGCCGGCCATCGCTGCGGCGTGTTGGGGACGGTGGAATACTTCGACGGCGTGCGGTCCGAACCGGCCCGGCTGACCACCCCCGATTCGCGGACGCTGTCGGCGTGGCTCGCGCGGATGGCCGACCTGGGCACGCATCACGCCGCGATTGAACTGTCGAGCCACGCCCTGCATCAGAGCCGGGCGGTCGGCCACTCGCTGACAGCGGCGCTGGTCACCAACGTCACGCAGGATCACTTCGATTATCACGGCGGCTACGACGCCTACTGGGCCAGCAAAGCGCGGATCGTGGAGCTCGTCGCGCCCGGCGGCACGGTCGGCCTGAATCTCGACGACATCGGCAGCATCGCGATGGGCAACCGCGTGCCCGCCGGCGTCCAACGGGTGACGTTCGGGTTGACCCCCCAGGCGGACGTCTCGGCGCAGTTGCTCGAAGAGTCGTTGTCCGGCACGCGGTTCCGGCTGTCAATTCACGGACAATCGCAGGCGTGCTCGGTCACGCTCGTCGGCCGGCACAACATCTCGAACTGCCTCGCCGCGGCGGTCGCGGCGACGGCGCTTGGGGCGACGCATTCCGAAATCGTCACGGGCCTGGAACAATTCCGCGGCGCACCGGGCCGCATGGAACGGATCGACGCCGGGCAGCCGTTCAATGTCTTCGTCGATTACGCCCACACCGACGACGCCCTGCGGCGGTGCCTGCAATCGCTGCGGAACATCACGGCGGGCCGGCTGATTTGCGTGTCCGGAGCGGGCGGCGACCGCGATCGGTCCAAACGCCCGCTGCTGGGCCGGGCCGCGACGCTGGCCGATCTGGCGATCATCACCAGCGACAACCCGCGCTCGGAGAATCCGCAACGGATCATTGACGACATTTTGCCGGGATGCAGCGGTGCCGCCATCGCGCCGATTGTGGAACCCGATCGCGCGGCCGCCATTCGCTGGGCGCTCGATACCGCACGTTCGTGCGATTGCGTGTTGATCGCCGGCAAGGGGCACGAACAGGAACAGATCATCGGCGATCAACGCCTCCCCTTCGACGACCGCGCCGTGGCCCGCGCGGTGTTGTGGCAACGACCCGAACACCATTCCACCGGTCGAAAGTCGGCATGACCCACACCAACCCGAAGCGTGAGCGAGGACGTGCGCTTCCCGCCGGGCGGGGTGCCACGGTCACGGAGCGTGTCCTGTGTGCCACGGCTGTGTCAGCCGTGCGGGCGCTCGTGCCCGCTGGGAGGACCGGCACGGCCGACACGGCCGTGGCACACGGGCGCGCGAAACTCATCTCGACCTGACAGACACGAGCATACGCATCATGGAACGCATCGGCTGGCACGATTTGGCAACGGCGACGCAGGGTCGCCTCGTGCCCGCCGGCGTGTGGGGCGCCTGCGAGCGGATCAGCACCGACTCGCGCGACATCCAGCCGGGTGACGTCTTCTGGGCCTTGCCCGGCGTCAAGTTCGACGGACACGACTTCGCCGCCGCAGCGATTCAGCAAGGTGCCAAACTCGTCGTCTGCCGCAGCGACCGGGCCGCCGCCATTTCCGGTTCGCGACTGGTCGTCGATAATCCGCTGACAGCGCTCTCCCGGCTGGCGGCGTGGTATCGCCGGCGGCTGGAGACGCTCATCATCGGCGTGACGGGGAGCGTCGGCAAATCGACGACGAAGGAACTCCTCTTCGCCGCGCTCAGCCCGCAATTCACCGGCCTCCGCAGCCCGGCGAGCTTCAACAACGCGATCGGCCTGCCGAAAAGTCTGCTCGCCATCGAGCCGGATCACGAGTTCGCCGTGCTGGAATTCGGCGCTTCGCATATTGGCGAGATTCGCGACCTCGCCGCCGTCGCACAACCCGAAATCGGCGTCATCACGGCCATCGCCAAAGCGCATCTGGAAACCTTCGGCGGGTTGGACGGCGTCATCAAAGCCAAAGGAGAACTGCTGGCTGCGCTCCCCGAAACGGGATTCGCCGTGCTGCCGGGGGACGATCCCGTCACGCGCGCGATGGCGTCCCGCGCTCGGTGCCGGGTGTTGTTCGTCGGCGAAGGAGCGGGCAACGATCTGCGGGGCGAGAACGTCGTCGCCGGTGCGGATCTGCGGTTCGTTGCCGACGGCGAGAGTTTCCGCGTGCCGATTGTCGGACGCCATCATCTCACGAACGCGCTGCTGGCGATCGCCGTGGCGCGAGAAGTCGGCGTGCCGCTGGATCTGATCGCTGACGGCCTGTCCACGTTCCAGCCGCTGCCGGGGCGGTGTCGCACGTTGACGGCGGGTCCGTGGACGGTGATCGACGACTGCTACAACGCCAGCCCGATTGCGGTGGAGGCCGCGTGCCGATTGCTGGCCGGTCCGACGTGGCCGCTGGCGGCCCGGCGGTATCTGGTGCTGGGGGACATGCGGGAACTCGGCGCGACGGCGGGGGACGAACATCGCGCCATCGGCCGATTGTGTGGCGAACTGAATTTGGCCGGCGTGCTGGCCTTCGGCGATCACGCC
>JAWXBB010000336.1:0-9438 GCA_034439795.1 Planctomycetaceae bacterium | reverse complement strand
TGCCGCAACCGCCCCCGACCAGCGCCGCCAGCGCGATCAGCCATCCAGTTCGGAAGCGGAACGAAGGGATCATCCAGACGGCCAACACCCCGCCGCCGACTGCCCCTGCGACCATCAGGGAATCGTACGTCTCGCTTTGCAAATGACGCAGAGCGACCCACATGGCGAGAACGAACGTCGCCGAGGAGACCGGCACCGACGCGACCGCCATCATCCAGGGGCGTCCCAACCACCGCGACAACGGCATCAGGACCAGCAGTCCGTAAGTCGCCCCCATCGCAAAGCTGCTGACGCTGACCATGCCAGGCGCCGAATCCAGCGTGGGGAAGGTGAACAGGACCGGACTGGGGATTCTGCCAATCAGCGTCGACAGCCACCCCGACACCACGCCCATCACCCCCAACAGAATCGACAACCGCAATCCTTGCACCCAACCCCGATCGGACCGCACCGTCGGTGGGCAACCGCGCGCAAAGTACCAGCGGTGAATGCCGTGGAAGATCGTCCAGACGGCGAACGGGTTCTCAGGGGATTGTGCGGCGTCGAGTGCTGACATCCGTGTCTCCGGGAGCGTGTTGGCGGACGCCCAGGGATTGCTATCCCTGGGCGTCTTGCCGTGACGGGATGACTGCACGGACTTCGTCGCCCACATGAATCGCGCCGCCGCTGAGCACCTTTGCGGTGATGCCGCCGTGGCCGCGCAGGGCGTTGAAGCCGCCCGGTCCGAGGTTTTCCTCCATCCGCGAACAGGGATCGCACGGGCCGGTGTACTCCAGCCGGCAGCCGCCGATGGTGAACTGCTTGTCCTTCAAGGCGAGCAGATTGATTCCCGACACCAGCAGATTCCGTCGCAACAGCCCCGGCGATGGCGGCTCGCGATGCAGAAATCCGGCAATCGCGGCGAGATGCTCCTGCTGGATGATCGTCACCTGCCGCTTGCCTCCCGCGCAGTGCTTCGAGTGGTGATCCCCCTCTAGGCCGTGATCGACGAGCAGTGTCGCTTCCGTCACCGGCCGCAGTTCCGCGCGGACTTCCGGACTGAGGCCGATCCACTCCACACGCCCCACCTGCGGCAACGTGTTCAGGCGGTCGTCGATGGTTTGCATGGAGGGGAAATCAGTTGAGGGTTGAGAGTTGAGGGTTGAGAGTGAAGAATCTCAAGGTCACGAACACCATGAACCGGGCACAACCCACGCTTGCGGTTTCGCGCTCTGTCCGACTCTCAACTCTAAACCGTCACCCCTGAACGATGCCACCATGTCCCATCTCACAACCGGTCTGGAAGTCCGCCGCGCCTGCCGCGAGGGGTCACTCAGGGGGCCGACGTGCGGCCTCGCGCCGGGGTTCGCGCAAGCGAATCTGGTGATCCTGCCGGCGGACTGGGCGTTCGACTTTCTGCTGTTCTGCCAGCGGAATCCGCAGCCGTGCCCGCTGATCGAAGTGACTGCCCCCGGCGACTGGACGCCCCGGCTGACCGCCCCTGACGCCGACCTGCGGTCCGACCTACCGGGCTATCGCGTCTGGCAGAACGGCGAACTCGTCGACGAGCCGGGCGACGTGCATCGCCACTGGCGGGACGACCTCGTCAGCTTTCTGATCGGCTGCTCGTTCACATTCGAGGCCGCGTTGCAACGAGCGGGCCTGCCGGTGCGGCATCTGGAACTCGGCCGCAACGTGCCGATGTACCGCACGAACATCGCGTGCCAACCCGCCGGACGGTTCAGTGGACCGCTGGTCGTCTCGATGCGGCCATTGTCGCCGCGCGACGCCATCAAATCGGTGCAGATTTCGGCGGCGTTCCCCGGTTCGCACGGCGCGCCGGTGCATCTCGGCTTCCCGGACCAGATCGGCATCACGGACTTGAGCCGTCCCGACTACGGCGACGCGGTCCCCGTCCATCCGCACGAACTCCCCGTCTTCTGGGCCTGCGGCGTCACCCCTCAAGCGGTGCTGATGCAGGCGAAGCCGCCATTCGCGATCACACACAGTCCGGGGAAGATGTTCGTGACGGATGTGGTGGACGACCCCGCGGCGCGGTGAGGTGTTTTTCAGCCGCGAAGCGGCGACAGATCGTAGCCCCAGGCGTGAGCCTGGGGTGAGAATTTTTCGCGGCATCAAGCCCCGAAGGGGCGACAGAAGGTCGGAGGTTGATTCGTTGTCTGCCGCCCCTCCGGGGCTTCGGGGTCTGCATTCATGCATTCCCCAGGCTCACGCCTGAGGCTACGATCTTTCGCCCCGTTGGGGCTGAAGAGCAGAGCGTTGATGGAGATGTTGACGGTGCCGGCTGGCGGCGATTTCCGACCAGCTATTCGATCATCCGAATGCTCTTCGGAGATTTGGCGATGACCGCGGCGGTGTCACCGTCAATATTCGCGTGAGCGATCGACAGCGTTTTGAGGTGCGGCAACCGGAAAAACTGCTCGAATTCCACCACATCCAAAGTCCCTCGGATGACAACATCCTCCACGGTTGCCCCCTCGGTCAGCGTCCACAGATCGCCGTACCACGTATGGTCGAAGGGACGATCCATTTCGTGCGCCCTTCCGAAGTCCGCGATCAGCTGCTTCTTGTCGGGCGACAATTTCAGCCGCATCAGCATCTTGTGACCGCGGACTCGAATCGCATAGGTCCAACTGGGACCAGTGGGGAGTTGATACGGCCGGTCGTGATAAGCCACGAGTTCCGGGGACGGCCGCAATGACTCCGGCCCTGCCCACGCCGCCGTCACCGCTGGATCGGTTTCGGATGGTACGGCTTGAACGTGCCCATCCGCGAAGACGACGTGGGTCACGGTTTTTCGGACGACGTGGCCGAATCCAGTCGATTTGGTCCGATAGGGAACCGTGGGATCGCGCCAGTTGTAGGGGTCGCCGAAGGCTGGAAAGTCACCAAAGCCATCACTCATCAGCAGCGTCGTCGCTGTGTTGTCGAGATCCTCCAGACGCACGGAACTGTTGCGGTGCATCAGCCACTGGTTCGGCGAGTAATGGACCGCAAACATTCCGTTCTCGGTTTTGTCCTGTGGAATGCTCGGGTCGAGATACCCCTGAATCCATAACCCCTGCGCTTCACGCATTGCGGACAGATTGACCGGATCGTCCCAAGGGGCGTTGAAGTCAATCACGATCCAAGGCGCGACCTGTGCCATGTATCCGTTGAGGAACAGCGTCCAACTGTGAAAGGGAGTGCCGTCCGCGGCAAAGGTTCCACCCGAAGGCAAGCAACCGATCGAGTCGTGGTAATTGTGAACGGCCAGGCCAAACTGCTTGAGGTTGTTCCGGCTTTGCGTGCGGCGGGCCGCTTCGCGTGCTTGCTGAACCGCTGGCAGCACCAGCGCAACGATCACGCACAGCACGACCGCTGCCACACCAATTTCGATCCAAGTCAGGCGAAGATTGCTTGGTGCCTCGGTCATCTCGGAGTCCTGCGAGCGGTCGGCCCTCATCAGTCAGGATATCTGTCGCCGTTCTGGGTGTGACGGCAATTCCGCCCCATCGCGAATTTTTGATGGGATCATTGCCGATTCGTCGCCGCACATTAGAATCGGCGGTCGCTGACACGATGATGTCACCCATCCACTGACCGACATCATTGGCAGCCTGGCTGCCGACGGTTCGGCACGGGTTCCCGTGTCGGGCTTTTGATTCGCCCTCGCTGACGGAAGGAGAGCCGCTTCATGGATCGTGACGTGCCTACCCGCGCCGGCCCCGGCGGTTTCAACCGCAGCGATTTTCTGAAAGGGTCCGGTGCCGATGTCGCCGCGACGGCCGTGGCCACCGGCGTGATCGAAGAGCAGGCCGCAGCCCAGGAGGAGCGACGCAAAATCGCTCCCGCCGAGCCGCAGAAGGTGACGCTCAACGTCAACGGCAAGATGGAGACCGTGACCGTCGAGCCCCGCGTGACGTTGATGGACGCCCTCCGCGACCATCTGAACCTCACCGCGTGCAAAGACGTCTGCGACCGGTCGGTGTGCGGGGCGTGTACCGTCCTCATCGACGGCAAGCCGACGTACTCCTGCACCAAGTTCGCCGTGGAAGTGCAGGGGGCCAAGATTCAGACGGCCGAGTCGCTGCACTCCGCGACCAGCACCGACCCCGTCATCACCGCGTTCTGCAAGCACGACGGCATGCAGTGCGGCTTCTGCACCCCCGGCTTCGTGATGGCCGTCCGCGGGTTCTGCAACCAGCATCCCAAGGCGACTATGGACGACCTGAAGCTCGGACTCTCCGGGAACATCTGCCGCTGCGGCACCTACGACGGCGTCCTCAAGGCCGCGTACGAAGTCGCCCAGTCGACGAAGGGAGGCGCCTAAATGGCCGAACGCAAATTCGCCTGGCCCAAGCACGGGACAGCCAGCCTGCTGGGCAAAGACATTCAACGGTCCGACGGCCCCGTCAAGGCGTCCGGACAGGCCAAGTACAGCGCCGACATGAACACGCCGGGCACGCTGTACGCCAAATTGCTGACCAACCCGCACGGTCACGCCAAGGTCGCGAAGCTGAACGTCGACAAGGCGAAAGCCGCGAAGGGCGTGAAGGCGGTTCACATCTTCCGCGATGTCGGCACTGAGATGCGGTGGGAGGGCGAGCTGATCGTCGCCGTCGCCGCGGAACGGGCCGAACTCGCCGACGACGCGCTGAAGCTGATCGAGATCACCTACGAGGAGCTTCCGTTCTTCGTCGATGAGGCCGATCTCAAGACCGCCAAGGAAAAGGAGCTGACGAAGTCGCTCGGCAACAATGCCAAGGGGGATGTTGACGCGGCGCTCAAGGACGCGAAAGCGGTCCACAAGGGCTTCTACGGCATCCACACCATCACCCACATGTGCCTGGAACCGCACGGCTCGCACTGCCAGTGGGACGGCGACAAGCTGACCGCGCACCTTTCGACGCAGAACGTGTCGGGGACTGCGGGTCAGTTCGCCGGGCCGTTGGGGGTCGAGGAGGCCAACGTCACGGTCAACTGCCAGTACATCGGTGGCGGCTTCGGGGCGAAGTTCGCGGCCGATGAATGGGGCGTCGCCTGTGCGAAGATGGCGAAGGAGGCCGGCAAGCCGGTCCGGCTGATGCTCGACCGCGCGACCGAACTGAAGATCGCCGGCACGCGGCCTTCGGCGTTCGCCGAAGTCACCGTCGCCTGCGATGCCGAGGGGAAAGTCACCGTCTGGGACAGCCATCACTGGGGCACCAGCGGGATCAACGGCTCGACGGTGGGCCTGAACGTCACGCCGTACGTGTTCGATCCGCCGAACCGCAAGCGGGAGGCGACGGGCCTCATCTGCAACACCGGTCCCAACCGGGCGTGGCGGGCGCCGAATCATCCGCAGGCGTGTGCCTATACCGACACCGCCCTTGATGACCTCGCCGCCAAGATGGGCATGGACTGCCTGACGTTCTTCCAGAAGAACCTGGAAATCACCAATCTGCCCAAGATCTACGGCCCGGAACTCGAACTCGCCGCCAAGCTGATGGACTGGAAGGCCAAGTGGCATCCCCGCGGCGAGGGGAAGGGTCCGAAGAAGCGCGGCGTCGGTCTCGCCCTGCACACGTGGGGCGGCGGCGCTCATGCGTCGAGCTGCCAGATGAAGGTCCACTCCGACGGCAGCGTCGAAACCTTCGCCGGCACGCAGGACATCGGCACCGGCACCAAGACCGCCATCGCCATCGTCGCCGCCGAAACCTTCGGCATCCCCATCACTGCCGTGAAGGTCAACATCGGGACCAACAAGTACCCGAAGTCCGGCCCCTCCGGCGGCAGCACCACCATCGGCGGCGTCTCCGGTCCGACTCGTCGGGCCGCGCAGACGGCGCTCTGGAAGATCTTCGACCTCGTCGCCAAGGACGGCTCCATCTTCAACGGCGACGCGAAAGTCTGCACCTGGCAACAGGCGGCCGGCCTCATCGGTCCGATGGCGCTCGAAGTCACCGGCGAAGGACCGAAGGACGACGGCCTCACGTCGGCTCAGGTCGGCGGCGTCCAGATGGCCGAGGTTAAGGTCGACGTCGAAACCGGCATCGTCCGCATGGTGAAAATGGTCGCCGTGCAGGATATCGGCCTCGTGGTCGATCGCCTCACCGCGAAGAGCCAGGTGCTGGGCGCCATGATCATGGGGATCGCCTCCACGCTCTCCGAAGAGCGGATCATGGACAACAAGACCGGCCGGTTCATCAACGCCAACCTCGCCGACTACAAGCTGCCCCGCATCGGCGACGTCGGCGAACTGGTCGTCGAGTTCTACGAGCCGGAAAGCGAGTACAACCGCGGCGTGATCGGCCTGGGCGAACCCCCCGCCATCTCCCCCGGTGCGGCGATCTCGAATGCCGTGGCGAACGCCCTCGGCGTCCGCGTTCCCGTCATCCCCCTCACGCCCAAGCGGGTGCTGGACGCCCTGAAAGGAGCCCAGGCATGACATCCTTCGAATACGCCCGCCCGGAGACTGAGGCCGAAGCGGTCGAGTTCCTCGGCGAGCATCACGGCAACACGGCCGTCCTCGCCGGCGGTACCGACCTCATGAACCTCTTGAAGGCCGACCTCGTCGCCCCGAAGCGCGTGGTCGACCTCAAGCACATCCCGTCGCTGAAGACCGTGCAGCCCGAAAACGGCGGCGTGACAATCGGCGCGCAGGTAACGCTGGACGAACTCGCCCGGCATCCGCTCGTCGCCGATTACGCGTCCGTGCGCGATGTCATCGATGGCATCCGCGCGATTCAGGTCACGTCGTCGGGCACGCTCGCCGGCGACCTCTGCCTGCATCCCAACTGCTGGTACTACCGCAACGGCTACGGCCTCACCGCGTGGCAGAACGGCGAATCGCTCGTCGCCGAGGGCGACAACCGCTACCACGCCATCCTGGGAAACCAGGGGCCGGCGAAGTTCGTCAGCGCGTCGCGGTTCGCTCCGGCGGGCATCGCGTGGCAGGCGAAAGTCCGCGTCGTCGGACCGCCCCGTAACAATGAACCGGCGGCCGAGTGGCTGCCGCTGGAGTATTTCTACGTCACGCCCAAGACGAATCAGCACGGCCACACCGTGCTGAAGCCGGGCCAGTTCATCAGCCACGTCTGGCTGCCGGACTCCCGCAACGTCCAGAGCGCGACCTACGAAGTGCTGCAGATGGAGGGCCTCGACTGGCCGCTCGCTTCCGCCGCCGCCTGCCTCGACATCGAAGGGGGCACGGTCCGGGAGGCGAGGCTGGTCCTCGGCCACGTCGCCCCGGTCCCGTGGGTCGCCGCGGACGCCGCCCGGTTCCTCGTCGGCCGGCAGGTCAACGAAGAAACGGCCGCGATCGCCGGCGACATGGCGGTAGCGATGGCCACGCCGCTGTCGATGAACGAGTACAAGGTCCAACTGGCCCGCACGGCCGTCAAGCGCGCGGTCCTGAAGGCCGCCGGTCACTGGAATGAGTGATGAGAAGTGAAAAGGTGCAGTCGCCGATGGGTGATGGTCGGCGTCTTCCGTTTTCTCGTCCCGGAGGGACAACAGCCATTAGCCGGTGGTTGAGCGCAGCGACACCACCGGAAGCGGAGCCGCGTCGTCCCATCGACCCTGAAGGGGTCGCAGCGCAACCGCCACGCCATCGGCTGCGACCCCGCCGGGGTCGGCGTCTCTTTCAGATCGCATTCCGGGGGTGTCGGCTGCGCCTCAACCCCCGGCTAATGGCTGCGAACCCTCCGGGTTCGTTGTCAACGTCGTCCACGAATCGGCGGTTGGCCCCGAAGAGGCCTGAGCCGTTCACCAATGACTTGACGGTTCAATTCCCGCTGACATACGATTTTTTCGCCCAACTCTGCGAGGAGCGATACCGATGACATCCGCACTCGAAGTCCTGCAACCGACGGCCGCCCGCTGCCGGAGCCTGTTGTCCAAGGGCCTCTACATCAACCACGGCCTGCCGCCGGGCAAGGAGGTCGCCGGCGATGGCAACTTCTGGTGCGGCAAAACGCAAACGATCTTCGGCCCCGACGACCGCCTCTGCGACGGCGTCGAATGCCGCGATGCGACGAGGAGTTGTTACGAGGAGTGAGGTTGTTGGTCTGACTTGTTGATGGTGCCCACTCGCTGCCCGCGAGCCGCAAGGCATCGCGGGCGGCGGTGCGATTCCGATAGGGCCGGTCCCATCGGCTTTTTTTCGATAACTGGCGGATCAAGTGGTATCGCCGAATTGCATTCGAGGCCGGCCCTCCCGAATTTGGGATTTGCAAGAATGAGCAGGAATCATGGTGATGCACGGCATCAGTTTTGTCGGGCGCTCCACGAGCTTGAGAAGTTCCAAACAATTAGGCTCCCTATGCTTGAATTTCCCGAATTCCGTGATGATCCCGATTCCATGGCGGAATATAGTGAGGCTATTGCGGCAATTGCAGAGCTAAACAACATCCTCGATGATGAAGCCTTATGGCTGCGCTCAGCCACTGAACTTACGAGGATTGAGTCGCCTGTCTATCTGGGAGGTCATTACAATTGTCCGGTCAATCGGACGATCTATTGGATTTATCAGAACAATCTCTACAGCGCTGAGTTCGGGAAAAGCGAAGAGGACCAGCGACTGGTAATCAGCGCCCTCTTGTATGACCAAGCCAAGGCAGCCCAGCGATTGAAGAGGAAGGCTGAACAGTTTCACACCGTAATGTCACCACCAGAATCTCGGCTGCGAATCCCCGATGATGTTCGGGACGCGGTCTGGCGCCGTGACGAGGGGAAATGCTGCCGATGCGGTTCGCGCGAGCGACTCGAGTTCGACCACATCATTCCCGTCTCAAAGGGGGGTGGAAACACTGCTCGTAACATCGAATTGCTTTGTGAATCATGCAATCGTGCAAAAGGAGACACAATCGGTTGATACGGAAACCGCCACGAGATTCGGGAGCTAATGATCGAGATCGCGAAAACCACGGGCTTCGGATACCTACGGCAATGGACACTTCAATGCTAACCTTGTCTCAAATTCAGTTCTACGCGGAAGACTTCTCTCGTAGCCTAAAAAGAATAGTGAAATCAGACAATTTCAAGGCCTTCGGGGATTTTCCGAAGGGCGGATGTTATGCGTCATCTTTGCTATTCGGCCATTTTCTGAAGTCAAAAAACTTCCCAGTGACGCTCGTGTCTGGCACTCGATTAGGGAACGGACAGTATCACGCCTGGTTACGATTCGATTCCACTTGCGATCAGCCGCATCCAGGTGTCATCGATCTAACCTGTTGTCAATTCCCCGGCTGCGATTTAAAGTGCCCGTATGTTGCTGTTGGGTCGACGTGGCGCGAAGAGGAGTGGGGGAATACTCTCAGCGACGAACTCTTCAGCAAAGAACTTGGAACCGACGGATTCGTGAACGAGAATCACCTCAATCGAATTGTTCATGAAATGAACTATGCGCCGGGTGCCCCGGTTGAGTGATTGATCGCCCTGCGAAGCGTCCGCACGGCTGACACAGCCGTGGCACAC
>JAWXBB010000335.1:0-23581 GCA_034439795.1 Planctomycetaceae bacterium | reverse complement strand
GTCCGCATGCGTTGCGGCTGTCGCCCGATCGCAAGTCGATCTACATTTGTGCCGGCAATCACACGCTGCCGCCGTTCGAGGTCCAGCGCAACGCGCCGCCGCAGACGATGGGGGGCGTGCGGGCCGAACCACTTCGCGCCACTTTGCCCGAGGGGGCTTCGAGCCGCATTCCGCCGAATTGGGATGAGGACGTGCTATTGCCGCGGCAATGGGACGCCAACGGTCATGCGACCGGCATCCTCGCGCCCGGCGGGTGGGTTGCGAAGACCGATCCCGATGGCAAGACGTGGGAGATGTTCAGCGTCGGCTATCGCAACCAGTACGACATGGCGTTCAACGCCGACGGCGAACTGTTCGTCTACGATTCCGACATGGAATGGGACGTCGGCACGCCGTGGTATCGCCCCACCCGCGTCGTTCACGCCACCAGCGGCAGCGAATTCGGGTGGCGCAGCGGCACCGCCTGCTGGCCCGGCTGGATGCCCGACAGTTTGCCGGCGCTCGTCGATGTCGGCCCCGGATCGCCCGTCGGCGTCGAGTTCGGTTACGGCACGAAGTTCCCCGCCAAATATCAAAAGGCCCTCTACATCTGTGATTGGACCTTCGGCACGATGTACGCGATTCATCTCCTGCCCGACGGCGCTGGCTACAAGGCGATCAAGGAAGAATTCGTCGCGCGGACGCCGCTGCCGTTGACCGATGTCGCCGTCGGTTCCGATGGCGCGTTGTACTTCACCGTCGGCGGCCGGGGGACGCAGTCGGAGTTGTTCCGCGTGACCTACGTCGGCACCGAACCGACCGGACGGGCCGACATGCAGGACAACGCGGGGCTGGAACGGCGCATCCTGCGGCGGACGCTGGAGGTCTATCATCACACGGCGGCCAATCCGCAGCCCGTGATCAAGGCGGTCTGGTCGTATCTCAATCACTCCGACCGCCGCATCCGTTATGCGGCCCGCATTGCCCTGGAGCATCAGCCCGCCGCATCGTGGCAGGAGCGCGTGTTCGCCGAGAAGAACACGCAGGCGTTTCTGACCGCCGCGATCGGACTCGCGCGGCAGGCCGATGCCGACGTGCAACCCAAGTTGATCGCCGCATTGTCGCGCGTCCCGTGGGACACGTTGTCGGAGCCGCAGCAACTGGAGTGGTTGCGGGCGTGGGAGCTGACGTTCATCCGTCTTGGCGCGCCGGATGACGCCGCCGCGGCCCGCGTCGCCGGCTTGCTCGAACCGTTGTTCCCCGCCAAGAGCCGGGAGGCGAATCGCGAGTTGTGCAACCTGCTGGTGTTCCTCAAGTCGCCGAAGGTCGTGGAAAAGACGTTGGCGCTGATGGCCGGTCCCGACGAACTCACGTCGCAGGAACTGGCCGATCTGCTGGCCCGCAACGCCGGTTACGGCAAGGCCATCGCGGCGACGCAGGCCAACCAGGTCGATCAGCAAAAGCTGCATTACGCGCTCGCGCTGCGGAACTTGAAGACTGGCTGGACAATCGACCAACGGAAGGCGTACTTCGACTGGCTCCAATCCGCCCGCGGCAAGAGCGGCGGCAATAGCTTCCAGGGCTTCCTGCGGAACATCGACCGCGAAGCCTACGAGAACGCCACCGAAGCCGAGCGGCTGGCGATGGAATCGTTCGGCGCCCGGCAACCGTACAAGACTCCGGAGTTGCCGCAGCCCGTCGGCCCCGGTCGCGACTGGACGCTCGACGACGTGCTGGCCCTCGGCGACAAAGTGCAGTCCGGCCGCGATTTCAAGAACGGCGCAAAGATGTTCGCCGCCGCACGGTGCTGGATCTGTCACCGCTTTGCAGGAGACGGCGGGGCCACCGGGCCGGACCTCACGCAGGCCGCGGGCCGATTTTCGTACAAGGATCTGTGCGAGGCGATTCTCGATCCCAGCAAGGTGGTCTCGGACCAGTACCGCGCGGTCACGATTCAGACTGCCCAGGGGAAAACGCACACGGGCCGCGTTGTCGCCGAGGCCAACGGATCGGTGACGATGCTGGTCGACCCCGAAGACCCGACGAAGCTGGTGACGATCAAATCGGCGGACATCGAAGAGCGCACGACGAACGCCGTGTCGCTGATGCCCAGGGATCTGCTCAAGACACTCAACGAAGACGAAGTCCTCGACCTGATGGCGTACGTCCTCTCCCGCGGCAACCCGCAGGATGGGATGTTCCGCAGGCGGAGGGCGGCGAGTAGCGAGTAGCCAGAGAGGTCAAGTACGCCGCAGGCGTTCGATCACACAGCCCAGGGTCGCGAGTCTGCGAGCGCACCCTGGGGAAATGGCGTCCGAAGCGAATCGACCCTGAAAGGGTCGCATCATCGGCGGCGTCAAACCTTTGTGTAACCCTTTCAGGGTATTGGGTTCGCCATCGATCGCGACCCAGGGTGCGCTCGCAGACTCGCGACCCAGGGTGCGCTCGCAGACTCGCGACCCTGGGCTTTGAGAGACAACGCCTTCGGCGTAAAAACCCCCGTGGTTCTAAAACCGCATCAATTCCCTACTCGCTCTTTCTTGTGAGCAAAACCTGATAACCGCCGTCGCCGTGGGGACCGGGGAGCGCGGCGAACTCATCGGTAAGCACGAATTCCGGCCGGTGGCCCAGCACTTCGCGGACGACGGCCTCGTTCTCTTCGGGTTCGATGCTGCACGTCGCGTACAGCAGCCGGCCGTGCGGGGCGACGCGGTCGAGGGCCGCCCGCAGCAGTTGCCGCTGCGTGGCCGCAAGCTCGGTGATGTCGTCCGGGTGCAGCCGCCAGCGGGCTTCCGGGCGGCGATGCAGTACGCCGGTGTTGGAGCAGGGGGCGTCGAGCAGGACCGCGTCAAACGGGCCGTCGGGGAGATCGACGCCGTCCGGCCGTATGCGAAGCGTGTGTGCGCAGTTCAAACCGAGCCGACGGAGGCCGTCTTCGACCATCGTCAACCGTTCGGCGCTCGCATCGGTCGCGAGGATTTCGCCCCGGTCGTCCATCCGTTCGGCCAGTTGGCACGTCTTCGTCCCCGGCGCGGCACACACGTCCCACACCCGTTCGCCCGGGCGCGGTTGCAGCGTTTCGACGGCTCGCATCGCCGTCAAATCTTGGAACGAGAACAGTCCCTCGTGGTAACCGGGCAGCAGTTCGACGTTCCCCGCGTGATCGAGTCGCAACGCCGTGTCGCCGATGCGCTCGCACGCTACTCCGTGCGCCTGCCATAGCGAGTACAGTTCCTCGGGCGTCGCCCGGCGCGGATTCGGTCGCACGAACAGCACCGGCGTTTCGTTGATCGCCGTGCCCAGCGCGATCAGTTCCGCCGCCGGCCAGCGCTGCGACCACCGTTCGGCCAGCCAGTCCGGCAGACTGAACGCCGCGGCGAGGTAACCGGCCCGTTGGGTTTCGGGATTTGGGAACACCGCGCGCTCGAGTCTGCGATAGCGTCCGGCGCTGATCGGCACGGCGTCGGCGGCCGGCACGTCGGTAAACTCGTCCGTCACCAGCCGGTCCACCGACCGCAGCACGCCGTTGACGAAGCCCGTCCACCGCGTTTGGCCGATCGCCCGGCAGACTTCAACGGTCTCGTGAATGGCCGCGAACCGGGGGACGCGGTCGAGGTAGAGGAGTTGATAGGCTCCCAGCCACAGCAGCGTGACGAGATCCGGTTCGACCTGGTCCCACGGCCGCGCGATCTGCGGCTGCAGGACCGCCGTCAATGCCGCTTGCCGACGGATGACGCCGCACGCCAGCTCCGTCGCCAGTCCGCGATCGGCCGGCGACCACGTTCCCGTCGCGAACGCCCGGGCCAGCAGCTCCTGCACCCACGCCCCCCCCTCGCGCTGCTCGACGAGCACGCGGTAAGCCAGTTCACGAGCCGTCCGGGGAGCGAGCGCGGGCATCAAGGTCACTTGGTAGAGGACAAAATCATCAGATCACGGGTGTCACGGTTGCCTCTGAGACCCGCAACCAACTGCGTCCACGAATTTGGATAGCCGGCCAAAAGCATTGATCCACAGATTTCACAGATTCCGCAGATTTAGGAGAGGGACATCTGTCGGAGCATCGAAACTTTGGAGTTGTTCTCTGTCAGAGTTTCAATCTGCGTAATCGGCGAAATCTGTGGATGAAAGCCTTGATCCCATGAATCAAATTGGCGAATGGCGTCGCATGGCACACGCACTATTATCCGCGTTCAGGCCGTACGCGACGGTTGGCACAGCCGGTCCAGGTCGTCGAAGAAGCCGGGGTACGTCTTCGACGTGCAGCCGGGGTTCTGGATGCGGAGGCCGGGCGAACGCAGGCCGATGAGGGCGAAACTCATCGCCATCCGGTGATCGTCGTAGGTGGCGATCTCAGCGGGCTGCACGGGGCCGGGATGGATCGAGAAACCGTCGGGGCGTTCGTCGGCCACGAGACCCAGCCGCCGCAGTTCGGTGACGACGGCGGAAATGCGGTCGGTCTCCTTCACACGCATGTGGCTGACGTTGCGGATGTGCGTCGGCCCCTCGGCGAACACGGCGACCGCGGCGAGCGTCTGGGCGGTGTCGCTGATGGCGTTCATGTCGACGTCCACGCCCTTGAGCGGTCCGCCGCAGACCGTCACGCTGTTGGTGTTCCAAGTGACGCGGCAGCCCATCTGCTCCAAAATCTCGATGAATCGTACGTCCCCCTGCAGCGCGTAATGCGACAGCCCCTCGATGGTGATCTCCCCGCCGGTGATCGCCGCCGCGGCGGCGAAGTAACTGGCCGCTGAGGCGTCGGGCTCGATCTCGTAACTCCCGCCGCGATAGCGTTGCGGCTCGATACGAAACACCTGCGGCAAACTGGTGTCCACTGTCACGCCAAACCGGGCCATCACGCCGAGCGTCATGTCGATGTACGGCTCGGACACAGACGGGCCGCTGAGCCGGATCTCCACCGGTTGCTGGGCACCCGGGGCCGCCATCAACAGCGCGCTGAGGAACTGACTGGACAGGTTGGTTTGGACATGCGTCGTCCCGCCCCGCAGACCGGCGGACTCGATGACGATCGGCGGACAGTTCGGCGATTGCTCGCAGCTCGAGTGCGCACCGAGCTGATTGAGCGCATCGAGCAGATCGCCGATGGGGCGTTGCCGCATTCGCTCGTTGCCGCCCAGGCGGTATTGGCCCTGACCGAGCGTGCAGATCGCGGCGAGAAAGCGAATGCTGGTCCCGCTGTTTTCCAGATACAGATCGGCCCGCCGGGCGGGAATGCGGCCGCTGCAACCCTGGACCTGCACTCGCTGGTGGGCGAGATCGTTCTCCAGTTTGATGCCGAGCCGGACCAGGCTCTCCATCATCACCTGCGTGTCGCGGCAGTCGAGCACGCCGGTCAGCTCCGACGTGCCGTCGGCGATCGCCGCCAGAATCAACGCCCGGTTCGTCAGGCTCTTGGAACCCGGCGGGCGGATCGTTCCCCGAATCGGGGCGGTGACGGGCACGATCTCCAGGGAATCCACCATGCGGGTCTATCGCCTGGAAAGGTTCGAGGGGCAGGAAACTGGACTAATGTCGCATAGCATACCCGGAATGGCTCAGCCCGGCGACGGTCGTAGCGACTCATCGAGCGGTGCTTTTGTGTGACGCCGTGAGATTCCAGAGAACCCCCTGACGCCGTCAGGGACATCACCACCGGCAAGGTCGTCGCCAAACTCATCCCAGACCGCCGCGACGGGATGATTTCGTCAGCCGTCGCCTTGGGCCGGGCCGATTTTGAGTCGCAGAGACCGTCGTCACTCGGACACTGCATCATGCCGCGCGCCGCGTTCCTGTTCGTCTTCGTGGGTTTGTTCGCGACCGCTTGGTCGAACGATCCCGGCTTGGCCGCGTCGCCGCAGGCGCGACCGACGATGCGGCCCGGACGATCGTTGCCGGCCCGCGACGCACAGCCGTCAGAGGGCACCCCGGAACTGACGCGCCCGCTCGCCGAACGCGAAGTCCAACGCACCTGGGTGATCGTCAACCGTCGCGCGCATTCACACGTTCGGTGAAAAGTGACCCGGACGCTCCAGGCGTCCGGGTCACTGGCACTCTCATCACGCGGCGCGGCGGGCCTGCTGGGCGAGATACAGCGAGGCATACGGCGGGCACGTCGCCACCAGTTGGGTGTGCGTTCCCACGGCGAGCACGCGGCCCTGGTCGAGCACGACGACTTTCGTGACAAAGTCCAGCAGCGTCTCGGTCAACAAGTGCGTGATGATCAGCGTCGTGCGGCCGCGGCAGAAGTCGCGCAGCGCGGATTGAATCAAGAACTCGCTGTGCGCGTCGATCGCCGACGTCGCCTCATCGAGAATGAGGATGGCCGGATCGCGGAGCATCGCGCGGGCCACGGCGATCCGCTGCCGCTGCCCCCCCGACAACCGGCTACCGCCGTCACCAATGGGCGTTTCCAGCCCGAGCGGCCAGGCCGAGGCGAAGTCCCACACGTGTGCGCGTCGCGCCGCGGCTTCGATGTCATCCCGCGACGCCTCCGGCCGGCCCACCGCGATGTTGTCGGCGAGCGTTCCCTCGAACAGCATCGACTCCTGCGGCACCCAGGCCAACTGGTGGCGGAGTTCCTTAAGTGTGAGCGAGCGAACGTCCACGCCATCGATGCGGACGCTACCCTCCTGCGGGTCGTAGAACCGGGGGAGCAGTCCGGCGAGCGTCGATTTGCCGGAGCCGTTGCTGCCGACGATGGCGACCACCTCACCGAACGGAATGCGCAGCGAGATGTCGTCCAGCACAGTCTGCCGCGATGATGATCCCGGAGCGTGATAGCGAAACGTGACGCGGTCGAACTCCAGCGTGGCCGCATGGCTGACGCCGCGGTCGCCGGTCTCCGCTTCGGGCACGAGCGTGGTGCGATTCATCCACTCGAAGACGCGACCGCACGCCGCGGAGGCTTTTTTCAGCCGGGAAAACGCGCTCGCCAGCTTGCGGGCGGGATCGAGCACGCCGCCGAGCAGCGAATACAACACGGCCAGCGACGCGAGGTCCATCTCCAGATCGGTGAGCCGAATGCCGAGGATGGATTCCCGGTGTCGCAACACGAGATACGCCCCCGGCAGAATCGCGAGGCACGCCGCCGTCACGCCGAGCAGTTCGACCGTCGGGTTGACGATGGCGTCGATGCGGTTGATCTGCATCGCCTTGCGGTAGTAGGCGCGGTTTTCGCGATACAGCCGCAGCCGATGATGCCGGGCGTTGCCGAACGCCGTCACCACGCGGAACGACGCGAACGTCTCCTGCAAGACCTGATACAGCCGGGCGACGGTTTCCATCTGCCGGCGGCTGGCCCGTTTCAACCGGTTGCCGAAGTGCTGGAACAGCAGCGCCCCCAGCGGAGCGCAGACCAGCGACAACAGCGTCAACCGCCAGTTGAACGCGAACGCCGAGGCGAGACAGATGCCGGCCTTGAGCGGTTCCAGCACGATCTTCCCGCCGAGCAGCGTCAGTCCCTGCGCGATGCCGGTGAGATCGTTCGTGAACCGCGACATCAGCGCGGGCGTCCCCTCGGTCGCCAGCGTCTGCGCATCCAGCCGCAGCGTGCGGCGGAACATTCGCGCGCGGAGTGACCGCATCGACAGTTGCACGACCTGCCCGATCCAAATCTCCTGCAAGTACACCGCCCCGCCGTGCAACGCGGTCGCCACGAGGAGCAGTCCGAACAGCAACGCGAGCGTGTCGAACCGGTCCGCGGGGACGTACGGCATCAGCCAGTGTTGAAGCTGCAGGCACCACCATTCGCGGCGCATCGCGGCACTGATCGTCGCCTGGCACCGCGCCCGTTCGCGCAGCGCGTTGACGTACTCGGCGTCCTGCTCCGGGCTCGCACCGGGCCACTGAGCCAGCCGTGCGTCCTGGGCGTCAATTCGGTCCGACTGTTTGGCGATTTCGCGCCGGGCGGTTTCGATCTCCGTCGTCACATACGCGGGCAGGCTTTGCTGTTCCAGCAGGACTTTCGTCACCGGGAAGGCGAGCAGCAGGGCCAGCCCCCAGAGAGCGGACGCCACCAGCGCAGCCGCCAGCCCGGCCAGCAACCGTCGCTGCTGCCGACAGACATACGGCCAGAGGTGAAACAAGCTATGCACTGACAGGGCTTGCCGTTAGGACGAATTCGTTCGCTCCGGACCAGCCTCCGGGAGCGGACGGATTAGACCGGTCCGTTGGAATTGCGTCCAGACGAGATTCTCAAGACGTAACCTAATAATTGGTAATGTGTTACGCGATTCGCCCGCAATGGCAGGAAAATCCCCCCAAGTTTCCCAGCCCCTCGCCCGATTTCCTCAAGAGACAGTGCGCAGAGTGACCGAAGGGAATCGCCTCCATGCCCGGATTCGATGCCAGCCTGAACGACCGCCTGGTCGCCCACCTCGCAGCCCAGCGAACCGCGTTGGCGGAGACGTGGAATCAGTGCTTCGATGACTCCAGGTTTCAACTGCAACCCCGCGCTGAGGCCTCGCTCTATCCGGCCACTTTGCCCGAAGCGCTCCAGCAGCCCGGATTGGTCGCCCTCTTTGAGGAAGCCGACACCGGCGCCGTGGTCCTGATCCCCGCGTCCAGCGGTTTGCCGGCGTGGTATCGCACGCCCACCGACAGCGAAAAATCTCGGCTCGACACGCTGGCGATGGAGTGGTCGCTCAACCTGTGGCCCGACGACCATGCGGTGGAACGCTCCGGCAGCCTGGCGGTTGCGAATCTGGCGGATTACCTGGCCGAATCGCAACCGGCAGCCGAAGCGGCGCTGCTGACAATCGACGTGCTGGATGAAGCCGGGACCGTTGTCGGCCCGCTGTTCATCGTCTGGCCGGTGGCCAACCGCGTGTGGGAAGTCGCTGCTGCGGAACCGGAAGTCGCCGCACCGAGCAGCGAACCGGTTGCGGAAGCGGCACCCAGTCCCGAACCTTTACCACCACCGGCTCCAGCCGCGCCGGTCTTTCGCGGCCCCGATCCGCTCGCCCGGCTGCGTAAGCTGCCGGTCGCTGTCAGCGTGCGGCTGGCCGAAAAGAAGATCACCGTGTCGCAACTGCTGGCGATCACGCCCGGCGCGCTGGTGACGTTCACCAAGTCCTGCGACGACCTCTTGGATCTGTACGTCAACAACTCGCTCTATTGCCGCGGCGAGGCGGTCAAGATCGGCGGATCGTTCGGCCTGAAGATCGACCACGTCGGCGTGCAGGTCGAACGGGAGTCGAAGCTGTTGCAGCGCTGACGGCCGATTCAGATGTTGATGCTCCGTCTCTTGTAGGGTGCAGTCGGGGCTTTGCGAGGCTCACCCCGGACAAGATCCAATCTCGCAAAGCCTCGACTGCACCCTACGGAAACGCCTTCATCGGTTGCGTCGCCGATCCTCATCCGACAGACTGCGCACCAGTTCGCAGTCTGTCGGAACGAATCACGGATCGGGAGCGCATGCGATGTCGCGTCGAGGAAGTTTCGTGGCGTGGCTGGCTTGCCTCGCTGTCTGTCCGGTTGTGATCGCCGAGGCCGCCGGATCGCCGCTCAAGGCCGGGGCGCATGCCCAGGACGTCACGCCGCCGCGGTTTCCGATCACCGTCAACGGCAACATGAGCGACCACTTCGCGACCGCGGCCCACGATCCGCTGCACGCGCGGTGCCTCGTGCTGGCGAACGACGACACGAAGCTGGCGATCGTGGTCGTCGACAGTTGCATGATCCCGCGGGAGATCATGGACTCCGCCCGGAACCGGGCCGCGTATCGCACCGGCATTCCGGCGGGACACATCCTGATCTCCGCGACGCACGCCCATTCGTGTCCCACCGTCGGCGGCGTGTTTCAGAGCGAGCCCGATCGCGACTATCAACAGTTTCTCGCCGACCGGATTGCCGACGGCATCGAACGGGCTGCGAAGCAGCTCGAACCGGCGAAGATCGGCTGGGCCGTTGCCGACAATCCGCACCAGTTGTTCAATCGTCGCTGGAAACTGAAGGAGGGCCTGCTCGGCGAGAATCCGTTCGGCCAGAAGGTGGACCTCGTGCGGATGAATCCCGGCTACAGCAGCCCCGACGTCACCGAATCGGCCGGGCCGGTCGACCCGCAGGTGTCGGTGCTGGCGGTCCAGAGCCGCGACGGCCGGCCGATCGCCGTGCTGGCCAATTACTCGCTGCACTACGTCGGCGGCGTGCCGGGGGATGTCCTGTCGGCCGATTACTGCGGCGAGTTCTCGCAGCGCATCGTCCGCTTGATCGGCGCGACGCAGGCCGATCCGCCGTGCGTGGGGATGATGTCGAACGGCACCAGCGGCGACGTCAATAACGTCAACTTCGCATTGAAGTCCGGGCCGAAACGGCAGCCGTTCGAGCAGATCGGCGTCGTCGCGGAAAGCGTCGCCCAGACGGCGTATCAGGCGTATCAATCGATCCAGTACGACGACGCGCCGGTGCTCGCCGTGCGCGAAGCCGAAGTGGAACTCGGCGTGCGGAAGCCGTCGCCGGACGATCTCGCGCAGGCGAAGCAATGGCTGATGGAAGCCGGTCCCGGTCCCTACAAGGACCGCAAGCACATCTACGCGCGCGAAACCGTGCTGCTCGCCGACTACCCCGCGACTGTGAAAGCCAGGCTGCAGGCGATCCGCATCGGCAACCTGGGCCTCGTCAGCAGCCCCTGTGAGACGTTCACCGAGACCGGCCTCGCGATCAAATCGCAATCGCCGCTGGAGCACGCCTTCACGATTGAATTGGCCAACGGCTACAATGGCTACCTTCCCACCCCGCAACAACACGCCTGGGGCGGATACGAGACCTGGCGGGCCCGGTCGAGCTACCTCGCCGTCGACGCCGAGCCGAAGATCCGCGAGACGTTGTTGCGGCTGTTGCGGGAAGTGGCGGAGTGACGAAGCCAAGGTAACACGAAGGGAATCGCCCGATGAAACGCAGCGTGCTGGCTTTGATCCTCGCGGGCGGCAAGGGGTCGCGGCTGGAGCCGCTGAGCCGCGATCGGGCCAAGCCGGCGGTGCCCTTCGGCGGCGCGTATCGCATCATCGACTTCACGCTGTCGAACTGCATCAACAGCGGGCTGCGGAAGATTCTGGTCCTGACGCAGTACAAGGCGGCGAGCCTCGACCGGCACATCCACCTCGGCTGGCGGTTCCTGTGCCGCGAACTCGACGAGTTCATCGAAATCCTGCCGCCGCAGCAGCGAATCGACGAGAACTGGTATCAGGGAACCGCGGACGCCGTCTATCAGAACATCTATTCCATCGAGAAGTACCGCACCGACCTGACGCTGATCCTGTCGGGCGATCACATCTACAAGATGGACTACGACGATCTGATTCAGGACCATCTGCGATCCGGGGCCGATTGCACCATCGGCTGCATTCCGATCCCGCTCGCCGACTGCATTCACTTCGGCATCATGCGGACCGACGACCAGCAGCGCGTCGTCGACTTCCAGGAGAAGCCGAAGTCCACCGCGGCGATGCCGGGCGAACCCACGCGCTGCCTCGGCTCGATGGGCATCTACGTCTTCAATTCGCACTTCCTGTTCGACCAACTCTGCCGCGATGCGACCGACCCGCAGAGCCAGCACGACTTCGGCAAGAACATCATTCCCGGCATTCTGAAGAGCCATCACATCCGGGCCTATCCGTTCCGCGACAAGAACACCGGCCGCAGCGCGTACTGGCGCGACGTCGGCACGCTCGACGCCATCTACGAAGCCAACATGGACCTGATTACGGTCCATCCGGAACTGAACCTATACGACCGCGCTTGGCCGATCCGCACCTATCAGCCGCAGGAGCCGCCGCCGAAGTTTGTCTTTGCCCAGACCGCCAGCACGCCGCCCCGGGTGGGTCACGCGCTCGATAGCATGGTCTGCGCGGGGAGCATCATCTCCGGCGGGTCGGTGGCTCGATCGATCCTGGGTTACAACGTGCGGGTCAACAGTTACGCCACCGTCGAAGATTCGATCCTGTTCGACGGTGTCGACGTCGGCCGGCACGCCAAAATTCGCCGCGCGATCATCGACAAGTGGGTTCACGTCCCCGAAGGCCTGGAGATCGGCTACGACCTGGACGCCGACCGCGCCCGCGGTTTCCTGGTGACGGAATCGGGCGTCGTCGTCATCGGCCAGTCGGACGGCATCGCCCCGCTGGACAATTAGCGCGCTTCAGTCCCCGTTAGCCGCGACCCGCAGGCTCTGCGCAGGGGAGCGCTTCGTGGAGCGCGCGACACATAACGTGCGCCCGGTACAGCGCTCCCCTGCGCAGAGCCTGCGGGTCGCGGCTAACTAAAACTGACAGAATCCGCAAAGATCTGTCCGCAGCGGCCAATTTTCTTTTGCAATACGATTGCGAAAGACGTAGAATGGCGGCTGACGTTGATCTGCGGGTGACTTCCGACTGCGCCCGGTGCCTCTGGCCAACGTCCTCGTCACCCCCTGACACTGAGGTTCGGACCGATGACTGCCGCACGACACATCCGCTTGGGATTCACGCTCATCGAATTGCTGGTGGTGATCGCGATCATCGCCATTCTGATCGCGCTGCTCCCCCCCGCCGTGCAGCAGGCCCGCGAAGCCGCCCGACGGTCGCAGTGCGTGAACAACCTCAAGCAACTGGGGTTGGCGTTGCACAACTACCACGACACCCACAACGCCTTGCCGCCCGGCTGGATCGGCGTCGAGGCGAACGTGCCGAACATGGAAGGCAACTCCGGCTTCGCCTGGGGCGCTCACATCCTGCCGTATCTCGATCAGGGGCCGCTTTACAACCAGTTGAACTTCAACCAGAACTGCTACGACCCGGCGTTCAATGCCGCGGCGCTCAACGGCGTGCTGCCGGTGTTTCGCTGCCCATCCGACCCGTCGCCCGAGAAATGGGACATGCCGGAGGAAGCCAATCCCGCGAACATTCTGGTGAAGCTCCCCACGGCAAACTACGTCGGCAACTTCGGCCCGCTCGGTCCGGAAGACCTATGCGACGCCGCTCCGTTCCCCGCCGCGCAATGCAAGGGAGCGGGCATCTTCATGCACAATTCGGCGACGCGGCTGCGGGACGTCACCGACGGCACCAGCAACACCGTGTTCGTCGGCGAGCATCGTACTGACACCCGCGCGGCCACCGTCGCCGTCACGGGATTCGCCTGGCACAGCACCTGGGTGGGCTTTGTCGCCGGCGGTGCGGAAGCCCACGCCCGAATCATCGGTGTCTCCGATCACACACCCAACCACCCTTCCCTGCACATCGACGACTACCACAGTTGGCACACCGGCGGCGTCCACTTCCTGTTCGGCGACGGCCGCGTCCGGTTCCTGTCGGAGAACGTCGATGACAAACTGTTCCAGGGGATCGCCACACGCTCCGGCGGCGAAGTGATCGGCGAATACTGAGATAGTCGCGAGAAGCCGCGGGATAGCATCCCGCGGTTTTCTTTTTACTCCCCGCCGTCCGCCGTCACCTGGCTCAACCGCCCCACCGACGTCTCGAAATACTTCCGCGTGCGGCGCTCGGCGTCGGGATCGTTGGCCTGCAGGTCGGCGACGTTCGCCGCACAGAATCGGCAGCCGATCTCGTCGAGATGGAACTGCAGATAGCCGGTCAACCCGCCGCCGAGTTCGCCCGCCAGGTACGCGGCCCACGTGCTGCGGCCCGGGCAACTGACGCGCTGTTGTTGCCATAGCGACCCGACCGACAGTGTTCCCTGATCGCTGGTCGCGAGCGCCCCCCGCAGCCGCTCGCGCAAGGCGGTCGAGGTCCGCAACCCATTCTCCAGCGCGACGGACCGCTCGATCGACAGCGTCTCTGAGACGTACGCCGCCAGTTCCGCATCGGTAAAGTCGCGAGCGCATGTCATGGAAGGCACCGAACCGGGATCAATTTCAGCCCGGAGCGCAAGCGACGGCGGCCCCGCCTTCCTGCGAACCAAGACCGCCGTCGCTCGCGCTCCGGGCTGTGATAGACTGCATCATACCCCATCACTGACCCAAACGGTCCCCCATTACTGCCCCAAGCGATCCAAGTGCAGCACGGAATTCAACGTCACCAGTTCCGTCACCCCCTGATGATGATGCAGCAGGTTCAGGCAGCAGTTCATCTGCCGCAGTTTCCGCGCGTGCCGCAGTTCGATGCCGACGTATTCCGCCAGAAACACGCGGTTGACGAGATTGTGCGCGACCACCACCACGTTGCGGCCGGCGTTGGCTTCGAGGATTCCACGGATCGCCGGCGCGACGCGGTTCAGCACGTCGGTGTACGATTCTCCGCCGGGATGCGGCCGCTCGACCGGATTGGCGAAGAACCCCTCGTACCCTTCGGGATCGTGTTCGCGGATGGCGTCCCACGACTTACCCTCCCAGCGGCCGACGCTGCACTCGCGCAGGTCGGGCACGGTCTCCACCGGCAACTGATGGTGCCGGGCGATCTCCGTCGCCGTCTCCACCGCGCGGCGCAGCGGGCTGGAGTAGACGGCGTGAATCGGAAACTCGCGCAGCGCCCGGCCGACGGCGGTGGATTGCTCGCGGCCCAGTTCCGTCAGCGGACCGTCAATCTCACATCCCTGCAACACGAACGGTTTGCGTTCGTTGGCCTCCGTCGAGCCGTGCCGGGTGAGAAACAGCCGCGTCACCCCCTCCGGCGGGGCGTCTCGCAGCGGCGTCGACGGGAACTCGGACATCCTGGGTTTCCTGAACATTCACGGATCGCGACGGCAGGCTGCATCGTTGTAACGCCCCGCCCGCGATCTCGGCAAGCGGCGTCTTACTGGTCACCGACGATGCGACTTTGCTCATTGAGCCACCGCCGAGTCTTCGCGATCGCTGCGATCAACTCCGCGTCGACTTCCTGCTCGAACTGCTGCAGCAACCGATCCACTTGACGCCGCTGCACCGATGTCAGCATCCAGCGGCCATCGCGCGGGCGTTCCTCCAATGTACCGACGATGGAGGCCAGGCACGCCGCGGCGTCGCGCATCAACTGCGGGTCGCGTTCCAACCGCGTCATGACTGCGATCCGGTGCTGGTAGTACAGGTCCACCAGTTCCCGGCCCGCGGGTGTCGCACGCAGCACGTCGTCGCGGAATCGGCGGCAGAGTTCCAGCACGCGCGGTTCGGCCTGGCCGAGCCATTGGGGCGGCTTCAAACCCCAGGCATCCAATCGACGCGCGACCCGTTGCACCGGGCAGTCGCTGGAGGCGTCGATGGTCAGCGTCAGCACTTTGACACCCGTGCCGCCGCTGTTCGTGGCGGAGAGGTCGATCCGGTACGTGCCCGCTTCGCGCGGCGTGCCGGAGATCAATCCCGACTGCGTGTCGATCATCAATCCCAGCGGCAGTCCGGAAGCTCCGAACGACTGCGGTCCGTTGGCAGCGGTGATCTGATACTGGAAGAACTGCCCGACGACGCCGCTCGCCGTCACCGGGCTGCTGATGACTGGGGGCGGAACGATCACGCCGTCCGCGATCCCGGCGATGGTGGGGCCCGTGTTATTGAGCGACTGGGCCGCGAACGCCGGCGTCGCCGACGTGAGCGGCTGCCCCATCGGCACGCCGTCCCAGGTGAGTTGCGGATTGGAATGCCGGCGGATGCGCGTGCCGTTGCCGTTCGACATCAGCGTCTTCCACGGGCCGCTGTTGCCATTGAAGGCGTAACCGAACGAATACTGCGGGAAGGCCCCCATTGCCACGTTGAGCGGCACCCAGTCGTGTTCGATCCCCTGATTGCTGCCGATCGCGCGGGTGAAGGCGTCGTTGCCGAGGTACGGCAGACTGGACACGCTGAACGTCCAGGTGGTGTTGAACGTGCTGAAGTTGTTCAGCCACCCCAGTTCGGACTGATCCCCGAAAGCGAGAATCAGATGGACCAGGTCCGCGCGATAGTCGATCCGCAGCGTGATCGCTTCGTCCATGATGCCGTCCGCGGCGCGGGTGAGCCGGTCCAGATCGGTTTGCAGCACGCCGGACTCGAAGTAGTCCACCTCGGCGAGATGCACCAGCCGGACTTTCTGGACCACGGCGCTGTCGGCGTACGCCTGATTCGCCTGCTGAATGGCCAAATCAGCCGTCAATTGGACATTGGACAAGCTCCCAGACACCGTTCTGACGCGCGGCGTGTAGAGCATCAGCACGTCGATCAACGGCGGCGACGTCGCGGCGGCGGGTGAAATCTGTTCGTCGGGCGCTGCCGCCGTCTTTCGTCGTGGCAGATTGGGCCGTTGTCCCGGAGGCCGCACTCCGGCACCCCACGGCATCTTCGCTTCCGGATGCGCCGTCACCCGTTGCACGCCCGGCTGGTCGGTGGGGAACAGGCAGTACCGTTGTTCACCGGTGGGGCCGAACGTGCCGGCGATGCGACCGTGGTCGACGATGAACAGGAACTCGCCCGCCGGATGTTCGCCGAGCCGGCCGGTCGAGACGAAGCGTTCGGCCCCCTCGACGCGGGTGTGCTCCACGAGACCGCGGTAACTCACGCCATCGGGCAGCGTGACGACGAACGTGCTGTCCGCCGCCGTGGGACCGCGGACCAACGCCGTCGGATCGACGCGGACCCGCAAGGCGTCGGGATCGGAGATGGCCGCTGCTTCAACAACGGATCGCCACAGGACGCGCTCCGCGGCGGCGGCGTCCATCACCGACAGCATCAGACCACTCAGCCACAGACATTGCACTATGCGACCGCACATTGAGACTGTTCCCCGTGGAAGTTCACGTCCAGTTGCGGCCCGCATCTGTTCGCGTCGACCGGCGATCAACCGTTGCCGTAGTTGGCGTGACAGTCGGCGCACGCCTTGGTGATCTTGTTGATCGCTTCCTGAAACTTGGGATAGGCTTGTTCCTGCGTCGCCGTCACAGCGTCGCGACCGCCGTCGATGAGGCGTTGGGCGAAGCCCTTGTAGTCGTCCTCGTCAGCCGATTCGTAGCTGGGATCGCTGACCACTTTGCCGAGGACCGCCAGCAGCGTCGCCTCGGTGAGAATCTGGTCTTTCTCCTTCTTGAAGACCGTCTCGCTGTCGATGTTGCTGCGCATCCACTCCGACGCCTTTTCGATCCGCTTCATCACTCCGGCACGATGCGCCACCTCACCGAACGGCTTGTCGGCGGGGTCGCCGGCATCGGCGGGCAGATTGCCGCTCAAAACGGCGGCCAGCCCCTCCGCCGACGTCTGCGACTGCTCGTACGGCTCGCGGCCGAGCGCCTTGGACGCCTCGAACAGTTTGTGGCCGTAGTCTTTGACGTACCGCGCGTTCGGCTTCCAACTCACGTCGTCGGGATGCTGGGCCACGATCCCCGCGATCGCCGCCATCACCGCTCCGTCAACCTGCAGCTCTTTGTAATTCCCGTTGTAAGTTCCCTGCGATTGCAGCGACGAGGTGAGGTGATTGCGGACCCGCTTGGTCTCGTCGACCAACTGGTCCATCGAGATCATCGACTTCCAATCGGCCACCCCTCCCGCGGGAGTTGTCGGCGACGGAGTGGACGGCGTCTGCGGCGCGACGGGGGGCGTGCCGCCGGGCGACATCGTCGGCACCGTCGCGGCGTTGCTGACCACGGCGAGCGGGTCGTCGAAGAACACGTCGTAAGGGATATCGCCGATCCATTTGCGACCGTCGGCGTCGATGCGGACGTGCTTGCCGGACGATGTCTTGGTAGTCGGTTCCGCGTCACCGTCCACGGCTTGGGGCTTGGGCGACGTTGTCGCCGCCTGGCCACCGCCGCCCGCGGTCTTCGCCGCGGTCTTCGCATCGCCACAACCGAGACAGAAAGCCAGTCCCAACACGGGGATCAAACGGGCAGCGGCAGGGCAAGTCGCGTCGCGCAGGATCATCGCGATCCCCTTGAGGGTCAGTGGTCAGACGGACCAAGCCGTCCGGGAGTTCCCAGGAGTTGGATGCCCATCACTGTAACGGGACGTGGCCGTCGGTCGCAATTCGCTGATGTCGTGAGGGGGAGCCGGGGAGCCCCGAACAAATAGTGTGAATGGGGAGTTTGTAGCATCCTGCACCAGTCGGTCGTTCGCGTCGATGGCGTAAAATCCGGGGAATTTGCGGCGCGACGCTTGTGTCCGCACCGTTTTCCTAGTAGCTGTAGTGCGACGTTTTCGGTGGGAAACGGACGGCGACCGGCAGTTTCTGCCGACTCATGCCGGTTTCGCGCCGAATGCTTGAGGGACTGAGGGGAAATCTCGCCGGAGATCGCGAACGCCGTCTCCCGATTTTCGGACTGACTGCTGACAAGGACAACGGGCTCCCCGAGCTTTGACGGCGATGCGGCCACTCGGTACGCCCGGTTACTCGAAGGAGGATGTGTTGATGAAGTCTGTGGTATTGCTGTCCAGCGCCGTGTTGATGCTGGCAAACCTGGCGGGGGCCGCTCAGATGCCCCCCGCACCGATTCCGGACACGGTGTACGTGACCGATTCGGCCCCGGCGCAGTTGTTCGACTGCGTGCGGTACAAGGATCTGCGGAACGTCCACCCGTGTGCGGTGGAGAAGATCGTCGCCGTGCCGAATCCCTGCAAGGATCCGTGCGCCTGCGGCCCGCAATGCGTGTACGTGCGGGTCTGCGTTCCCCCCTGCGACTGCTACCAGACCAAGTGCCGTCGCAACGGCAACAAGATCATCATGGACTTCGGCAAGTACGAGGTGGAAATCACCTCGGCCCGCGGCCAGGTGGTCGTGGACTACGACGATTGATGCGACCGGTCTCACGACCGAGCGCGACCTGATGTGATGAACCGGCCGGCGAGGAGGACGCTCTTCGCCGGCCGGTTGTTTTTAATACTAACCCGAAGTGTTATTGGGCGACATCCCCCTGCGTCCACACGCCATCCACCAGCCGCCACATCGCGCCGTTGGGATTGCGGTTCTGCAGCGCCGCGGGGAGACGGTTCGGCCGCACGCCGTCGTAGCAGGCGAGCATCGAAAATCGGGCGATGGACGCCGGGATGCCGACCGCCGTGAAGCCCGGATGGCCGGTCGCCGGGAACGGGCCGCCGTGGTTCATTGCCGCCGAGACCGCGACGCCGGTCGGCATTTTGTCGTTGAGCAGCCGGCCGACTTTGGTCCGCAGGACCGGTTCCAGCCGCGCATAGAGGGCGTCGTCGGAACCATCCGCGGCGGAGTAGACGCAGCCGGTGAGGTTCCCTTCCAGCGACTTCGCGACGGCAACCAGCTCGTCGGCGGAATCGACGACCACCATCAGCGCGGCGTTGCCGAAGGCTTCGGTCTGCAGGGCGTCCGGGGCCGCGATGAATTTCTTGCCCGTCGTCCGCAGCAACGTGTTCTGGAAGCAGTAGCCGGTGTTCTGGCCGTCCGGCTCGCCGCCGACGAGCAGTTCCGCGCCGTGCTTCACCAGCGTCTGCACGCCGGACGACAGATTCCGCAGCACCCCTTCGCCGAGCAGCACGCCGTTCGCCGCGGCCTGGAAGCGGGAGACGATGTCGGCAATGACCGCCTCCGTTGCAGCGCCGGCCTGCATCACGACCAGTCCGGGATTGGTGCAGAACTGTCCGGTCCCCATCAGGCAACTCCCCGCATACTGTTCGGCAAACTCGGGCGTGGTCGCCCCCGGCAGCACGAACACCGGGTTGATGCTCGACAGTTCGAGATAGATCGGCTTGCCCACGGCGTCGGCGGCTGTCTTGAGCAGCGTGCCGGCGGATCGCGAACCGGTGTAACCGATGGCCCCCAGGCGGTGGTCGCCCGCCAGCTTCGCACCGTCCTCGTGCGATGTGCGGTAGATGAGCTGCACGAACCCCGGCGGCATCTCGGTCTCGTTCGCGGCGGCCTGAGCCTCTTCCGCGAACAGCCGCGTGGTCCCCGGATGCGACGAATGCCCCTTGGCGATGACCGGATTGCCCGCCGCGACCGCCGCCGCGAAGTCCCCGCCGACCATGCCGTTGAACGCAAACGGAAAGTTGTTCGGTCCGAACACGGCCACCGGGCCGAGCGGTTCCATTTGCGACCGGATGTTCGCTTTGGAGTCGATGGTCGCCCGCTTCCACGAGCCCTCCCGCGCGGCTGCGGCGGCCTGACGCAACTGGTTCGAAGTCCGCGGCAACTCGGCGTCCTTGAGACGCGGCGTCACCGGCAGAGCCGTCTCCGCGTGAGCCATCGCGATGAGTTCGGCCGCACGGGCGTCGATCCGGTCCGCATACCGCTCCAGGAACTTCGCGAACCGCTCGCCGGGCCACGATCGCACGGTCAGCGCGGCCGCACTTGCGGCATCGAGGGCAGCGGCGATCTCGTCCCACGGGCTGACGGGATACCGCTCCGGCAACGGCTGCTTGGTCTTCGGGTCCACCGCGGTGAACGACGCGGTTCCCTGTGAGGGTTGCCAGCGGCCGGCGATGAGAATGTTTTGCATCGTCATGAATTGCTTCTTTGGAATCTCAATGAACTCAAGATGAAGAGAACCTCACGCAAAGGCGCAAAGCTCGCAAAGGTAAGAATCCGCCTGATGCTTTTCCTTTGCGAGCTTTGCGCCTTTGCGTGAGGCCAGACTTTGATTTACGCGAAGAGTCACGGCGTCCGCCATGCGTGCCCTGCCGTCCACAACATTTCGTCCGCACCGCGCGGACCCCACGTTCCGGCAGCGTACGACTGCGGCGTCACGCGGTTCGTCGACCAGTGGTTCAGCACCGGCGTGACGAACTTCCATGCGGCTTCCAACTCGTCGCTGCGCATGAACAGCGTCGAGTCGCCGCGGAGCACGTCCAGCAGCAGCCGCTCGTAGGCCTCGGGCAGTTTCTGCGGGAACGCCTTGTCGTAGCTGAAGTCCATCGTCACGGGGTGAATCTGATACTGCATGCCCGGCCGCTTCGTCGAGAACGACAGCGTAATCGACTCGCTCGGCTGGATGCGGAACACCAGCGTGTTGGGCTTCGCGCCGACGAGGTCGCAAATGTCCCCCTCGCATTCCACCGTGTGAAACAGGTTCAGCGGCGGCAGCTTGAACTGGATCGCAATCTCCGTCACGCGCGACGGCAGACGCTTGCCGGTCCGCAGATAGAACGGCACGCCCGCCCAGCGCCAGTTGTCCACGAGCACTTTCATCGCTACATAGGTTTCCGTCCGCGAATCGGGCGGAATGCGGTCCTCGGACAAATACCCCGCCGCGGCCTGACCCCCGGAAAGACCCGCTCCGTATTGGCCGGGGATCACCCACTTGTTGAAGTCGCTGCGATGCCCCGGCGAGAGCGCTTTGAGGACCTTCAGCTTCTCGGCGTGCAGATCCTCGGCGCTAAACAACGCCGGCGGCTCCATCGCGATCAGACACAACAGTTGCAGCACGTGGTTTTGCAGCACGTCGCGCAGCGCGCCGGATTTGTCGTAATACCCGCCGCGGCCGCGCTCCATGCCCTGCGACTCGGCGACCGTAATCTGGATGTGATCGACGTGGTTGCGGTTGAGCAGCGGCTCGAAGATCGAGTTGCCGAACCGAAACAGCAGGATGTTCTGGACGGTGTCTTTGCCCAGGTAATGATCGATGCGGTAAATCTGCTCTTCCCGCAGCCATTTCCGCAGATTCCGGCTAAGCTCTTTGGACGACCGCGAGTCGCTGCCGAACGGCTTCTCGAAGACCACCCGCAACCATTCCTCGGCCGTGTTGCGGGCCGGAATCATCCCGGCTTTGCCGAGAAAATCGACGGCGGGCTGAAACAGCTCCGGCGCGGTCGCCATGTAGACCACACGCTTGCCCGACGCCCCGGCGGTCTGCTCGACGGCCGCCAGCTCGCTGTTCAGTTTCGGATAACCGTCCGCAGTGGTGATGTCGAGCTCGCGGTAATACAGCCGCCTGGCGAACCGCTGCCAGTCCTCGGAGGCAATGGCGCCGGACCGCACGTGGCCGTTGACCGCCTCGTAGATTTCGTTGCGGAAGCTCTCGTCGGTCTTCTCCCGGCGGGCGACGCCGATGATCGGGGACTGGTCGTCGAGATACCGGTCCTTCCACAGGTCGAACAGTGCAGGCATCAGTTTGCGGGCAGTGAGATCGCCGGACGCGCCGAAGATGCAAACCGTGGCGCCCACCTGGGCCACGCGGCCATCGCCGGCGGAGACATCGCTGTGAGGCAGAACCGTCGCTGCGGTCGGGGTACTCATCCATTCATCCCGTCGGGAAACAAACACATCCCGCCCGACAGCGTACCGGGTATGCGGCCAAGTCGTCGAGTCTGGTCCGTCGGAGCATGCGATGGGCGCTACTAACCGTTCCTCTGCCGGAGCTGACGCCGCTCGGCCCGTTGTATTCAATCGTCGCGGAATGGCCGTTGCGTTAGTCCTGCTATTTCAGGGCTTCGCCCGGTGCTTGGAGAGGAACAGCAGTTGCTTGCCGTCCGGTCGCCAGGTGGAGCATTGGTTCCAGCGGTCGAGCGGTTGGCCGGAGACGAGTTTCAGCGAGTCGGGCTGGGCGGGGTCGAATTCGTAGAGCAGAAACGTGTTGTTGTGCTCGGGCGATCGCATCGGAAAGACGACGCGCGGCTCGGTCGGATGCCACGCGAAGTCGGCCCACACCTCGCGGTTTCGCACAAAGCTTTGCACGCCGATTTGCGGCGGAGTCGGATCGGCTCCCGGCGCGGGGAACAAGTCCATCAGCATCACGGCATGGTGCTTTTGGCCCGCATCGAGAACCAGCTTGCCGCACATTTTCCGACCGTCGGGTGAGACGGCCATGTTCCAATGCAGGCGGTCGACCCCCTCGGGATGATTGGCGAGCGGCCGATGCTCGTTGCCGGTGGCGAGCTCGTGAATCACCACGCCGTTCTTCAGATAGACGACGTAATCGCCCTGCGGCGACCATTCGATCCCCCACGCACCCTCTGCGATCTTGCGAAACTCGCGGTTGTTCAGATCGAGGATGCCGACGCCCCGCCAATTGCCGTCCCGGTCCATCCGCGAGCAGGCCAGCTTCGCGCCGTCGGGCGACCAGGAGGGCATGTGCCCCGGCCCCAGGTCGACCGGGTTCTTCCCCTCCGCATCCAGCACCAGCAACCGCGCCGCAGAGAACTGAGCATCCGATTCGTAGGCGTCGACCACGACGTGCGAGCCATCGGGCGAATACGACGGCGACCCCAGCTCGCGGAACGCCGGCACGCCCCCCAATCGCCGCACGTTGGTGCCATCGGCGTTCATCACGTAAATCTGAGCGCCGCGATCTTCGGGCAGGTCATCCCCCAGCAGCGGGTTGACCAGAGCTACGAGCATCCAAACAACCGACGCGAATCGTCGCAAGATCGATCTCCGTGTGGGTGGGTTGCTTTCCACCGTGTCGCGGTGACAGTCGCTGCTCAACAGCAGCCAGCAACCGCCACACCGCGGATCATACCACGATTGTCGTGTGTTTCGAGTTCGTCATCCTGACCGGACAATCGGGCAGTGGGTCAGTTTGTCGTCTTTCGCTCCGCGAAAGAACGTTCCTTTCGCGGAGCGAAAGACGACATTTCGACAAACTGACCCATTGCAGAACGCCGAACTCCAAAAGACGAATGACGAATGACCAGGGACGAATCGACCCGCTGGATTTCCCCGTTCGACGTTTCCGCCACGGGCCGTTCCCGCTAAGATTCGGCCGCACTCCGCAGGATGTTTCCGGCCCCGCGCGGCCCCGATGCAAGGAGGAATCTGGATGCTGCCCCGTTCGTCTCCGC
>JAWXBB010000334.1:0-3404 GCA_034439795.1 Planctomycetaceae bacterium | reverse complement strand
TGGACGATGTCAAGCAGCTCAAGGAGGATGTTCGCGCGGGCCGGATCGATGCCGATCGGCTGGTTGATGTCGTCGTGACGTTGCAGCACGCGTTGCAGGAGGCCCGGCGCCGGATTGAGGAGTTGGAGAAGAAACTGGGGGGCTCGGCAACGGTCAGGGTCGACGAACCGTTTTCGTTGCGGGCGGAAGAGCGGCGGCAAGCAGTGCGCGGCAAGAAGCCGCGCAAACGAAACCGGCCGCTGCGGCGCGGCCGGATCACCACGGCGGACAAGCTGGCCCTGGCCCAGCGGACGGAACAGGTCTTTCCCGTCGGCGTGGCGAAGCGCGATTGCCACCTGTCGCACACGCGGCCCGTGTGGCGGCTGGAGAATGGTCAGGCGGTCCTCGTCGCCTACGAAATCTATCGTGGCCCGAAGAGTCAATTCGGCAGGATTCCCGGCGTGCTGGGGCGGAGTGAATTCGGGCTCGAAATCGTCGTCGCGATCGCCTATCAGGTCTACATCGTCGGGTTGTCGTTCGACAAAGTCTGCCTGCTGTTGAACTTTTTTCAGAACCTGCGGCTGCGCAAATCGCAGGTCGACGCGCTGTTGCATCAGTTGTCGCGGCATTGGGCAAGCGAATTCGAGGGGCTCTGCACGCTGCTGGCGAATTCGGCCGTCGTGCATACCGACGAAACGGGTTGGAGTCTGAACAGCGTCTGGGCGTTTCTGTCCGAAAAAGTTCGCGTGCTGTTCTTCGGCGTGCACAAGGATGCCGCGACGCTTGAACAGATTCTCGATCCGGCGACCTTCGCAGGGATCGTGGTGAGCGACGACGCGGCGGTGTACGCGAATTTCACCCGCTCGCAAAAATGCTGGGCCCATCTGCTGCGGAAGGCGATCAAGCTGACCCTGCTCGAACCGGCCAATGGCGAGTACCGCCGGTTTGCCGATCGGCTGCTGGAGATTTACCGCGCGGCGTGCCGAACGCAACGCGACGGGCGGTTCAGCGACGCGGGTCGTGCCCAGAAAGTCGCCGAACTCGACGACGAGATTCTCGAACTGTGCGCCGCGATGTGGATTGCCGAACTGCCGCCGCTCGCAGGCCCGGCCGACGATTACCGGCTGCTGTGCAACGAACTGATGCGACTGATGCTGGCCCAGCAACTGTTCACGTTCGTCACCGCAGCACCGGTCAAGATGCCGAGGGGCGAAGCCACGCCGGTTGCCGGAACGAACAACGAATCCGAACGCACGCTCCGCGCCGCGGCACAAGCTCGTAAAACGGGCCGCACCAGCAAGACGCTCCGCGGCGCCCGCCGGCAAACGATTCTCGTGAGCGTGCTGGAATCGGTTCGTCGGCAACTCCCGACGTTCACCTTGTCGAGCGTCATCGGCGAGGTCCTGCACTGGTCCGAGGCGGGCCGGAGTTGCTTCGCGAAGCTCTTGAAGAAACTCCACCTGACGCCTCCCGGCAAGTCGATCCTGGATCTCGTCCTGCCCGTTCCCGGCGGATAGCCTCACGCCGCCGCCGACTCCGCCGCTCCACCCTCCGAGACGCCCGCCAAACTGAGAGGTGTCAGAGCCTCTCACCCCATTCGCGGCTGCGCGTAGAATGGACAGCTACCCCAGGACACCATGTTCGGGACGAACGCCCCGTTGATTGTCAGCGGGCGCTGAAAAGGGACCAGTCATGGGCGCTTGAAAAGGAGCCATTTTGAACGGAGCAAGATTCGACGTAGGCCCATCAGTACCTTTCGTACTGATGGAGTCCAGATATGGCGAATCGTCTCAAAATGGCGACGGTAGATTCGATATTACGCTTGCATGCGTCAGGCTGGTCCCAGCGGCAGATCGCCATCGATCTGCAAGTGGACCGCAAAGCGGTGTGCCGTTACGTGCAATTGGCGAAGCGAGACACCGCTTCCGCCGCTGCGCCCAGCGGCGTGAACGCCCCGGACCCGGTGGGCGCTTTATTGCCTCCACCGGCGGTTTCAAAAGGGGCCAATGCGCCCACCGGGTCTGTGGCGGATTCTCTGCCTCCGGCCGTGGCAGAATTCTTGGCCCGACCTTCTGGTCGGGGGCGGCGGAGTGATTGCGAACCGTGCCGCGAGCTGATTGTGGCCAAGCTGGACCAGGGCCTGTCGGCGCAGCGAATCTACCAGGACTTGGCGCAAGATCACGGCTGTGCGGCCAGCTACTGGAGCGTGCGGCGATTCGTGCAAGGACTGGGCGTCAGGACGGAGCTGCCATTTCGGCGGATGGAAGTCGGTCCCGGCCAAGAAGCCCAAGTTGACTTTGGCGCCGGTGCGCCGATCGTGGCGGTGGACCGGGCTAGGTGCGGTGCTGTCAAGCGTCGCAAGACGAACGTCTTTCGGATCGTGCTCAGCCACAGTCGCAAGGCCTACAGCGAAGCGACGTTTACGCAGACGGCGGAAGATTTCATCCGTTGTCTCGAAAATGCCTTTGCCTATTTCGGCGGCGTGCCCCAAACGCTAGTGGTCGACAATCTTAAGGCGGCCGTTGTACATCCTGACTGGTTTGATCCGGAGCTGAACCCGAAGCTTCAATCTTTCGCCCGGCATTACAACACGGTGATCCTGCCGACGAAGCCTTACACGCCGCGGCACAAGGGCAAGGTTGAGTCGAGCGTGAAGTACGTGAAGAACAACGCCCTCAAGGCGCGGACCTTCGTCTCGCTGGAAGAACAAAACTGTTTTCTGGCCGAGTGGGAACGGAGCGTTGCCGACACGCGGATCCACGGCACGACCAAACGGCAAGTGGGCCGAGTCTTCCACGAAGTCGAGCACGCCGCCTTGCAGCCGGGGCCGCTGGAACGCTTCCCGTTCTTTCACGAGGCGCAGCGTAAAGTCAGCCGCGATGGGCATGTGGAAGTAGCCAAGGCCTATTACTCGGTGCCACCGGAGCATCTGGGACGGACCGTTTGGGCTCGTTGGGATGCGCGGCTGGTCCGCATCTTCAATCAGCGCTGGCAACAAATCGCCCTGCATGTGCGGCACGAACAAGGCCGCTTCAGCACTCACACCGAACACCTCGCCAAAGAGAAGATCAGTGGCGTGGAACGGGGTGCGTCCTGGCTGCTCGGCAAGGTTCGGGGGATCGGCGAACAGGCCCTGGCCTGGGCCGAAGCCATGCTGCAAGCCCGAGGAATCGAGGGAGTTCGGGTGTTGCAGGGTCTCCTCGCGCTGGCTAAGGCGAATTCGTGTGACGCCCTCAACGAAGTTTGTCGCATCGCCCTCTCGTACGGCGCGTTCCGCCTCCGGACACTGCGAGAACTGCTCAAGCGGCGCGGCGTTGCTCAACAAGAACTGTCATTCCTCGCTGAGCAGCCGCTGATTCGTCCGTTGTCCGACTACGGCGGTTGGGTGCGGGCCGCACTCGCGGGGCCCGGGGGAAGGGACCATC
>JAWXBB010000333.1:0-3228 GCA_034439795.1 Planctomycetaceae bacterium | reverse complement strand
GCCGCGACGATGTCCTGTGTCAGTTGAACACGCAGCTCGTCCACCGAATCAAACCGCCGCACGTCGCGCAGGCGGCGATGAAAATCGGCGCTCATCACCCGGCCGTAGAGATTCCCGTCGAAACCGATGACGTGGACCTCCACTTTCAACACCGCTTCACCGAACGTCGGGTTCGGGCCGATGTGAATCGCCGCCGGATACGGTTGGCCGTCGATCTCCGTCCGACCGGCGTACACGCCCGGTCCGGGAATGACGGTCTTCAGGTCCGACAGGTTCGCGGTCGGAAACCCCAATGCCGCGCCGCGCTGCGCGCCCGTCACCACGCGGCCCGTCAAGCGGTAAGGGCGACCGAGCAAGGCGACGGCGTCGTTCACATCGCCGTCCATCAGCAGCGAACGGATGACGCTCGACGACACCCACTGGCCGTCGATGGTGACCGGTTCGATGACGTCCAGCGTCATCCCCGCGTGTGAGCAGAGTTGCCGCAGCAGCGTGACGTTGCCGCCGCGATCTTTGCCGAACGTGAAATTCGGACCTTCGACGAGGCCCGCCGCTTTCAATCGATCGCGGACAACTCGCTCGAAAAACTCCGTCGCGGTCAGTCGCAGCAGCTCCCACGAGGTCGGCAGGACGATGACGGCGTCGACCCCGCAGTCTTTCAGCAGGGTCGCGCGATCGGCCAGCGACGACAGTCCGGGGGGCAACGCCTCGGGACGCAGCAGCGCGATCGGATGCGGATCGAACGTCACCGCCACCGAGGGTCGCGCGGCGGCACGGGCGCGGTCCGTCAGCCGGGCGAGCATCGCCTGATGGCCGCGATGCACGCCGTCGAAGTTGCCGATCGCGACGTAGCCGCCGGGGACCGGGACCGCGGCGGCGGGCGTCAACCGGATCAGCCAATCGGGTTCGGGGGACGGAGTCGTCTCGGTCATTCAACCCTCGAACAACGCCAGGCTGGCCGTGAAACCGTGAACGTAATTCCGTCCCCCCACCGGACCGATCTCCCCCGCGGCAAACAGCCCGGCAACCGGCAGCGGTCCCAGATGCTGCTGGATCGCCGCGGCGTCGTGGTGTGGGTCGGGGAACAACCGCGTTCCGCGGCCGTTGCAACTGAACAGCAGCCCGCCGAGCGGCGCTGTGTGACGGTGTTGCTGATGCGTTTCGAGCATCTGTCGAAGATCCTCATCGGCCGTCGCGGCGTCGCGGACGTGGAACTGCACGGTTTGTCCCATCCGCACGAGGTTGCCCAGCAGGATCGCACCGCTTTCGCGATGGGCGCCCATCACGTTCGAGATCAGGAAGTCGCCGCGGCCGTACCGCTCCTGGTATTCGGAAATCGCCAGCCCGACGTGCAACCCCTGCTCGATCAGCACCCGGTCGCGTTCCGACAGCGTCGGATACAGTTCCTGCAACCGTTCCATCGCCGGCCGGCCGCCCAGTTCGTAGATCACGTTGCGTTCCGACCGCGTGACGATGTACGTGTTGCCGATCGGCTTGCAGCCCTGCGACACCAGCGTCCGAATCGGCGGACCATCGAGGACCGCGACGCCGACGGCACCGTGCGGCACGCCGTCGCCGCCGAAGAACAGGCAGTTTTCGCCGGGACCGCCGCCGCTCGCCATGCCGCCGACGACGGGCACGCCCGGCAGGTCATCGGCCAGCCGGTCGAGCACACTCCGCGGAGCCGACGAATACGGCTCGCCGAGCAGAATCACCGCCCGCACGCGGTCCGGCTGTTCGGCCAGTTGGTCCGGCAGCCCTGTGCAGACGACGCCGTCCGGCGTGGGCTCGAACTCCACGCGGAACGGCAGCAGTTCCGACTGCGGCAGCGACGCCGACCAGATCGACACGGCCGGGCCGTTCTCGATCTCGCGACCGTCGGCGATGATCGATTCCCCCGAACATCCCAGCAGACATCGGCTGGGCAGCAATCGCTGCAAACCGGCGGCCAACTCGGCAAAGCCGTCGCGATGATGGTGGCTGACAAACACCAGTGTCAAATCGGCCGCCGCGCCGCGCAGCCCGGCCGCGGCTGCGGTCGCGACTTCTAATAAGGCATCGGAGATTTCCGGGCGCGTCGACGCGCCCGTGGCGATGTGCATGGGCGGTGGTCCGTTGTCAGTCGTTCGTAGAACGGGGCATGTGCCCTTGGTACTCAGTGCTGAGTACAGCGTACTGCGCACGCTGTGCGGCGGCTATCCGGCGGGTGGGTGGCTGAGCGGCGCGACTCGGTTATGATGGCCGCACGCTATCACTGCGTGTTCCACACTAACCCGAAGCGAGGGCGAGCGCTCGCTCACGCTTCGGGTTGGTGTGACTGGCGGTCATCACCCTGCGAAGCGCTCGCCCCCTCACCCTATCCCTCTCCCCCGAAGACGGGGGCGAGGGGACCAAACAAGAGCCAACCCACGGACAACAGACCACTGACCACATCCCATGACCGCCACAGCCTTCGCCACCTCCGCACCGCTTCTCGATTGCCGCGGCATCGGCGTGCGGTTCGGCGGCGTCGCGGCGCTGGAGGACGTTCACTTCGATCTGCGGCCCGGCGAGATTCACGGCCTCGTCGGCTGCAACGGCGCGGGGAAAAGCACGCTGATGAAAGTCCTCGCCGGTAACGTCGCGGTGGATACCGGCGAAATCAAACTCAACGGCGAAACGATCCGGCTGGACACCCCGCGGCAGGCGCTCGACCGCGGCATCGCGATGGTCTATCAGGAACTGTCCGGCATCGGGCAGCTCTCTGTCGCCGAGAATCTGTTTCTCGGCCGGCAACTGCTCACAAGTTGGGGCACGGTCGACTGGCGGGCGATGGTCCGGCAGGCGCGGGCCTCGCTCAAGGAACTCGACATCGAGATCGACGTCCGCCGCCGGCTCGACGCCTATCCGCTCGTCATCCGGCAGATGGTCGAGATCGCTCGCGGGCTGCATAGCGGGGCCCGCATTCTGATCCTCGACGAGCCGACCAGCGCTCTCAGCCTCCCTGAAGCCCGCCGGCTGTTCGAGCTGATGTGGACGTTGAAGGCCCGCGGCATCGCGCTCGTCTTCATCAGCCACTTTCTGGAGGACGTGCTCGCCGTCTGCGACCGCGTGACCGTGCTGCGCGACGGCCGGCACGTGGCGACGCAGTCCGTCAAGCAGGTCGCGCGGGGCCAGCTCATCGAGCAGATGGTGGGCGGGCTGTCGAAAGCCGCCGGGCAGGAAGCGGTCGAGGCCACCCTGCCCGCG
>JAWXBB010000332.1:0-8718 GCA_034439795.1 Planctomycetaceae bacterium | reverse complement strand
GGATGTTTCCGGCCCCGCGCGGCCCCGATGCAAGGAGGAATCTGGATGCTGCCCCGTTCGTCTCCGCCCCCGTGTCTCCGACTGGCGCTGCTGCTCGGCGGCGTCGGTCTGGTCGCGGCGGTGACACGGGCGGAAGACGCCCCCGTGCCGGCATCGGCAATGGTGCGCGTGCCCAATGGATTCGAGGTCGTCGAGTTCGCCGGCGATGAACTGGCCCACGACATCTACAGCCTGACGCTCGACGCACAGGGCCGCGTGGTGGTCTCCGGGGCGGGGTACGTCAAGCTGCTCATCGATCAGAACAACGACGGCCGCGCGGAGACGGCGAAGGTCTTCGCCCCCGGCCCCAAGACCGGCGCGCAGGGGCTGTACTTCCACGGCCGGTCGCTGCTGTGCGTGGGGGACGCCGGGCTGCTGCGGTACCGCGATCAGGACGGCAACGACGAGGCCGACGGCCCGCCCGATGTCATGTTGAGATTGCAGACCGGCGGCGAGCACGACGCGCACTCGATCCAGCAGGGACCGGACGGCTGGTGGTACGTCATCGCGGGGAATTCGTCGAACATCACCGCGGGGTATGCCTCGCTGCCGACGTCGCCCGTGAAGCAGCCGCGGGCTGGCGCGCTGCTGCGGTTCAAGCCCGATCTGTCGGGGAGCGAAATCCTCGCCGACGGGCTGCGGAACGCGTACGACTTCACGTTCAGCGACCAGGGGGACGTGTTCACCTACGACAGCGACGACGAACGGGACGTCTCGCTGCCGTGGTATCGTCCCACGCGGGTCTTCCAATTGCTCCCGGGGTCGGACGCCGGCTGGGTCAGCCGCAGTTGGAAGCGCCCGAATTACTTCTTCGACATGCCTCCGGTGCTCGGCTCGTTCGGCCGCGGGTCGCCGACGGGGTTGACGTGCTATCGGCACACGCAGTTCCCGGCGGCATATCAGAACGCGATCTTCGCCCTCGACTGGACGTACGGCCGCGTGCTCTGTCTGAAGCTGAAACCGAACGGCTCGACGTGGACCGCGACGTCGGAAGTGTTCATGTCCGGCCTCAACGGCTACGGCTTCGCGCCGACCGACTGCGAAGTCGGTTCCGACGGCTCGCTGTACGTCAGCGTCGGCGGTCGGGGAACGCGCGGGGCGGTATATCGCGTGCGGGCCAAGGGGGAGGCAAAGCCATCACCGCAACCGGCGTCGCCGTTGGATGCCTGCCTGACTGCCATGCAGCCGCTGTCGAGCTGGTCTCGCGCCAAGTGGATGCCGCAGGCACGGACATTAAACCCCGCGGCGTTCGTTGCGGCGGCGCTGGACGAAGCCCGCCCCACCGCCGACCGCGTGCGGGCCATCGAGATCGTCACCGAACTGTTCGACGGTTTGGACTCCGACGCCGCCCGCCGGCTAGTCGCGGCGAAGCCGTCCGAAGTCCGTGCGCGGGCCGTCTGGTCATATGGAACCACGCAGGGCGCGAAAGTCGATGTCGCAGTGTTGACGCCGTATCTCGATGACCTCGACCCGTTCGTCGCCCGGAAAGCGCTGGAAGCGGCCCAGAATCTGTCGGAGACCGCCGATTGGCAGCCGCTGATCGCGCCGCTCGCCAAACGATTGGGCGGAGGCGATCGGTTCAACCGGTCGCTGTCCGCGGCGCTGGTCGCGCGGATGCCGGGACGCTACTTGCCGGCGATGTCGCAAGCGGCGACGCAGGACGGCGCGCGAGCCGTGGTGTCGTATGCCGCCGGGTGGGTCGCCCAGGTGGGGACCGATCTGAGCCGCGTCCGGCAGGCAATGTCGCCGGTCGCCGTCACGTTGCTCAAGGGGGATTATCCGCCGGAATTGAAGCTCGATGCCTTGCGGCTCGTGCAATGGATGCTGGGCGATCTCGGTCCGTCCGACCGGCATCCTCCGGCGTTCGACGGCTATGCCCCAGGCATGGACCCCCAGGATCTCGAACGGGAATGGGACAGCCTGCGGGTGCAGCTCGCGGAGCTCTATCCCACCGGCATCGCACTCGTGGACACCGAACTGACGCGCGTGCTGGCGATGCTGTCCCCCGTCAACCAGAAACTGCTGGAACGGGTGCTGACACCGATCACGAAGCAGTCCGATCCGGTCGACGACATTCATCAACTGCTGGTCGCGGCCCGGTTGCCGGTTCCGCGAACGACGACCGAGCGGCAATCCATTGCGGAGGCGCTGGTCGGCATCGACGCCAAGTTCGCGGCCCGGAAGTTGCCGCAGGACAGCGCGTGGAACGACCGCATCAAGGATCTGTTCACGAAGCTGTGCGAGCTGGATGAATTCCTCGCGCCGGTGATGGTGGACGTGCCCGGCTTCGGCCGGCCGGGCCACGTGCTGTTCATGAGCCAGATGCCCGAGCGCCGCCTGACCGACGCCATCGCCGCCTTCGCCAAGCAGGCCGCCGCGGATGCCGAGTATCCGTGGAACAACGACGTCATCTTCCTGTTGGGTGCGTCGCCCGACCCGGCCCATCGAACCTTGCTGCGAAAGCAATACGACCGGTTCGCCGTCCGCGGCGCGGTGCTGATGACGCTCTCCGAGAAACCGGAAGCCGGTGATCGGCCGTGGTTCCGCGACGGGTTGGAGTCGTCAGAAGCGGAAGTGATTGCGGCCTGCCTCACCGCGCTGGAGACGTTGCCCGCGGACAACGGAGCCGACGAGCAACTGGCGCTGCTCAAGGCGCTGCGCCGACTCGGTCAAGATGAACGGGAGTACAAAGCCCGCGAGCGCGTCGTCGCGTTGCTCGAACGGAACACCGGCCAGAAACTGCCGTTCGAGTTTGGCAAGCCGGGCCACCGTCCGCAATCGGAAGCCGTCGCCGCCTGGACGGAATGGGTGCAGAAGCAATTCCCCGCCGCCTCGGCCACCGCGTTCGGCACGGCCGCGTCGGAATTCGCATTGCTCAAACTGATGATGTCGAAAACGGACTGGGACGGCGGCGACCCGAGCCGCGGGGCCGCGCTCTACGAGAAGCGGGCGTGCGTGCAGTGTCATGGCGGCCGGACGGCATTGGGACCGGATCTGACGGGCGTCGCCGGGCGGTTCTCGCGCGAGGACCTGTTCGCGGCGATCGTGCTGCCGAGCCGCGACGTCTCGGCCCGCTATCAGACGACGATCATCGAAACGAAGGACGGCAAGTCGTTCGCGGGCTTGATTGTGTACGAATCGGTCGACGGACTGCTGCTCCGCAACGCGACGCACCAGACGTTCCGCATCGAGACCGCCCAGATCGAGGAACGCCGCAAGTCGCCGGTCTCGCTGATGCCCGCGGGGCTGCTCAAGGATCTGACTCCCGCGGATTACGCCGATCTGTACTCGTATATGGCGACGCTGGGCCGCCCGGCGACCACGCAGGTCTCCGGGGCAACACGCGCCGAGGATTGATGTTTCCCTGAAGCCGTGGGGTCCCATCCCCACGGACGAACAAGATCCGTGGGGATGGGACCCACGGCTTCACCCGCACTCCGCTTCCGGACGCCGTTCGCTGGCGCTCTCGGCTGTGACGAAAAATCAACTCGATGCCCCGCCAGAAGGCTGATACTGCGACTGCCGTTGCTCCCCGCCGCCAGCCGGCGCGGCGGTGCAACGCGCTCGATGGCAAACGCTGGCTGCAAAATTCGATCAGCGTGTGGAGCGATCTGCGGAAGACGCCTGAAGAGCAGCGGCTGAAGCATCCCGCGCAGTTCCCGGTTGCACTCGTCAAACGACTCATCGAATCGTTCCTGCCGGAGGAGCCGCGAACGATTTTCGATCCCTTCTGCGGATCGGGTAGCACGCTGGTCGCCGCCCACGCGCTGGGGCACCGCGGCATCGGCATAGAGCTGTCGGAAGAGTACGTCGCGCTGGCCCGATCGCGGTTGCCCGCCGGTGCATTCGATGATGGCGGCATCGCGCTGCATCATGCGACGGCCGACCAGGCCGCGGAGTTGATCGCACCGAACAGCATCGACCTGTGCGTGACGTCGCCGCCGTATTGGAACATCCTCGGCCAGAAGCGGACGGCGGACTCGAAGGCGATCCGGCACTACGGCAACCTGCCCGGCGATCTTAGCCTCGTAGAAACTTACGACGGCTACCTCGCCGCGCTCACCGACGTCTTCGCCGGCGTGTTTCCGCTGCTGAAGCCGGGCGCGCATTGCGCCATCGTGGTGATGGATCTCCGCAAGCAGGACCGGTTCTATCCGTTGCACAGCGATCTCGCCGCGCGGCTGCAGACGGTGGGATATCGGCTCGACGACCTCATCATCTGGAACCGGCAGACGGAGTACAACAACCTGCGGCCGCTCGGTTACCCGGCGGTGTTCCGCGTGAACAAAGTCCACGAGTTCGTCGTGCTGATGCAGAAGCCCCAGGTGAAAGTTGCTGTCGGAAAGCCGCGCCGATGACCGCCGATCCGCTGGCCGGCCTGGGGCCGAAGGTGTTCGTCACCGATTTCGACGGGACGATGACCGGCGTCGATTTTTACGAGCTGGTTCTGCACCACGTGCCGAACATCGAGAAGCCCGACTATTGGGCCGAGTGCGTCGCCGGGCGGTTGACGCACGTCGCGGCATTGCACGGCATCTTTCAGCAGGCGCCGCGCGATCTGGCGGAGCTCACGCGCTGGCTGCCGGAGGCGAAGCTCGATCCGCTCACCGCGCAGGCGGTTCGGCAACTGCGAACCGCAGGGTGGGACATTGTCGTCGTCTCCGCCGGCAGCGAGTGGTACATCCAGCAACTGCTCGACGACGTTCGTAACGACGTCCGCATCATCGCCAATCCGGGCGGCTATTCGGACGATCAGGGACTGTGGATGGGCTGGCCGCCGGCCGATGCGCTGTGGCACTGCCCGCATTTCGGCGTCGACAAGTCGAAGATCGTGCAGCACCTCCTCGACCGCGGAGCGACCGTCGCCTTCGCGGGCGACGGCCGTCCCGACCTGTCGGCCATCCGCCGCGTCGCCGCACGGTATCGGTTCGCCCGCGGCTGGCTCTCCGAAGTGCTCGCCACCGAAGGACTGGACCATCAAGTCTTTGCGACGTGGTCCGACATTGCGCCGCGATTGACGGCCCAAGGATGAGGTAGGAAGAGGTGTCCGGCGTCAGGCATCAGGTTAAGAATGACGCTTTGGCTTCCTTCTTACCTGATGCCTGATACCGGCTGCGTGGCATTTTTCCCGCCGGTTGGCTGTAGGCACGAACGGGCCGCGGTATACTCCGGCGAACGGGGCCGGCAACGGCGCCCGGAACCCAGCAACCTGTTGCGCTCCGAGTGGGAATCCGATGCGAAACGTGGTGACGTTCATTCTCGGCGGGGGCAAGGGCACCCGGTTGTTTCCCCTCACGCAGCTCCGGTCCAAGCCGGCCGTGCCGCTCGCCGGGAAGTACCGCCTGATCGACATTCCGATTTCCAACTGCCTCAACAGCGAGTTGAACCGCATCTATCTGTTGACGCAGTTCAACTCCGTCAGCCTGCATCGCCACATCCGGCAAACGTACCGCTTCGACCGCTTCGACGGAGGCTTCGTCGAAATCCTCGCGGCCCAGCAGACGATGGAGGGAATGGAGTGGTATCAGGGAACCGCCGACGCCGTCCGCAAGAACGTCCGCTTTCTGCAACAGAAGGACATTGAGTACGCGCTGATCCTGTCGGGCGATCAGCTCTACCGGATGAACTATCAGGAGATGCTCGACACCCACGTCCGCACCAAAGCCGACGTGACCATCGGAGCCTTGCCCGTGACGCGCGAGCAGGCCCGCGGCTTCGGCATCATGCGGCTCGACGACGACGGTCGCGTGCGCGGCTTCCTCGAAAAACCCCAGACCGACGAGGAAATCGACCTCGTCAAAACCGATCCGGCGTGGATCGACGCCCGCGGCATCCCCAGCCGCGGCCGCGACTGCCTGGGGAGCATGGGCATCTACCTCTTCAACCGCGACGTGCTGGTCGACCTGCTGACCAAGAACGACTATCACGACTTCGGCAAGGAAGTCTTCCCGATGTCGATCCGCACCCACAAAGTGCAGGTCCATCTGTTCGACGGCTACTGGGAGGACATCGGCACCATCCGTTCGTTCTACGAGGCGAACCTCGACCTCACGCGGCCGGACGCCCCGTTCCGGCTGGACGACGAACACGCCCCGATTTTCACGCACGCCCGCAGCCTGCCGCCGACGCGCTGCGACGGCGCCCAGGTGAAGCACAGCCTGATCTGCGACGGCTGCACGATCGGCGCGGGGGCGGTCATCGAGAACAGCGTCATCGGGCTGCGCTGCCACATCGGCAAGAATGTGACGATTCGCAACTCGGTGCTGATGGGCGCCGACTTCTTTCAGTCCAGCGAGGAGCTGGCCGCCGACACGGCCGCCGGTCAGCCGCACATCGGCGTGGGCGACGGCTCGCACGTGGAGGGGGCGATCGTCGACAAGAACTGCCGCATCGGCCGGAACGTCCGCATCGCCCCGCAGGGGATCGACCGGCTGCCGGCCGATTCCCCGGTGGTCATCGAAGACCGCGTGATCGTCGTGCCGAAGGAGACCACGCTCGCCGACGGCTGGGCGCTGAAGCCGTAACGAGGGCTTCTTCCAACTCCCCTCGCCCGACGCTTCGGCGGGAGAGGGGCCGGGGGTGAGGGTGCTTTTGCCTTTGGCCTTCGCAGTTGGAATCCAAGGCAAAAAGGCAGAAGCACCCTAACCCTCTCCCGCCGAAGCGTCGGGCGAGGGGACAAGACGGCAGACGGAATCTGATTAACGCCCCGCGGCGGCGCGGACCTGGACGATTTCCGCCTGCTTGTCGATGGCCGCCTGCAGCGTCTCCTTGAAGGACGCAACCGACGCGAAGCCCTTCCGCTGCACCAGCAGGTCGGCCTGCGGCGACAGGATGACGGTGTTCGGCAGCGAGTCGACCTCCAGAATCTCGGCGACCCGCTTGTTCTCGTCGAAGTCGATCATCACCGGCACGAAATGCCGGTCGACGAACGGCGCGAGGTCGCGATGGCTGATGGTGCTGTTGATCAGCTTGTGGCAGAACGCGCACCACTGGGCCGTGAAGACGACCATCAGCAGCTTGTGGTCCGCGAGGGCGAGCTTGCGGGCGACCTTCAGGTCCGTTTGCCACTTGAGCTTAGGGCCGAGGGGGGCGCTCCAGGCGAGCTTGCCGCTGGCGAGAGCCAGGCCGGACGCACCCAACACGCTGGCGACGAACTGACGGCGATCCATCCGACAACCCCTTGGCCCAAAGGGACAGTGACCTGTCGGGTTGTATCGGTTGTCGGGCGGGAACCGCTCGCGGGGAATATGCGTGTCAGCCCAGAAGCCGCGGGGTCCCATCCCCGCGGACGAACGGAGTAAAGATCCGCGGGGGTGGGACCCCGCGGCTTCTGAACGTGCGTCACTTCGGGAAATTGAAGTTCAGCGGATTCACCGGGCCGCCCGTGCCCTGGTCGCCGGGGGTTTGCGACTTGGGTTTGACAAGCGTCTTGCGGCCCTGGCGGAGGTTCTCGAAGCTGTCGCCGGAGATGACGTAGTACCAGTCGGCGAACCGGTGGTTGAGATCCTTCACGATCTTTTCGCCGGCTTTGACCTTCTCCTCCCGGGCTTTGAGGTCGGCCTCGTATTTCGACTTCGCGCCCTCGAAGCCGGCCGCGGCGAGGTCGTACGCCGACTTCTGCGCGTTGTACTCCGACCACGGGCCGACGTTCTCCGCGACCGTGGCGTCGGCGGGGTCGGTCGCGGCGCGCGAAGCGGGCTTCTCAGCGGTCGGCTCTTCGGGGGCCTCCGGCTTCGTCGGCTCGGTCGGCTGCTCGCCCAGCCCTTCGGGGCTGAACGAGACCGTCACGAACAGATACCGGCTCTTCTTGAGCACGCCGGACTTCTTGTCGTCCTCGGGCTTCTTTTCTGCGTCTTCGGCGGGCGGCTCGTCGGGCTTGGTGAAGCCGAATTCGATCTCCTCTTCGGTGCCGGAGAAGACGTCGCCGAAGTGGAGCTGATACTGCACCCCCTGGTCGGTCCGGGCGACGACTTCGCCCTCTTTGGAGACCATCTGCTGGCCGCCGCTTTCGCCGCGGGCGAACAGGAAGCCCTTCATGCCGAGGTCGATCATCGTCGCCTGATCGAGCTTGATCCCTTCCTCAAGCTTGAGATCCCGCTGCAGTTTCGCGGGCTTCGGACGGACGCCGACGATCTTCAGATTGTCGAGGCCGTCGACCATTTTGCGGACCTCGTCCTGATTGACCTCTTCGGTTGCCTCGTCGAGGCCATCCAGTTTCCAGGGTTCGGACGACGTCTTGCGGCTGAGATTGCTCTGATCGCGGCCGAGGATGCGGCCCTTGTCGGTGTCGATCGAGTAGTTGTCGATCTCGACGCTGTTCAGCTTCATGGCGTCGAGCTTGAGCAGGTCGGGCTCGATCCAGTCGGCGAACTTCGTCGACAGGTCGAGGGAGATCTTGGCGATGTACGTCGCCTTCTCGTCCGGCCGGCGGACGTAGAAGTAACCGCTGCGGCTGGGAACCTGCTTGCCGACGATGTAATCGGCGAGCACCTTGCCGGACTCGTCCTTGAGCGCGATCCGCTGCCCGCGCTTGAGCGAGTCGGACTTCTCGTCGAAGGGGTCGACCACGTCGAATTCGGGATGCTCGGCGTCGCGCTGGCCGGCGAGCGTTTCGCGCTTGAGGCCGATGACGGACGCGGCGCATTTCGCGAGGCGGTCTTTGCCGTCGGCGGGGTAGTT
>JAWXBB010000331.1:0-3785 GCA_034439795.1 Planctomycetaceae bacterium | reverse complement strand
TGGCCGTCAACACCGGGCGACGCCCCTGAAGCCCACGCGGATCAGGAACTTGCGCCAGGTCGTCGCGCCAGTCCCGCCGCGGGGCGGTGAACACCAGCCGGACCTCCGTGAGAGAACTCCGGTCTCCGGAAAACTCCTCCCGATCCGACCACCCTGGTCAACGGGCACTTGGGAAGTGCCGTGGAGGTTGCGGCGTTGGCTTGACACTCTTTCCGGCAGCGTCGTAAACTTGCCGGTTCTCCGTGGTGTGTCTGAACATGCGTCCGCTGAAGGCGGGCCGGACGCCGAAAATATGGACCCCTCCCGCAGCAGAATGAAGAGCGAGTCATGGCCGTTCCCGATCGTCGTCAATCGAAAACCCGGTCGCGCACGCGTCGCGCCCACGATTTCCTGAAGCCGTTGCAACTGTCGAACTGCCCGCAATGCCAGACCCGCGTGCCGACGCATCTGGTCTGCCCGAACTGCGGCTACTACCAGGGTCGCACCCTGGTTGAGACCGAGGAATAACGCGGTATGCGGATCGCACTCGATGCGATGGGTGGCGACGTCTTCCCGGCCCCCAACGTCGAGGGAGCGATTGCTGCGCTGCGCGAATTTCCGCATCTGGAGGTGCTGCTCGTCGGCGATGTGCCGATGCTGGAGCCATTGATCGCGGAAGCCGGCCCGGTTCGTGACCGGCTGCATCTGCATCCGGCCGACGGCTGGATCGAGATGTCGGAGAAGCCGACCGACGCGCTGCGCAAGAAGCCCAACTGCTCGATGGCCGTCTGCTGGAAGTTGATGGCGGCCAAGGAGGTCGACGCCGTCGTCAGCGCCGGGCACACCGGGGCGATGGTGGCCGCCGGCCTGCGGACGCGGCTGTTTCTGCCCGGCGTGAAGCGGCCGGGCATTGCCGTGCCGATGCCCACGCTCAAGGGCCGCGCCGTACTGATGGACGTCGGCGCGAACCCCGCGGCCCGGCCCGAGCACCTGCTGCAATACGGCGTGATGGGCTCCATCTATGCCCGCGAAATCCTGGGCGTCGCCAACCCGACCGTCGGTCTGATGAACATCGGCAGCGAGGACGGCAAAGGGAACGATCTCGTCCGCGACACGCAACTGCTGCTCGACAAGTGTGCCTACCAGGACCGCTACATCGGCAACGTCGAAGGCCGCGACCTGTACCACGGTTCCGCCGACGTCGTGATCTGCGAGGGCTTCGTCGGCAACGTGCTGCTGAAGGCCGCCGAAGGGATGGCCGACATGTTCCTCAAGACGATTGCGCACGAACTGTCGCTGGTCCTCAAGAATGAAAAGCACCTGGCCCAGCAGGCGATCGAGAATCTGGACAAGCGGTATCAGTACCACGAAGCCGGCGGCGCACCGCTGCTGGGGATCGACGGCGTGTGCATTATCTGCCACGGTTCCAGCAACGCCCGCTCGATCTTCAACGCCCTGCGCGTGGCGATGACCCACAAAGACCGCCGCATCAACGAACAGATCGTCGAAGAACTCGCCCGCGAAGTCGCGCTGGTGGCGACGTGACGCGCTTTGGTTAGCCGCGACCCGGAGGCTTTGCGCAGGGGAGCGTGGGTGTCGATGGTTTGTACGGGGCAGAGCGCTCCCCTGCGCAAAGCCTCCGGGTCGCGGCTAACCAGCCAACGAGGATCATCCCATGTCGCAAACCGCGAGTCATTTTTCGGGGCAGGGCGCACCGTTTGTCGGATTCTCTGCGATCACCGTCGTCATTTGCGGAGCTGCTATTCACAATGATGGGCGCAGCGGCGTTGCGCTGAAGGATGGGAATGAGAGTGACTCGCGGACACGCAATTCGCTCTTGGAATGGTGGGATGGCGAGCCTGTGGGGTGGCACAGCGAGTCGAAAAGGAAACTGGATTCAGAGTTCATAGACGGACTGGGGCGGCGAGTCGAAATTGATCTCATGCTTCCCGAGCCTCATTTCGCAGCGGTGAAGAATACTCAAACGAACTTGATTGATCTTGTAAGCAGCAGTGACGAACTGATGGTGTATCTCGACGAAAAGATGGATTGCTTGGATACGCTTGTCGTCTTTGGTGGAAAGTGGTTTGTGGAAGAAGAAAGGTTTCTGCCCGTCTTAACAGATTGGTGCCAACTGAATGGCAAGAAACTCATTGGCGTTTCCTCTAAGGGTCTAAACTTCAGCGGACCGAATCTGGATGCGTGGCTCGTGACTGAGTAGCGGTGATTCCACTCTGATAGCGGCAAAAATCTCAAGCGGGTACACAAATGTCTCAATCCGCATGCCTGTTTCCGGGCCAGGGTGCCCAGTTCGTCGGCATGGGCCGCGGCGTGGTCGAGCAGTGCCCGGCGACGCGGCGGCTGTTCGATGAGGCCCGCGAAATCCTGGGCTACGATCTCGCCGAGATCTGCTTCAACGGCCCCGCCGAAGAACTCAACAAGACCAACGTCAGTCAGCCCGCACTCTATGTGTGCAGCCTCGCCGCGCTGGAGATGCTGCGGCAGCAATCCCCCGACATCGTCGCGGCGTTCACCTGCGCCGCCGGGCTGAGCCTCGGCGAGTACACCGCGCTCGTGTTCGCGGGCGTGATGTCCTCCGCCGACGGATTGAAGGTCGTCAAAGTCCGCGGCGAGGCGATGCAGGCCGCGGCGGAGGCCAATCCGTCCGGGATGGTCAGTGCCCTGATGCTCAAGCCCGAACAGATCGAGCAGGTCCGCACGCGGGCCTCGGCGGCCGGGCGGCTGTGGATCGCGAACTATCTCTGTCCCGGCAACACGGTGCTGTCCGGCGAGCAACCCGCGTGCGACGCGGCGGTGACGGCGATTGAAGCCGCGGGGGGCAAGCCGATTCCGCTCGCCGTCGCCGGGGCGTTTCACACGCCGCTGATGGAATCGGCGTGTCCGAAGCTGGAAGCCGCGCTCCGGAACGTCGCGATGCAACCGCCGCGGATTCCGGTGATCTCCAACGTCGACGCCCAATCGCACAGCGACCCGGAGGAGATTCGGCAACTGCTGGTGCGACAGGTCGTGCAACCGGTCCGCTGGGAAGACTCGATGCGGTCCCTCATCGCGCAGGGCGTGACGAGCTTCACCGAAGTCGGTCCCGGCAAAGTCCTGAAAGGCCTGCTGAAACGCATCGACCGCAAGCTGGAGTGCGCCTCTGTTGGAGAGGCTTGAAGAGGATCAGAGAACCGCGAAGGCGCAAAGGACTCGAAGGGGAAGAGAAGTTGGGTGTTAGGAATTGGGCATTAGGAAATGCTGAGAAGCGGAGCGGTGAGCTATTTGTTTCCCCCCAACCTAACACCTAAATTCTAAGGCCTTCTCTTCCTTTGCGTCCTTCGCGCCTTCGCGGTTGATCTCCCCTCTTGGCAGTTTACGCCGCCGGGATGATCGGCCAATTCTGCCGACAGAGTCGGCACGACCGTTATCCGCGGTTGGAAGCCGATCTCCCCTTCGCTAGGTGACTTGCGCACGACCGGCACAACTGGCGCGCCGGCGGGCCGCAGATCGCGATCGGCAGGAATGGCCTGTACGACCGGCGAGCCGCGATCCGATCGTATGTCATGCACGACCACTGTGATCCCTGCGGCGGTTGGTTCCGGCACCTGAGTCCCGTCCGGTCGAACCGCTGTCCGTGACTTTTCTCCACCCGTTGAGGTGTGCCGATGACAACGACCATGACGCGCGCGCGCTGGATTCTCACCGCCGCCGTGCTGGCAACTGCGGCGACCGGCTGCTCCAGCACGCGGTCCGGCCAATGCCAGTCCTGCGAACAGGGAGCCGTCTATCCGCCCGCCGGATATTAC
>JAWXBB010000330.1:0-7839 GCA_034439795.1 Planctomycetaceae bacterium | reverse complement strand
CCGATCTCCGCGTGATGGGCCCGGCTGGCCGTCAGGAACAGCAGCTCGCCCGACTGCGGATGATGCACCGGCGTGACCACCGTGACATCGGGCAGATGCGAGCCGCCGCGGTACGGGTCGTTGGTGACGAACACGTCGCCGGGTGCAAGGTCGGGGTTGTCGCGGAGGATGCAGCGAACGGTTTCGCTCATCGCGCCCAGATGGACGGGGATGTGCGGGGCGTTGACGACGAGGCCGCCGGTCGGATCGAAGATCGCGCAACTGAAATCGAGCCGCTCCTTGACGTTCGTCGAGACCGACGTGTGTTGCAGCGTGAGGCCCATTTGCTCGGCGAATGACCCGAACGTCTGATGGAAGAGTTCGAGTTGCACCGGGTCCGCGGCGGTGAGGTCGACATCGCGCGAAAGACGCCCAGGGATTGCTATCCCTGGGCTTCCTGTGGCGCTCTCGATGAGCACTTCCCCGCGCGACAGCACGCGCGCGAAAAAACCGGAGTCGACAATGAGCGTCGACGTTGATTCCGCGATGATCGCCGGGCCAGACAGCCCATGCCCCGGCTGCAACGCTGAGCGGGAAATGACAGGGCACTGCGTCCAGTGACCATCGATCCACATCACATGAGCGTCGTTGGCGATCGGTGGAAGTCGCTGATCAACAGCGGTCGGCAACGCCGGCAACAGCGCCGCCCCCTGACCGATCACCTCCACCCGCACGGCGACGATCTCCAGCGGGCGATCCGGCCGGTCGTAACCGTACAGTCGACGATGCTGGGCTGCGTACTCGCGCGGGTAGTCGCCGTCGCCGGGCCGCGGGATGCCGATCGTGCTTTCGACGCCGCGGTAGCGGAGATCGAGCGACACCACCGGCTCGACGATGGCCTCAGCATCCATCCCTTCGGCGAGGACTTCATCACGGGCCGCTTTGGACAGATTGTCGATGACGGATTGCAGTTCGCGGACCGCCTCGTCGCTGTAGGGCATCAACACCGACTGCTGCCGGAACCGGCGGACGTCGGCGTGACCGATGCCGTACGCGCTCAACACGCCCGCCAATGGATGCGCCAGGATCTGCTTCATCCCCAGCAACCGAATCAGCGCACAGGCGTGTTGTCCCCCCGCGCCGCCGAACGGGACCAGCGCGTAATCGGCGGGATCGTACCCCTTCGCCGTTGAGACCGAGCGGATCGCGCGGGCCATCGCGGCGTTGGCAATCTCCAGAAACCCTGCGGCGAGTTGATGCGGCGTGTAACTCTGCCCCAGCGGCGACGACTGCACCGCAACGCACAGCGTTTGCAGGCGGTCTTCAATCGCCGGCAAGTCCATCGGGAACGGGAAGCAGGCGGGGGGAATGCGGCCGAGGTACACGTTGCAGTCGGTGACCGTGAGCGGACCGCCGCGACCGTAACACGCGGGACCGGGGTCAGCTCCGGCGCTGTCGGGGCCGACGAACAGCTTGACGCCGTCGAAGCCGCAGATGCTGCCGCCGCCGGCAGCGACGGTTTCGATGGCGAGCATCGGCGTGACGATCCGCACGCCGGCCTTGCGGGTCTCGAACTCGTACTCGAACCGGCCGTCGAACCGGGAGACGTCGGTGCTGGTCCCCCCCATGTCGAAGCCGATCGTGCGGCCGAAGCCGGCCTCCTGCCCGCACCGCGAGAAGCCGATCACGCCGCCGGCCGGCCCGGACAGCACGCATTCCTTGCCGGTGAACCGTTCCGACCGAACCAGCCCGCCGGACGACGTCATGAACCGCAAATCGCTCCCCGGCAGCTTGGCCTGCAACTTCGCGACATAGGCCTGCAGGATCGGATTGAGGTACGCATCCATCACCGTCGTGTCGCCGCGCGAGACGATCTTGATCAGCGGCGACAACCGGCTGGAGACGCTGACGTAACGGAACCCGACCTCGGCGGCCAGCGTAGCGATGAACTCTTCGTGAGCCGGGTTGACGAACGCGTGCAACAGGCAGACCGCGAGCGATTCGCAGCCCGCGTCTTGCAGTTGCCGCAAAGCCGCCAGCACCGGTTCGCGTTCCGGCGACTTCAGCACCGTCCCGTCGGCGGCCAGGCGTTCGTCGATCTCCGCGACGGCGTGACAGACCGCGGACGGCTTCTGAATCGCCAGATCGAACAGCTTCGGTCGGTCCTGATTCGCGATCAGCAGGACATCGGCAAAGCCTTTCGTGGTGACGAAACCGGTCTTGGCACCGCGGCGGGTGAGGAGCGCGTTGGTGCCGCGCGTGGTCCCCAGCCGCACGGCGACGGGCGGGATCGGTTGATCGAGACGCAGGCCGAGCGCTTCGCGGATGGCGACGATCGGTGCTTCCTCGCCGCCGGACAGTTCAAAGCGTCCTCCTTGAGAGCCGGGGCGTGTCGCCCCGGTCTTCTCTTCGACCAGCGTCAATTCTCCCTCCGTCGATGACGCCGCGACGACTGCCGTGGTGCCGTCATCGAGCCACGTCAGTTGGTAGCCGCGGTAGAAGTCCGTGGGGCGATTCGTGAGCATGGTGGGGAATGAAAGCAGCCGTCGCTTGCGCTCCGGGCTGGGAAGCGTTGCGCCTTTCGTGACGCCGCTGCTGAGGACTTTGATGACCCGGCGCGTTCCGTCCGGCGCGACCGCGATGCCATCGGTGAAAGTGCCGCCGACGTCGATCCAGAACTGCCAACTCGCCTGCATGGGGAAATCAAAACCTCGCTGGAGTGACGAACGACGAGCGCTTCGCTTGGTCCCCTCGCCCCCGCCTCGGGGGAGAGGGTTAGGGTGAGGGGGCCGGTCGCTTCCTCACATCATCAACCTCGATCCACTCTGCTATCGAACACGTTGGCGAGCGTTCGCCCCCTCACCCCGACCCTCTCCCCCGAAGACGGGGGCGAGGGAGCCGATCCAGTCACTTCGCCGCCGGCCCGCGCAGCGGCTGCACCCAGGCCTGTTCGTAATCGCCGGGTTGCGACGGGTTGGGATGCTGCCGCGATGAGGTCACACGCGCGCGGACGTACAACTCGTCGCCGGTGAACTGATAGTCGGCGGCGGTTCCGTCCACCGATTTCAGCACGCGGCCGACGTCGGCGGAGTATTTCCGCGTGACGGGCAGTTCTTTTCCGTCGGCGTCACGGACCGGCTCGCTCTTCGCGTCGAACCCTTTGCGGGTGCCGAGGAACTCCACCTTGTACGTCACGCCCGGCTCCGCATGGACGGCGAGTTTGAGCCCGTCCTTAGTCGATTCAATGCGATCCAGGCTGACGCCGCTGGTGCTGTAAAATCGCCCCGCTTCCAGCGCTTCGATCAGCGTTTCGGTCGTCAACGACGACGCCAGCACCATCACCCACCCGCGGCCGGGTTCGGAGGCCCGGCTGAGGATCTCGTGATAATTGTGACCATCGTCCGTCGCCAGGCCGTACAACAGCGGCAGGTCGAGTTCGGCGATCCGCTGCGTATTGATGATGTCCCAGATGCGCTCCGTCGAGGCGTGCTGCTCGTCGCCCGCATTGTCGACGCCGGGGTGACCGTTGTAGACCTCGAAGAATTGTTCGCCGCGGATGCCCGCCATGTCCTCCGCCGTCAGCCCCCATTTGAAATTCGGGTGATTGACGTGGACGAACATCGGCTGCTTGGTGCGTTCCCGCTGGGCGATGACGGCGTTGATGTTGTTCTGCAGCACCTCGGCCGCGCTGTCGCCCCCCATCGGCGGCAGCGTGTCGCGGACGTTGTGGGCGTTGAGGTGAATCGGCAGCTTCCCGAACTTGTCGGAGATTTCCTCGCTCTGAATCAGCAGGTACTTGCCGGGCAGGCCGGCGAGCGCCGTGACTTCATCGAACGTTTTGAGTTTCACCTCGTGCTTGCCGTCGCGCATCCGTTCGACGACGGCGTCTCCCCAGCGGGCCTGGTGCTTCGCGTAGGCCTGCGGGCCGTTCTTGGCGGTTTTCACGTCGATCCATTTCTCGCTGCGGGCGAGGATGTTGTGATCGGTGAAGCACAGGAAGTCGTAGCCGCGCTCACGATACCAGAGGGCGATGTTTTCGAGATGATCGTCGCCGTCGCTCCAGTAGGAATGCGTGTGCATGTTGCCGCGATACCACTTGAGCGGCCCGGCCGCGGCGAGCGTCTCGGCGGTTGTGGCCGGCGGACTGACCCAGTGCGAGGCGACGACGGCGAAGCCCAGCACAACGGCGACGGCGAGCGAAAGCGGCAGACGGTGCATGGCGGCGATCTCCTGTCAGATCTTGGGTTTGAGTCCGCGATGATATCAATTGCCCTCGTCTCTGTCGGCTGATCCGCGTATACTTTTCTGGTCAGAGTCTGTATCCGCGTCAGAGCCAGTGTCCCGGACGCTTCAAGCGTCCGGGACACTTTGCAACTTCACCAGGAGCCACCATGCGCAGCGGCAACCCCGCGTTGAGTGATGCCACGTTCGCCCGGCTGTCGGACCAGGCCGGCGTCAGCACGAACACGATGACCATCCGCGGCACCGTCGCCAAGACGATGGTGCTGCTCGGCTTGTGCGTCGGCTCGGCGTGCTTCACGTGGAGCATGGTCTGGAGCGCCGTGCAGGGACAGGCCGCTTCCGGCACCGTTTATCCGTGGATGATCGGCGGCCTGATCGGCGGGTTGGTGTTCGGACTGGCGACCAGCTTCGTGCCGACGTGGGCCGCCGTCACCGCGCCGCTGTACGCCCTCGCCGAAGGATTGTTCCTTGGTGGTCTGACGGCGGTGTTCGAGATGCGCTATCCCGGCATCGCCATACAAGGGGTCTCGGCGACGTTCGGCACGCTGTTCGCGCTGCTGATGGCCTATCAGTCCGGCCTCATCAAGGCGACCGAGAACTTCAAGCTCGGCGTGTTCGCGGCGACGGGCGGCATCGGCGTGCTGTATCTCGCCGGCTTCGTGCTGTCGTTCTTCGGGATGTCGATTCCGTTCATCAACGAGCCGAACTGGTTCGGCATCGGGTTCAGCGCGTTCGTGGTCGTGATTGCGGCCCTCAATCTGGTGCTGGACTTCGATTTCATCGAAAACGCCGCGAACAACGGCGCTCCGAAGTATCTCGAATGGTACGGCGCGTACGGGCTGATGGTGACGCTGGTGTGGCTGTACATCGAGATCCTGCGGCTGCTGTCGAAGATTTATTCCTCACGGGATTGACGATTGTCCCTGCGAAGAGAAGACCGCGAAACCGCAAGCGTGTGTTGAACGACGCTTGCGGTTTCGCGAGATTTTCGTTGATCGGATCGTGGTTGCGACTGAATCACTCATGCGACTTCCCACGCTGTTTGCTGTGATCCTCGCCGTCGTGGGTGCGACGGAACCCGCGCCCTCGCCGCCGAAGAAGCTGTATCGCGGCAAGGTCGTGCCGATCAGCGATGTCCTCAAGCAGCGCGACGTCAAGGCGTATCCGGAAGAGCTCAAGGGCCAGGTCGCGCTGGAAACCGCCGACGGCGAACTGCTGCCGATCCTCCCCGACTGGCGCGGCCGGGCGTTCTATCAGGACGAGCGGCTCAGGAAGCGGGACGTCGAGTTGATCGGCTTCCGGCGGCCCAGCTTGCCATATCTGCAGGTGCTCACGATCTACACGTTCGACGACAAGGGCCAGCGGCAGTACACCGATTACTGGTGCGACATTTGCGCGATCCCGATGTACGAGATCAAGCCGTGTGATTGTTGCCAGCAGGACATCCGGCTACGATTCACGCCGCAGGAGCTGCCTGCCGATCTGGCAAAAACCCCGGACAAGCCGCCGCGAACCGAATGAATCTCGAACTCAACGATCTCGCCTCACAACTGGTGGAAGACGTCTCCGAGAACCCGGAGGACTTCCGGGTCGCCGCTCAGGAGCGGCCCGGTTGCGGCCTGCTGCTCGACTTCGGCGTCGAAACCGAAGGGGGCCTCGAAGCCGGGGCGATGCTGGCCTCGATCTGCCTCGCCGGTCTGGCGGATGTCAGCACGGTCTCCGGTTTTCTCGGCGATCGCCTCTGGCCGCACGTCGCGGTGCAGACCGATTACCCGGTCTCCGCGTGCCTGTTCAGCCAGTACGCGGGTTGGCAGATCAACGTCGGCAAATACTTCGCGATGGGTTCCGGCCCGATGCGGTCCGCCGTCGCGAAGGAGCCGCTGTTCGACAAGCTGTGGTATCGCGAAGAGGCCGAACAGGTCGTCGGCGTGCTGGAAACGGCCAAGCTGCCCGGCCGCGACGTGTTCGAGTACATCGCCGAAGCCACCGGCGTCGATGCGGGCGACGTGATTCTCGCCGTCGCGCCGACGTCCAGCATGGCGGGCAACTACCAAGTCATCGCCCGCAGCGTGGAAACCGCGCTGCACAAACTGTACGAGCTCGGCTTCGACGTGAACCGCGTCCGCAGCGCGTACGGCGTCGCTCCGCTGTCTCCTGTCGCGAAGAACGATTTGGAAGGGATCGGCCGGACCAACGACGCCATTCTCTACGGCGGCCGGGTGACGCTGTTCGTCAACGGCGACGACGACACGATCGCCGATGTCGCCGCCAAGACGCCGTCCAGTACGTCTCCGGCGTATGGGCAGCCGTTCCTCGACATCTTCGAGGCCGCCGGTCGCGATTTCTACAAGATCGACCCGCTGCTGTTCAGCCCGGCGGAAGTGACGTTCCACAACATCGACACCGGCCGCGTCCACATCGCCGGCCAGATCGCCCCGGACATCCTGCGGCGGTCGTTCGGCTTTTAGTCTGATCTTCCCGTAGGGTGCAGTCGAGTCTTCGAGGCTCACCCCGACGCGCCACAACGTGGTGAGTGTCGCTGACGAACCGTAAAGTGTCCCGGACGCTCCAAGCGTCCGGGACACTTGCGTTTTCAGGCTTCGCTGCCAAATTGGGATGATCCGTGGCAGAATGATTGTCGCGCCGCCGAGACCGACTCCCTTCTCCCAGTATCCGATCCAAGGATCGTTGCATGATCGATCTCTCGACGCAGGTGTCCGACGCCATCGGCGCTGTACACGGGCGCTGGCCGCGAAAGCCGCAGGTCGGCATCATTCTCGGGACCGGACTCGGCGGCTTCGCCAAGCAGGTGGACGCCGAGGCCGTCATCGGTTACGAGACCGTCCCGCACTTCCCGCGGTCGACGGCGTTGGGACATCGCGGCCAGTTCGTCTGCGGCACCATCAAAGGCTTGGGCGTCGTCACGATGGAGGGCCGGTTTCATCTCTACGAAGGCTATTCCGCGCAGCAGATCACGCTCCCCATTCGAGTGATGAAGGCGTTGGGCATCGAGCTGCTCATCATCTCCAACGCCAGCGGCGCGATGAACCCGGAGTACAAGCCGGGCGATGTCATGGTGATCGACGATCACATCAACCTGATGGGCGCCAATCCGCTGACCGGGCCGAACGTCGACGCCCTCGGTCCAAGGTTCCCGGACCTCAGCCGGCCGTACGATCCTGCGCTGATCGAACGGGCGCTGCAGATCGCCAAGCAGTCGAACTTCATCGCCCACCGCGGCGTCTACGTCGCCTTGAGCGGACCGAATTACGAGACCCGGGCCGAATATCGCTTCCTGCGGCAGATCGGCGGCGACGTGGTCGGCATGTCCACCGTCCCGGAGGTCATCGTCGCGGCCCACATGGGCCTGCGCGTGCTCGCGCTGTCCACGATCACCAACGTCGCACTGTCCGATTCGCCGCAACAACCCACCGACGGTCACGCGGTCATCGGCGTCGCCGCGGGCGCGGAAGAAAAAGTCCGCAAGATCGTCCTCGGCATCCTGGACGACGAGCGGCAACGGCTGGCCAATGGATAGTCCGGTCCCCTCTCCCCCGCCGCGGGGGAGAGGGGACCGGACTATCCATTTGCCAGCCGTTGCCGCTCGTCGTCCAGGAT
>JAWXBB010000329.1:0-11988 GCA_034439795.1 Planctomycetaceae bacterium | reverse complement strand
GTGCGGTACAGTTTGAGCCAGCGGCGGTTGCCGAAACATCTCGACGGCCGGCTGCTGCTGCTCCGCGATCCGAAGCTGCACGAACTCGGCGACGACGGCCTGCGGCAACTCGCGGCCCGCATCACCGACCCGAACTTCCGCATCTTCGCAGAACGCAACGAAGTCCACCTGCTCAACCGCGACGGCTACTGGCACGGCAGCGACCCGTATGAAGTCTTCGACCGCATGATCACTGATGTCGGTTCGCTCTCCTCGGAACACGCCTTCTATCTCGGCATGGAATTGATGAAGGCCCGCACCGCCTTGACGCTCGGCAAACAATACGTCCAGGATGAAGCCCTGCGCTGGGGTTTTTTGACCGTCGACGAAACGAGCGCCGTCGCCAGACGCCATCGCGAAGCCGCCGCGGATTCCAAGCATTAGTCCACAGATTTCACTGATTCCGCAGATTGAGATTCAGAAAGATGATGACATTGATAAGTCAATGCCCCACCAATGCCTCTGCTTGAATCTGTGTAATCTGCGAAATCTGTGGATCAAATTTTCTCTCCGTTGAGTGCCTATGTCTGGGGTAGTCACTGAATTAACGCCGGCCCCGACGGTCGTCGCTGCGTTGCGGGCGTTTGCGACGGCGGCCGACGTGCTGCTGCTCGACAGCGCGGCCGTCGGCGACAAGCTGGGGCGGTATTCATTTTTGATGGCGGACCCGATCGCGCGGTTCGAGCAGTCGCAGCCGGTGTTCGGCGTCGATCCGTTCGCGGCGATGCGGACTGCCCTCGAATCCTGCACGATGGAGCCGTTGCCGGAGTTGCCGCCGTTTCAGGGGGGCATTGCAGGGTGCCTGACGTACGAACTCGGCCAGTGCTGGGAGAAGTTTCCGTCCGCGCCGATTGACGACCTCCGCATTCCGGTGCTGCACGCGGGACTCTATCCGTGGGTCATCGCGTGGGATCACCGCACCGGTCAGGCATGGATCATCGCCCAGGATTGGGCTCTCGGTGAAGAATCCCCGTCGTCGGATCGCGCGGCACAGCGAGCGCAAGCGGTGCTGGACCGTCTGCAATCTCCGCCGGACGACACCGAACCGGTCTGGTCGCGGAATACAGTCCACGAACCGCTGCCGACATGGGCGAAGCCGGTCCGCCCGAATCTCTGGAGCGATCAATCGCCGGATGAATATCTGCGGGCGGTCGAGCGGGTCATCGAATACATCTACGCCGGCGACATCTTCCAGGCGAACATGTCGCAACGGCTGCTGGCCCGGTCGCCGTGCGGGCCGGTGGAATTGTACGAACAGTTGCGGACGTGCAATCCCGCGCCGTTTGCCGGACTGATGCTCGCGGACGATTGGGCGATCGTCAGCGCGTCTCCCGAACGGTACGTGCAGATTGCCGACGGCGTCGTCAGCACGCGGCCCATCAAGGGGACGCGACGCCGGTCGCCGCAGCCGGAGGCGGACCTGTTCACCAAGGATTCGCTGCGGGAAAGCGACAAGGATCAGGCCGAGAACGTGATGATCGTGGACCTGTTGCGAAACGATCTGTCGCGCGTCTGCCGGCCGGGCACCGTCCGCGTGCCGCAGTTGTGCGAGGTCGAATCGTACGCGACGGTGCAGCATCTCGTCTCGGAAGTGCAGGGAACGCTGGAGCCGGGCCGGACCGCATGGGACGTCTTCGCGGCGACGTTCCCCGGCGGCTCGATCACCGGCGCGCCGAAGGTGCGGGCGATGGAGATCATCGCGGAACTGGAGCGGACAGTCCGCGGTCCCTACACCGGCTGCTTCTTTTACGTCGGGGCCGACGGCCGCGTGGACAGCAACCTCTTGATCCGCACGTGGGTCCAGCGCCGCGGCTGGCTGCAATGCGGCGTCGGCGGCGGCATCGTGGCGCAGTCGTCCGCACAATCGGAATACGAAGAAACCTGGCACAAAGCCGCAGCGATGCTGGCGGCGCTGACGTGACCACAGCCCGGAGCGCAAGCGACGGCGGCTTTGGTTTCACTCCCTCGCCCGGCGCTTCGCTGGGAGAGGGTCGGGGTGAGGGTGCTTCTGTCTTCGTCTTTGCCCTCCTATCGAAAAGTCAGAAAGCCAAAGGCACCCTCACCCTAACCCTCTCCCAGCGAAGCGCCGGGAGAGGGGACAAAGCCCGCCGTCGCTTGCGCTCTGGGCTGCGTAATCCTATTCTCGCAACGACATCCCGGCATTGCATCCGCGACGATTGATGCTTATGAATGACGACTGGGATTCAACGTGCTCCGCGCTCCCGTGAGATGCCCGCCCATGCGCCGACTGGTCTGGGGGATTGCCGCCATCGCGTGCGGTTGGATGGCGTCGTCGAACGCCGGTGCAGCCGAGGCGTCGCCCGAGTTCAAGCGGCAGGTCGCGCCGATTCTGCTGCGGCGGTGCGTGGAATGTCATCACGGGCCGCGTCCGGCGGGGCATCTCGACTTGAGCCGCCGTGCCGGGGCGTTGACCGGCGGCGACAACGGGCCGGCGCTGGTGCCCGGGCAGCCGGCGGACAGTGCGATGATCCATCGCGTGACGGCGGGAGAAATGCCGCCACCGCTGAAAGGGGTGCCGCAGCCGTTGCCCGCGGCGGAGATCGAAATCCTTACACGGTGGCTGGCGGATGGCGCGAAATGGCCCGACGAGCGCATACTCGATCCGTATGAGGCGACCACCGAGGTCCGCGGCGGTCGCGATTTCTGGTCCCTGCAACCGGTGAAGCGGCCCGTGGTTCCCGGCGGCAAGCCGGCGGCGAATCCGGTCGATGCGTTTGTCGAGGCTAAGCGGCAAGCCGCGGGGATGATGTCCGCGCCGATGGCCGACAAACGCACCTTGATCCGGCGATTGTACAACGACGTCATCGGCTTGCCGCCGTCGTTCGATGAGATCGAAGCCTTCGTCCGCGACGAATCGTCCGACGCCTGGCCGAAGCTGGTTGACCGGTTGCTTGATTCGCCGCACTACGGCGAGCGCTGGGCCCGGCACTGGCTGGACATCGTCCGGTTTGCGGAAACCAGCGGCTACGAGCGGGATCAGACCAAAACGTATGCGTGGAAGTACCGCGATTATGTGGTCTCCGCGTTCAACGCCGATCTGCCGTACAACCGGTTCATCGTCGAACAACTCGCCGGCGATGAAGTCCCGGATCGCACCGAGAAGACCGTCATCGCGACTGGTTTCCTGCGGCTCGGCACGTGGAACGACGAACCGAACGACCCCGAGGATTACGAGTACGACCGGCTGGAGGACCTGGTCCACGCCACGTCGTCGGCATTCCTCGGGCTGACGGTGAAGTGCGCCCGCTGTCACGATCACAAGTTCGACCCGATCCCGCAGACCGATTACTACCGGGTCGCCGCGGCGTTCTGGCCGGGACCATTGAAGGCCCGCGACCGGAAGTGGCTGGGGGGACCGACGCCCGAGGAACTCGGACTGGAAGACGTGCTCGGCTGGACCGACCTCACGCCGATGCCTCCGCCGTTGCATGCGCTCAAAAACGGCGAGCGACATCATCCCTTGCAGGTGGTGGACGCGGAACCGGCGTCGTTCGTCCCCGTCCTGGACAAGTCGTTCAATCTCCCGACCGCTGGCGCGAAGACCACGCAGCGGCGGCTCAATCTGGCGAACTGGATCGCCGATTCGCAGAACCCGCTCACCGCCCGCGTGCTGGTGAACCGGTTGTGGCTGCATCATTTCGGACAGGGGCTGGTCCGGTCGGTCGACAACTTCGGCTTCACCGGCGACCGGCCGACGCATCCCGAACTGCTGGACTGGCTCGCGGCTGAATTCATCCAGCGCGGATGGAAGCTGAAGCCGATGCACCGCTTGATTCTCACGTCGCAGACGTGGCGGCAAGCGAGCCTGCACCCGCAGGCCGCCGTCTACAACCAGACGGACGCCGGCAACAAACTCTGGTGGCGGTCGGAACGCCGCCGGTTCGATGCGGAGTCGCTGCGCGACGCGATGCTCACGGTGTCCGGCGAGATCGACCTGCGGCTCGGTGGACCGAGCTTCAAGCCCACCATCAGTGCCGACGCGCTGGAGGGCCTGTCCCGCAAAGCCGCGGCGTGGGAGGCGTCGTCCGCCGAAGAACAGCGGCGACGGAGTCTGTACACGTTCACGCAGCGCAGCCTGTTGCCGCCGTTGATGACCACGTTCGACTTGAGCGACACGACATTGCCGTGCGGTCAACGGGACGTGACCACCGTCGCCCCGCAGGCTCTCGCGCTGCTCAACAACGAATTCAGCCACGGCCGCGCGGCCGCGTTGGCCCGCCGGACGATGGCCGCCAGTCCGGAACGCTTCGGCCGCATCACCGCGGCATGGCGGTTCGCGCTGGACCGCAATCCGGTCACCGACGAGCAAGTCGCCGTGGATGAGTATCTGACGCGGCAACAAGCCCGCTTCGCCCTGGGACGCCCGCCCGCAGCCACCACGGCCGATCCGAACCAGGCCGCCGTCGATCCCGAATTCCTGGCATGGGAAACGCTGTGCCAGGTGTTGTTGAATTCCAACGAGTTTTTGTACGTCGATTGAGTTTTGTTAGCCGCGACCCGGAGGCTTTGCGCAGGGGAGCGCACAGGACGTGTTGTGCGTTTCACCCCGCGCTCCCCTGCGCAAAGCCTCCGGGTCGCGGCTAACAAGATCGCAAAATGCAACCGGTTGGAGTGACTCATGTCCCATCCCATCATGTTCCCCTGCAACCAAACCCGTCGCGAATTCGTCTGGCAGATGGGAGGCGACTTCGCCGGGTTGGCGCTGACGTCACTGCTGGAGCGCGACGGGTTCTTCGGTCGTCATGCGCAGGCGGCGACGCCGACGACCGGGCCGCTGGCCGTCAAGCCGCCGCAGTTGCCGACGAAGGCCAGGGCGTGCATCTTCCTGATGATGAACGGTGCGCCGAGCCAGGTCGACACGTTCGATCACAAGCCGGTGCTGGAAAAATACGCCGGGCAGACGTTGCCCGCGGACAAGAAGTTCACGAACTCCGGCGGCCGCAAAGTCGGCTTCCTCACCCCCTCGTTCCGGCCGTTCAAGCCGGGCGGCGAGAGCGGGCTGATGATCTCGGACTACTTCCCGAACGTCCGCAAGCACGCCGACAAGCTGGCCGTCATCAACTCGTGTCACACCGACAGCCACGCCCACGGCTCGGCGCTGGTCGCGATGAACACCGGCAAGACGTTCATCGGCCGGCCGTCGCTGGGGGCGTGGTGCGTGTACGGTCTGGGGACCGAGAACCAGAGCCTGCCCGGTTATGTCGTCGTGCTCGACAAGCGCGGCGGTCCGATCAGCGGGCAGCCGAACTGGTCGAGCGGGTTCATGCCGGGGTCGTACCAGGGGACGCTGTTCCGCCCGGTCGGCGATCCGATCCTCGATCTCCGCGGCCCGGAGTTCATGACCCGCGAAGCGCAGCGCGAACAGTTAGACCTCCTGGCGAAGCTCAACGACCGGCATCTGTCGCAGCGGCCCGGCGGCGAGGAACTGGCGGCGCGGATCAACTCGTACGAGTTGGCCTACCGCATGCAGTCCGAAACGCCGGACGCCGTCGATCTCACGCAGGAAACCCGGCAGACGCAGGACGCTTACGGGGTGGGCCAATCGCCGACGGATGAGTTCGGCCGCAACTGCCTCGTCGCGCGGCGGCTGGTCGAGCGAGGCGTGCGGTTCGTGCAACTCTACTCCGGCGGCGGCCATCTCGAAGAGACGTGGGACGCCCACGAAAGCATCGAGAAGAATCACGGCCGCCACGGGGCCGAGGTCGATCAACCGATCGCGGCGCTGTTGGGCGATCTCGAACAGCGCGGGTTGTTGGAATCGACGCTCGTCGTCTGGGGATGCGAGTTCGGCCGGATGCCGTTCAGCGAAGGAGCCGGCGCGCCGGGCCGCAATCACGACCCGTACGGCTTCTCGATGTGGATGGCCGGCGCGGGCGTGAAGGGAGGGATTCGCTACGGCGAGACGGACGAGTTTGGCTTCGAGGCCGTGAAGGACCGCGTGCATCTGCACGACCTGCACGCCACGATCCTGCACCTGATGGGGCTGGACCACGAACGCCTGACGTACTTCCACCAGGGCCGCGACGAAAGCCTGACCGACGTGGGCGGGAAAGTCGTGACCGGGATTCTGGCATAATCCCCAGAAGCCGCGGGGTCCCACCCCCGCGGATCTTCAGTCGAAAAAAGATCCGCGGGGGTGGAACCCCGCGGCTTCTGGTCGGCTGACACCATCACTCGTGCGTGTGTTCCGCGGTGGGGAACGCACCCTGGCGGACATCGTCCGCGTATTTCGCGATCGCCGCCACCGCCGTCGTCCGCAGGTCGGCGTACTGCTTCAGGAATTTGGGGTGGAAGCCGTCGCTGAGTCCGAGCAGGTCGGGCAGCACCAGCACCTGGCCGTCGCAGTGCGGACCCGCGCCGATGCCGATCGTCGGAATCGACACGGCCTGCGTGATCTTCTCGGCGAGCGAGCCGGGAATCAGTTCCAGCACGATCGCGAACGCCCCGGCGTCTTCGGCGGCTTTGGCGTCGGCGAGCAACCGGTCTGCGTCCCGTTGCACGCGGCCGTGGCTGCCGAGTTTGCGAATCGACTGCGGCCGCATTCCGACGTGAGCCATCACTGGAATGTCAGCGGCTGACAGCGCACGGATGGTCTCCGCCTGCGTCACGCCCCCTTCCAGCTTCACCGCCGCCGCGTTCGTCTGCTTGAGGATGCGGCCCGCGTTCCGCACCGCCTGCCGGGGAGACACCTGATAACTCATGAACGGCAGGTCGACGACGACGAGCGCCCGCTGCACGCCGCGGGTGACCAATTGGGCGTGATAGATCATCTGACCGAGCGTGACCGGCAATGTGGACTGGTGTCCCTGCACGACCATCGCCAGCGAATCGCCGACCAGAATGGCGTCCACGCCGGCGGCGTCGCAGATGCCGGCCCACAGCCAGTCGTACGCGGTGACCATCGCCAGCTTGCGGCCCTGGTTTTTGGCGGCGAGGAACTTCGGGACGGTCATGGTCGGCGAAGCGGACATGGACTACGAGACCCTTGCATCATCGTTGACATTCGAGACAGTCATTCCAAGTCTACTCGGAGGGAGAACGAAATGCTTGGCGCAGGGCGTTCGCATTTTGGTCAATGGCCGCCCAGGATGTCTCATTCCAGTGCAGCGAAATCCGCCAAACCGACGCAGCCTGATACAGGCTCCGCGGCCCTGATCGAGGTCGTCGGCAGCCGCTTGAAAGTCGAATCCTGTGATGCCGGAATTGCTTGCGTCGAATCGGCGGACAGAATCTGCGGTTGGCACGCGGGATGCTAAGTATACTCTCCAGCCTTAAGGGCAGGCGTTGGCCCGCACTTGCTTCTTGGGGCGATCTGGAAGACGCTTCGAGTTCATCCCGGCTCGAAGCGTCTTCTTTTTTTGCGCGCTGAGATTTCACGGCGACCGCCGCCCACACTTATGCACGTCCGGTGATATGATCGTCGCTGTCCGATTCCGCCCGACTGGGGAATGCCGCAGTGACCGATCGCCCGAGCCACGTCCGCTGGTTGATCCTCGGCGTGACCACGCTGTGCAGCCTGCTCCTCTATCTCGACCGGATCTGCGTCTCGTTCGCGGCCGAGTCCATCCGCGTGGAATTCGGCGCGACGCCCCAGCAGATGGGCTGGTTCCTCAGCGCGTTCTTCTGGTCGTACGCGCTGGCCCAGGTTCCCTCGGGCTGGCTGAGCGACCGGCTGGGCATCCGCCGGACGCTGACGGCGTACATCCTGTTGTGGTCGCTGTTCACCGGACTGATGGGGGTCGCCACGGGCATCGTCGCGATCATCGGGTTCCGACTCGGTTGCGGACTCGCCCAGGCCGGGGCGTATCCGAGTGCGGCCCGGGCGGTGCGCGACTGGATGCCCATCACGCAGCGCGGCACGGCGAGCTCGGTGGTCGCCCTTGGCGGTCGAATCGGCGGCGTGCTGGCCCCGATTCTGACCGGCGTGGTGATGCTGATGTTCGCCACTGCCGACGGCAGTCCGAACATCCAGCCGGACGAACTGCGCGATGGCGCGTTGCTGGCAAAAGCGTTCGTTCCGACGACCGAAACATCGTGGCAGGCCGTGTCGTGGGCCACGATGCCGGAAGCGGACCAGGCGACTCTGCGTGCTGCCGCCAACGTCGAAGATTCGGCGGCGCTGACTGGATCACCGTCTTCGGTGCTCGATGTCGTCAACCGGCTGAACATCGTCGAGACACTCAGCCGATTCTCGCGGGACGACCCAGCGCATGGTTTGGCTCCGGAGATCGCGCGCCGATTTGTCGGTCAGGCGTCGCCGAATCCGGAACTCACCCGACGGCGGTTTCTGGATGCGGTCGCGCCGACGGCCATCCGCAAGCTCGAAGCCCGCGGATGGCGGCGGACGATGATCGTGTACGGCGTCGCGGGCATCCTGGTCGCTGCGGCCTTCTGGTGGCTGTTCCGCGAGACGCCCGCCGTGCATCCGTGGTGCAACCGGGCCGAACAGGAACTGATCGGCAATACGGCTGTTGGCGGTCCCAAGCCGGCCCTGGAACCGCTGCCGCTGACCGCGATGGTGCGCAGCGTCAGCCTGTGGGGCAATTGCGTGTCGCAGTTCGCAACCAACGTCGGGTGGGTGTTTCTGGTGACGTGGTTGCCGCGGTATCTGGAGGACGTGCATCGCGTGCCGGTGCTGCAGCGCGGCGTGTTGTCGTCGATTCCGATTGCCGCGGGGATGATCGGCATGCTGCTCGGCGGTCCGTGGACCGACGTGATGAGCCGGCGGTTCGGCCTGAAGTCTGGACGGCGGTGGCCCGTGGTGATTTCGCGGTTGCTGGCGGGATTCGGTTACGGCGGCTGTGCGCTCAGTGCGGCGGGAGTGGCCGGACCGCTCGGCACCTGGCCGCCGGTCATTCTGGCCGTCGCGGGACTCGGGTTCGTGGCCATTGGGACCGATCTGGGCGTCGCGGCGACATGGGCGTTCGCGCAGGACGTCGGCGGTCAGCACACGGCGTCGGTCCTCGGCTGGGGCAACATGTGGGGCAACCTCGGGGCCGCGATCGCTCCCTTCGCCATGGCGTCGTTTCTCGGCGAGAGCCCCACGCTCGGCGACTGGAATCTGCTGTTCGCGTTCTGCGCCGGCGCGTTCGTCGTGGCGGCGTGCGGCGCTTCACTGATGGATGCCAGCCGCCCGCTCGTGCCGCCGTTGGTGCCGGATGATTTGTAGGGTGCAGTCGAGGCTTTGCGAGGCTCACCCCGTCGTGCCACAACGGGGTGAGCCTCGAAGACTCGACTGCACCCTACTTTGCAAAAGACGGTGAGCCTCGCAAAGCCTCGACTGCACCCTACTTGCGATTCCGCGACTCGGTGTCCGATTCTTCGCGGCGCTGCTCCTCGGCGAGCAGCTTGCCCAGCCAGCAGCCCCACAGCAGATAGTGCAGCGAGATGATGCCCAGGAAGCCGCCGAACACGAGGACGATCCCCAGCGCCTGCGGTAAGACGATCGCCGTCAGGAACATCAAAAGCCCGGCGATGAGCAGCAGACCGAACAACGCCCCGAACGTCCCGACGTTGCGGCCCTCGTCGTCGGCGGGGCTCGTCATGATTCCGCCTTGGGACGCAGAGCCCGTTCCTCCAGCCCGCTGATGCCGAACCGCGTCTGCAGTTCCCGTTCGACATCGTCCCAGGGGACGTCGGCGGCGGTCAGCAGGACGAGAATGTGATAAACGAGGTCGGCGGCCTCATGGGCGATGTCGCCTTCGTCTTCACCGGCCGCCGCGATCAGCTCGTAGGCCTCTTCGACGATCTTCGACGTGATGGTGGCGTGGCCGGCGTCGAGCAGTTCGACGGTGTACGATCCCGCGGGTCGCAGCCGTTTGCGGCTTTCGAGCACGGTCGCCAACTGACGCAGAATGGACGGCGCGTCGGTCATGCGTTGAGCACTTTCTTCAGGGCCTCGCTGCGGTGCGCGTAACCCTCTTCGAGATGAGTGAGCATCCGTTGCGCGGTCAGCAGCATCCCCAACATGCCGCCGGGCGGCTCGAACTCGATGCGGTTGACCAGCACAACACCGCTGGCCTGCGGTTCGAGGATGTAATCGTGCTGCCACGCGGGGAGCGGCCCCTTGGTCATCTTTTCGCGGAAGCTGCGGGGGGCGTCGAACGCGACGATCTCGTGCTCCAGTTGCTGCGACACGCCGAACGCCTGCACCTTGAACACCAGCTTGCTGCCGAGCTGAATCACCTCCGGCGCTTCGACGAACACCAGGTCGACGTCGCCCGGCGCGATGGCCTTCATGTTCGCCGGGCGCGTCAGGTAGTCGAACGCCTTCTCCGGCGAGCAGGTCAAATCGGTGCGGCACTCGAACACGGGCATGAGTCACTCTCGCTGATGTCGTCGCGGACAGAACACCGGCATCTTAGACCGGATGCCAGGCGGAGGAAATGCCCGGCCCGGAAAAGTCGGGAGAAGAGGTTAACCACGAAACACACGAAAGGGACGAAAGAGGGATGCCAGAATGAATACCAACCCGAAGCGTGAGCGAGGGCGAGCGCTCGTTCACGCTCTCGCTTCGAGTTGGTGTCCAGGGGAAACAAACTCTTCCCCCTTTCGTTCCTTTCGTGTGTTTCGTGGTTACCTCCGCTCTTTGGCCTTGAACTTGCTGTTCAGGAAATTGACTGGCGTTGACCGTTCGTCAATGACAGCCGAAACCAACGCCAGACCAACGACTTGCGAGATTCACGGCCCCCCGGTCCCTCTAAACCGTGAGGCGTTCCGGCAACATCAGCGAGGTGCCCACGTGGTCGAATCACCACACGAAACACTACCCCTGCGGCCCCGCATCGCCCTCATTTGTCACGAAGACGAACCGCTCAACCGCGACGGCCTGGCGCGGTGGTTGAACTCGTTCGGCGACCTCGTCGGCATCGTCGAACTGCACGAGGGCCGCGATCGGAAATGGCAACGGGTCCGCCGCGAAGTGAAGCGGGTGGGTCCGCTGCGGTTTCTCGACGTGCTCGCCTTCCGCGCGTACTCGAAGATATTTCTGTCCAGCGCCGACGCCGCGTGGGAACGCCGGCAACTGTGTCGGCTGCGGCTGCGGTTCCCCGCGTCGCTCGATCACGTCCCCGTGTTGCCGACCGATAGTCCGAACGGCGAGGACGTCGAAAGCTTCCTGCAATTCTGCGAGCCGACCCTCGTCATCGCCCGCTGCAAGACGCTGCTCAAGGAGCGAATCTTCTCGATTCCCACCCGCGGCACGTACGTCATGCACCCCGGCATCTGCCCGCAGTACCGCAACGCCCACGGCTGTTTCTGGGCGATGGCGGAGGACGACCTGCACAACGTCGGCATGACGCTGCTCAAAATTGACCGCGGCGTCGACACCGGCCCGGTGTACGGGTTCTACCGCTGCCCGTTCAATCCGGTGATGGAATCGCATCACGTCATCCAGGACAAGGTGGTCCTCGAAAATCTGAAGCCGCTCGCCGCGAAGTTCCAGGAGATCGCCACGGGAGCCGCGCAGCCGATTGCGACCGCCGGGCACGATTCGCGAACGTGGGGTCAACCGTGGCTGTCGGCGTACCTGAATTATCGTCATCGCGAACAACAACGCGCCTCTGTCGGAGCCGGGGCGTGTCGCCCCGGTCTACTGTCAACGACGCCGTCTTAATTCCGGCCCCCTCGCCCCCGTCTTCGGGGGAGAGGGCTGGGGTGAGGGGGAGACCGCTCCCTGCCGCGCTCAATACCAACCCGAAGCGTCAGCGAGGACGAGCGCTCCTTGCCGCGAACCGAATCGAATGAGCCTACGGCCCCCTCACCCTAACCCTCTCCCCCGAAGACGGGGGAGAGGGGACCGATGCAAAGAAACTCATCATGCCCATCGCCCTCATGTACCACGACATCACCACCCCCGGCCACGACGACGCCAGCGGCTTCCCCGGCCCCAGCGCCGCCCGATACAAACTCGCGCACGACGAATTCGAC
>JAWXBB010000328.1:0-57146 GCA_034439795.1 Planctomycetaceae bacterium | reverse complement strand
ATGTCGTGCTGGATCATGCGGAAGGCGTCGCCGATGGCGTTGTTGCCCGAGGCGCACGCGGTGGCGATGGCGCTCGACGGCCCCTTCAGTCCCCAGCGGACCGAGATGTTGCCGGCCGCCGCGTTGACGATCAGCTTGGGAATCATGAACGGCGACACGCGGGCCGGTCCGCGGTCGTACAACGTGACGTGCTGGGCCTCGATTTCATTGAGGCCGCCGATGCCGCTGCCGACGATCACGCCGCAGCGGTAGGGATCGGGGTAATGCTCGAAGTCGATCCCGGACCGCTTCACCGCCGCCATGGCCGCCACGAGACCGAACTGACAGAAGCGGTCCAGCCGGCGGGCTTCCCTGGGGTCGACCAGGTCGTCGATCTTGAAGTCCTTGACCTCGCCGCCGAACGTGACCTTGAAGTCCGTGGGATCGAAGCGCTGGATGCGGCTGACGCCGCTCTTGCCGGCGCAGAGTTTGTCCCAGAACTCCTCGACTTGACTGCCGAGGGCCGTGACGACCGACATCCCTGTCACGACGACGCGCCTGCTCATCCGCCCTGCTTCTCCGTGATGTATTTCACAGCGTCGCCGACGGTGCGAATTTTTTCGTAATCTTCATCGGGAATGGTGACTTCGAATTCGTCCTCGAATTCCATCACCAATTCCACGACATCCAGGGAATCCGCCTTCAGGTCGTCGACGAAGCGGCTGTCCGTCTTGATATCTTCCTTGGGAACATTGAGCTGCTCGCTGACGATCCCGATGACCTTTTCTTCCACTGACGACACGCGCTGACTCCTCGATGGCCGGAGATGGGGGAAGCCCTGCATTCGCAAGATGTTCACATCGACGCCCTGCCGCACGACTTACGGCAATCCGGCACGGGCACGCGGAAGGTATAACGCGCCCGTGAAATCATGTAAACGCCAACGACCACCCGCCCGGCAGATTTTACCCCGGTTGCCGGTTCCGCGGAGTGACCGAGCGGCGGCTCGACGTCATTCGCGACGCGCATTCAGGCGCTGCAAGGTCCGGACCAGCTCCCACCGGCCGCAGAGCTACGCGATGGCGACCGACGGCAAGAAAATCCCGGCGGCGTCCATGAATCGGCCCAGCGGCGGGGCGACCAGAATCACGAGTGCGATCTTGGACAGGGCGAACGAGACGGCGATCAGCCCCAGGACGTGGACCGCCTCGAAATAGCGGTCCTCTGCCGGTGCGGATAGTGGTGACAAACGACGACGCAGCCAGACGTAACGGGTTTCGATCAGCAGGCCGATGGCGATCAGTCCCAGACTGAACAGATTCATCGCGAACTCGGACACCACCACCCGAATCGCCTGGCGAAACGCCCGCAGCAGCCAGTTCGCATACAGGACGGGCCGTTCGCGGATGATCGCGGTAGCCAGATCGCGGCCCTGCTGATCGACGCACGCGGGGTCGCTGCCGCAGAGCTCCGTCGCCGACGGTGCGAAGACCTGCCAGATGGCCGTGTCGTAATGCGTTTCCACGGCGATATACGACCGGGGGGACCAGTCCCGGCGGGCCAGTTCGGGGTCGATCAGGGCCTGCTTGCGTGTCAGCATGTCCCGGGCAAGCGGTTGCAGATTCGACGGCAGTTCGGCGACGACCTCGGGCGACAGGAACTGCCCCGCGATGCCGATCAGATTGAAGCCCCCAAACGAAACCAGCCCGAAATGTCCGACCACCAGCCACCGCACCGCACAGAAGCCGATCAGCGGCCCGAAGGACGCGAACGTCAGCCGAACCGCCAACGGCTGGACCGTGGAACGCGCATCGCGCGATCTCCACCAAACCAGCAACACCCCCAGCAACGGCACCAATCCGACAAGAAAGAGGTACGCGGGCCGGGTCTGATACGTCGCGAACAGCAGCACCGTGAGTCCGAGCCACCTCCCGCGCGAACCCGGTTGCTGCACGACGAGCAACAGGCCCGACAGCGTCGCCACCGCCAGCGAGCAGGCCAGCATGTCGGGCGCCAGCACCGGCAGATAGCGGAACACCAGGCTCGACCACAGCAACCCGCTGGCAACGAGCGCCCCCGCTCGCGGTCCCGGCACGAGAGGAATCATCGCCCGCCAGAACAGCAGCGCCGCGGCGACGTGCATCAGCCAGTGCAGCGTGGGCACGGCCCGATGTTGGGTGGCGAACAGGTCGGCGAGCTTCAGAAACAACGGGTAGCCGATCGTGCGGGTCTGGTTCAACATCCCCGCGAACGAATCGAACGGCACCTGCTCGTAACCGGCCGTGTCGTTTGCGACCACCGGCGCGAGCTTGCCCAATGCCCCCAGCAGCAACCAGCCGGCCGCGGCCTGCACGAGCAACCAGCACAGCGGAGATCGCCAGAGTCTCATGCGGCCGGCTTGTTCGCCCACGCTTACGGTTCCGCCTTCGGGAAGCCTGCCTTGAGCAGATCTTCATAGCCGGGCTTGAGCGGACGGACTTCATAGCCCAGCTTGGTCAACCGATCCGCGGCCTCCAGGCATCGTCCGCCGGCTTTGCAGTGCGCGTAGACGACTTTGCCCTTCGCCAGCGTCTTGGCCAACTCGTCCGCCGGGACGCCCTTCCGGAGCTTGCTGACCGACAGCAGCTTCGCGTCCTTGAGGTGCCCGTCGTCCCATTCGGCTTGTTCCCGCACGTCGATCAGCACCGCCTTGCCGTCGGCGAGCTGCTGCTTGACTTTGTCGAGCGAATCCGTGGTGTGCTCGGCGGCGAACGTCGTCGCAGACCAGCCGACGATGAATAGAAGGGCGATCAGAGCGTGGCGCATGATGTCGTCCTCAGCGGTGAGAATTGTCTTCAACCATCATATCCGGCGGATTCCCGTGAAGATACGAGGGTGTGCGTCTCGCTTCTGGGTGGCTTCCCCCTCCGGCCCCCTCGCCCCCGTCTTCGGGGGAGAGGGTCGGGGTGAGGGGGCGAGCGTTTCCTGCCGCGTCCAACGCCAACCCGAAGCGTGAGCGAGGGCGAGCTCTCGCCCTCGCTCACGCTTCGGGTCGGTATTGCTGGCGGTCGTCGTCCGGTGAAGCACTCGGCCCCCTCACCCTAACCCTCTCCCCCGAAGACGGGGGCGAGGGGACCGGACATCAAGGCCACCGAGAATCAATACGCACACCCAAGATACGAATCCCCACAACACCGCTTGCTTTCCGGCGGGGACATAACCACCCATAATGGGTGCGTCACAAACCACCCGGCGACGTCTTCGCGGAAGGGAAGGCATGGCGACCAAACAATACGTGATGACGGTGATGGCGGCCAACCGCGTCGGCATCCTCGCCGCGCTCGCAACCGCGCTGGACGAGCTCGGCGGGGGGTTCGTCGATCTCAGTCAGGCCATCATGCGCAACTATTTCACGATCATCGTGGCCGTCGAATTCCCGGAGAACCGGCATCCCGACGTGATCGTCGACCATATCCGCGCGGTGTGCCGGCCGTTCGGATTGGACGTCATGCTCCGCGATCCGGCTGCTGAGCCGCAGTTGGAATCGACCGTGGACGCTCCCGAAGCCCAGGATTACCTGCTGCGGGTGAAGGGACAGGACCGGCCCGGCGTGTTGCGGCGGATTTCGCTGCGGCTGGCGCAGGAGGGGATCGACATCGCCGATCTGTATGGCGAACGGAACGATCGAACCGCGACGTTCGAGACCTGTCTGGCGCTGAAGGTGCCCGTCGGCGTCGACGTCACCCGGCTGCAGGCCGACCTCGAACAGCAGCTCCGCAGCGACGGCTTGTCCGTCGCGATCTTCCGGTGCGATGTGTTGCAAGCGGTCTCTGAACCGCGACCGCTGGTGCGGCCCGTGCGGCCCTGTGCAGGAGCGGTCCGATGAACACGCACCGCCTGTCGAACGCCTACGTCGCCGAACTGCCGCCGATGGAAGTGCGGACGGTGACGCTGGTGGTCGACACCGGCGATCTCGCCGACCGCACGCTGCACAAACTGTGCGACTCGATGTACCAGCGCGTGCATGCCCGCGCGGGGGCGCTGGTGTCGGCCTGTGCGGCGGTGTCGTCGGAGTACGGCATCCCCATTCTGCAGCGCCGCGTCTGCGTCACGCCGCTCGAACGGGTCGCCGAGGGCTTCGGCCCGGAAGATCTGGTCAACATCGCGCGGACGCTCGACGGCGCGGCAGCGAACGCGCGGCTCGATTTCATCGGCGGTTACTTCGTCCGCGCGGCGCATGCGTTGTCGACGACGTCGCGGCAGATGATCGCCGCCTTGCCCGCCATTCTGTCGCAGACGGAACGGGTGCAGACGGCGGTCGAGGCGGCGAGCAGTCAGGCCGGCGTGAATCTCGATGTCGTCGAGCTGCTCGGCTACAAGGTCAAGGAGGCCGCCGAGGCGACCGCCGACCGGAACGGCATCGGCGCATCCCAACTGGCGGTGATGGCCAACGTGCCGACGGACGGCCCACCGGTCGCCGGCGCGTGTCCCGTCGAAGGCTGGGGCGACCTGACGGTCCACGTCAGCGTGTCCGCAATGGGTCCGATTCAGCACGCCGTGCGACAACGTCTGGCGGAGAATCCGCAAGCGTCGCTGTCGGTGCTCTCCGGGGACATCAAGACGGCCACGTTTCAGGCGACCCGCGTGGCGGAGTTGATCGGCAAGGCGATCGCCGAGCGGATCGGGGCCGACTTCGGCCGCATCGACCTGTCGCTCGCGCCGACGATCCGCTCCGGCCAGACGGTGTCCGAATTGCTGCAACAGTTGGGCGTGAGCAACTTCGGAGCGCCGGGAACCGCGGCCGCGTTGTTGCTCGTGCTGTCGGCGATCCGCGCCGGCGGAGCGTTCGCCTCGGCGGAATGCGCGTCGGAGGCGTCCATCCTGCTGCCCGTGCTGCGCGACAGCGGGCTGGTCTCAGCAACCGAGGCGGGCTCGCTCGCCGTCGAGCATCTGGCCCGGCTGTCCGCCGTCGGCGCGCAGGGACTCGATCTGGTCCCCGTCGAGGGATGCGTGACGGCGGCGACGTTGTCGGCGGTGATGGCCGATCAACTCGCCACCGCGGTCGTCAACGGCCGCATGACCGTCGTGCGGCTGATCCCCGTCCCCGGCAAATCCGCGGGCGACCGAGTCTCCTTCGGTCGCGGCCTGGGCGACGGCGTGGTGCTGGCGTTGCCCTCCAGCGGCGACGCGGGGCTGATTCACCGCACCGGCCGCATCCCGCCGTTGGGGTGAGCCCAGAAGAAAGACCGCGAAACCGCAAGCGACGTTCGGTCCCACGCTTGCGGTTTCGCGGTCTTAAAAAGGCACCCTCACTCCCGGCCCCTCTCCCAGCGAAGCGCCGGGCGAGGGGAGTGAAGAACTCAATCGTTCCGCAGCTTCAAGCCGTGTTCGGCGAGTTGCTGGCGGATTTCGTTGAGCGACGTCACGCCGAAGTTCTTGGTGGCGAGCAGCTCGTCCGGCGTCCGCTGCACGAGTTCGCCCAGCGTGTTGATGCCCAGCCGGGTCATGCACTTGCGGGCCCGAACCGACAGGTTGAGGTCGGCGGACGACCGGGCGAGCAGCGCCTGTTCCTGCGGCGACAGGTCGGGCGTCGCCAGGAATGCCAGCCCGCCCGTCCAGGCGGCTTCGCGAACCGGTTGCTTGGACGCCGCCAGACTTTGGCCGATGCGCAGGCCGTGCTGCCCCATCAGTTCGCGGATCTCGACGAGCGACGTCTCGCCGAAGTTCTTGCCGGCGAGCAGGTCGGCCTCGGAGATCTGCGTGAGATCGCCGAGCGTCATGATGTTCATGCTCGCCAGACAGTTACGGCTGCGGACCGACAGTTCGAAGTCGGTGACCGGGCGGCTGAGCAACTGCGACAACCGGGCCTCGTTGCGGGCCATGTCGTCGTCGAAGAACATCTCCTGCGTGGCTTCGATGTCCTTCATGTACATCAGCGCGCGTTCGTGGGCGGGCTCGAAGGCCAGCACGCGGCGGAAGCAGAACGCCGCAGCGGTGTAGCTCCCCTTGTCCTCGTACAGGAGGCCCAGATTGATGAGCGCCCCGAGATGATACGGCGGCTTGCTGAGACACTGCTCGTACAGCCGGATGGCTTCGTTGTCGTTGCCGTGCAGCGCGTTCTCGCCAGCGAGGCGGAACAATGCCTGTGGATGATGCGGGTCCATGTCGACGGCCCGCTCGAAATATTCGATCGCGCCGTAGGTGTCCCCCTTGTCCGAGAGGATGCAGCCCATCTGATACGAGTATTCCGCGCGGCGGGCGCCTTCCGTCCCCGTGCTGCGGAGCACCTGCTCGGCGTCGTCCAGCCGGCCCTGCGACCGCACGGCTCCCGCGCGGCGCAACGTGGCGTCGATGGAGTCGTACCCGGCCTTCGCCGCCGCGGCGAACTTGGCTTCCGCCTCCTTGGTCCGTTCCAGCGATTGCAGCACCGTGGCATGCACGAACAACGCCACCGGGTCGTTCGTCACCTGCGACAGCAGCCGGTCGGCGATCTTGTGCTGACCCAGGAGATACGCGCCGATGCCGGCCCGGGAGATCTGTCCCAGCGGCGTGCCGCTCGCTTCGGATTCGCGGATCAACGCATCGATCTCGACGCGGGTCGCGGCGACCTGATCGCCGCCGATGGCGCGGCGGAGCTGGGTGTACTCGTCCAACTGCATCGGATTGCGGTTCTTCAGCAGCGATTTCACGTCGATTTGGTCCAAAGTATTCAACACTTTCTCCGGCCTGTTCCGAGACCCTGTCCGTTCCCGCGCGCAGTGCGATTCGGCGGCGGCAGCAAGTCCCGTAGTATAACGGACGAAAGCCGATTCACAATCTTGCCTCAATGAACAAATGTGCGCAGTGGGTGCCATGCCGTGGGGGAACGCTCATGGCGGCAGGGGTGCCACACAATTGCGTGCACGATTTCGTTCGAGAATTGGAAGAGTTTGTCCACAGATTTCGCAGATTTCACAGATTGAAAGTCCAAGGGCAAGAGGGAAACTCGAGTCATCCTCAATTAGTCTGGCCTTTAATCTGCGACATCGGCGTAATCTGTGGACGAAAACTCTCGTCTCAAAGCCGCGCCTGTGCCACGCGAGGTGACGGACATTTGCCCCCGATTTCCCCAGATCTCGCTCTTCCCCGCCGAACCGCGGTTTTTTTCATGGCGACAACGGTTTATGCTGACGGAAAGCGCTGTGGATCGGACGAGATTTCCCCTCGGGGTCATGACTCGATGCGTACCGTGTTGTCTCGAATGGCTCTGGCGACGGTGATCGGCGCTCTCGCAGCCGCTCGCGGCTTAGCCGTCGATCCGGTTGACCCGACCGCCGTCCAATTCTTCGAGAAAGAAATCCGCCCGCTGCTCGCCGAACGCTGCTGGAAGTGTCACGGTGAGGGGAAACAACAGGGGGGCTTGCGGCTCGATATCCATGCGAACCTCATCGCGGGAGGCGAGTCCGGCCCGACGGTCATCCCCGGCCAACCCGATGACAGCCCGCTGATCAAGGCCGTGCGGCACGAATCGTTCGAGATGCCGCCCGATGGCAAGCTGACCGACAAGCAAATCGCGGCCCTCGTCAAATGGGTGGAAACGGGCGCCGTCTGGCCCGGCGACAACCGCCCGGCGGGGCGCGTCCGCCGACCGGGTCAGATCACGGAACAGGACCGGCAATGGTGGGCGTTCCAACCGGTGCAGCGTCCGCAGCCGCCGGTATCAGCCGACCAGCAGTGGGGCTTGAACGACATCGACCGCTTCATCGCCCAGAAGCTGACCGCCGCCGATCTGCAACCGGCCCCGCGAGCCGACAAGGCCACGCTCATCCGGCGCGTGACGTTCGACCTCACCGGATTGCCCCCGACGCCGCAGGCCGTCACGGAATTCGTCAACGATGCCTCGCCGGAGGCGTTCGAGCAGCTCGTTGATCACCTGCTCGACAGCCCCGAGTACGGCGAGCGGATGGCCCGCTTCTGGCTGGACCTCGTCCGCTATGCCGACAGCGACGGCTACCGCGCCGACGATTACCGGCCGAATGCGTGGCGGTATCGCGATTACGTCATCCAGTCCTTCAACGACGACAAGCCGTACGACCGCTTCGTGCAGGAACAGCTCGCCGGCGACGAGCTGTTCCCCGGCGACCCGGAGGCCTTGACCGCGACCGGTTATCTGCGGCAGGGCATCTACGAGTACAACGCCCGCGACGCCCGCGGTCAGTGGCAGGTGATTCTCGACGACATCACCGACACCACCAGCGACGTCTTCCTGGGCCTCGGCCTGCAATGCGCGAAGTGTCACGATCACAAGTTCGACCCGCTGTTGCAGGTCGACTATTTCCGATTGCAGGCGTTCTTCGCCGGTCTGTTGCCCCGCGACGATTTGACGGCAACGACGGCCGCCGAACGCGAGGCTCATGCCGAGGCGATGCGGGACTGGAATGAGAAGACCGCGGACCTGCGGGCGCAGCTTGCGGAGATTGAGGCTAAGCCGCGAGCGGCTGCCGCCGAGGACGCGATCATCAAATTCCCCGACGACGTGCTGGCGATGATCCGCAAGCCGGTGGCCGAGCGGACGCCGTACGAGCATCAGATCGCCGAGCTGTCGTACCGCCAGGTGACGTACGAGTGGGACCGCATCGAACGCAAACTCAAAGCCGACGAGAAGGACCGCTATCTCGCCTTGAAGAAGGAGCTGAGCGCGTTCGACAAGATCAAGCCTCCGGCGTTGCCCACAATCGACGCGGCGACCGACCTCGGCCCGCACGCCGCGGAAACGCTGATTCCGAAACGCGACAACGAACCGGTGGAGCCGGGGTATCTCACGATTCTCGATCCCGAACCGGCCGCGATCGCGCCGATTGACGGCAACCCAAACACCACCGGCCGCCGGGCCACGCTCGCCCGCTGGTTGACGAATCCCGACAACCCGCTCACCGGGCGGGTGATCGTCAATCGCCTCTGGCAGCAACATTTCGGCCGCGGTCTCGCCGCCAACGCCAGCGACTTCGGCCGGCTCGGCGAACAACCGACGCATCCCGAACTGCTCGACTGGCTGACCAGCGAGTTCGTCAACCGCGGCTGGAGCCTCAAGCAACTGCACCGGTTGATTGTGCTGTCGGAGACGTACCAGCAAGCGGCCGATCATCCGCACGCCGATATGGGCCGCCTCAAAGATCCCGAGAACCGCCTGTACTGGCGCGGCTCGCTGCGCCGGCTCGACGCCGAGCAACTCCGCGACTCGTTCTACGCGGTCTCTGGCAAGTTGCAGTTGGAACCGCACGACGGTGAGGGAATCGCCGGCGAGCAGCCGCGGCGGTCGATCTATCTCCGCACGATGCGCAACACCCGCAACGCCATGCTGGAAGCGTTCGACGCCCCGTACTGGCTGGCGAGCGCCGCCTCCCGGCACGTGACGACCACGCCCATTCAATCGCTGCTGCTCATCAACAGTCAGTTCCTGCTGAAGCAGGCGGAGAATCTCGAAGGCCGAGTGCGCGAAACCGCAAGCGACGACAGCGAGCGGGTTGACCTGGCTTATCAGTTGCTGTTCGGACGGTCGCCGACCTCCGTTGAGTTGCACGGCGCGCTCGCGTTCCTGCAAGCGCAGGCGTCGCGGATCGACATCGAACAGGCCGAGTCCGCCGCCGCCCAGTTCGAGTACGACCGCATCCCGCGCCGCGACGGTCAGGCCGCACTGATCACGCCCGCGCATCTTCCGATGCGCGTCCCCCGGACCGACGCCTTCCCCAGCGGCGACTTCACCGTCGAGGCGTTCATCGTCATCCGATCCGTCTACGACTCCGGCGGCGTCCGCGTCATCGCCTCCGTCTGGAGCGGCAACGAAAAGGAGCCCGGCTGGTCGCTCGGCATCACCGGCAAACAGTCCCGCCGCAAACCGCAGACGCTGGTCATGCAACTCGTCGGCCAGAAGGCCAACGGCGAGCTCGGCTACGACCCCGTGTTCTCCGATCACACCGTGCAGCTCAACAAGCCGTACTACGTCGCCGCCGCGGTGCGGCTCGCCAAGCCCGACGGCACGCCGGGCGATGTCACGTTCTCGGTGAAGGATCTCGGCAACGACGACGAACCGTTGCTGACCGCGGCGGTCCCGCATCAGATCGTCAGCGGCGTCTCCGGCAATTTCCCGTTGACAATCGGCGGACGGACCTCGAAATCCGATGCGCGGTTCGACGGCCTGATCGACGACGTGCGGCTGTCGCAGTCGGCGCTCGCCCCCAGCGAATTGCTGTTCACCGCGGAGGCCGCCCAGGACCGCACCGTCGGCTTCTGGCGATTCGAGCCCGAGCCGGACGTCTTCGCCGACGTCTCCGGCCACGGCCTCAACATCGCCCCCACGGCCGCCAAGCCGACGACGAAACTCGACACCCGCCGCCAGGCGTGGATCGATTTGTGTCACGTGCTGCTCAATGCGAATGAGTTTTTGTACGTGAGGTGACGCGATGTTCGGTCCCCTCGCCCCCGTCTTCGGGGGAGAGGGCTAGGGTGAGGGGGCCGAACGCTCCCCAGCGTGTCCGAAGGGTGCAAGAGTCGATATTACTGGCGGCTGCCGGAACGAAACAAACTGAGAACGTGCGCGATACGAGGCGTTCGCCCCCTCATCCCGACCCTCTCCCCCCGAAGCGAGGGCGAGGGGGTCGGAGTGAACCGTTGAATCTGAACTCGGAATGTTTTGCCTGCGAGGCGTCTGCGATGTCTGCCCCCAATGCTCTCACCCGCCGCGACCTGCTCCTCCAGGGCGGCGCGGGCTTCGGCGCGTTGCCGCTCGCATGGTTGCTGTCTCAATCGACCGCCGCCGCGAAGGAATCGCCGCTCGCGGCTAAGCGCGCCTTCCAACGCCCGCGCGCCAAGAGCGTGATCTTCCTCTTCATGGAGGGCGGCCCCAGCCACATCGACACCTTCGATCCCAAGCCCGAACTGCAACGGCTCGCCGGTCAGCCGTTGCCGGAGAGCTTCGGCACCGTCATCACCGCGATGGGGGAACTCCGCTCGCCGCTGCTGGAATCCAAGCGCCAGTGGAAGCAGCACGGCGAATCGGGGCTGTGGATCTCCGACTGGCTCCCCTACACCGCGCAGATGGCCGACGAACTGGCCGTCGTCCGCAGTTGCTGGAGCAACGGCATCAACCACTCCGCCGGCGTCTGCCAGATGAATACCGGCTCGATCCTCGGCGGCCGGCCGTCGCTCGGCAGTTGGGTCACCTACGGCCTGGGGACCGAGAACACCGACCTCCCCGCGTTCGTCGTCATGCAGGACAACCAGGCCTCGGTGACCAACGGCCCCCGCAACTGGTCCGCCGGCTTCATGCCCGCGTCGTACCAGGGCATCCGCATCGAAGGGGGAACCGAACCGATCCCCAACCTCAACACGCCGACCGGCGTCACCGCCGCCCAGCAGCGCGGCAAGCTCGACTTCCTGAACGAAGCCAACCAGCAGTTCGCCGCCGCGCATCCCGACCAGACCGAACTCGAAGCGCGGATTCTCAGCTACGAGCTCGGCTTCCGCATGCAGGCCGCCGCGCCGGTGGCGATCAACCTCGAAGAGGAAACCCAGGCCACGCAGTCGCTGTACGGGATGGACGAAAAAGAGACCGCGTCCATGGGCCGCATGTGCCTCTTATCCCGCCGGCTGGTCGAACGCGGCGTGCGCTTCGTCCAGCTCTACCACGGCGCGGGCAGCAAGTGGGACGCGCACGCCAAGATCGAATCGAACCACACCACGATGTGCCGCCAGATGGACAAGCCCGTCGCGGGCCTCCTGTGCGACCTCAAAGCCCGCGGTCTGCTCGACGACACGCTGGTCATCTGGGGCGGCGAATTCGGCCGCACCCCGATGAGCGAAAAGGGGGACGGCCGCGACCACAACCCCACCGGCTTCACCATGTGGTTCGCCGGCGGCGGCGTGAAGGGGGGCCAGACCATCGGCACGACGGACGACCTCGGCCTGCACGCCGTCGAAGACCGCCTCCACGTCCACGACCTGCACGCGACAATCCTCGCCGCCCTCGGCCTGGACCACATGGACCTCGTCTACAACTACAAAGGCCGCCCCGAACGCCCGACGATCAACGAAGGCCACGTGGCGGCGAAGCTGTTCGCGTGACGTCGCCCTCACAGCCCGGAGCGCCAGCGACGGCGGCTCAGTGATCGCACGGGAGATGCCTTCACCAGCCCTTGCCGGCGCAGCGGGCTGGTGAAGGCTTGCCCACGCACCCTGGTCACTGCAGCGCCATGATGATCAGCACGTAGATCATCACCATCGCCAGCTCCTTCAGCAGCCAGACCAGCCACGTCCGTTTGCGGGATGGCGTCGGCTCCTTCACCGGCGTCGCCACCCGGTGATATTCGACGCGGTTCCACAGAGGATGCTCGATCCGAATACACCCCCGCAGACACACCGGCCGGTCGTTCGACGGATTCTTTTTCGACATGATCCAGACTCCCCTCCACGCGTCCGGTCGCAGCGGGGTGCTGGCGACGTCGGCGTGATGGGAGTCAGGGTCAGCGGAGGATCGGAATCAATAGGTTGTTCCGCAGGGTGACGGCCATAATTCCTGACAGATTTCCATTTTCTGCCTGAAAGACAGATGTGAAAACTCGTTATTCCTGACTGCGGACTAATGTCAGTCATCGGCCTCCGGGGATTTATTCCGTCGCGACAAATTCACCTCAGCGGCGCGGATGATCGTTTCCAGGTCTCTCTCCGACCAACCGTGTAACTCCAATTGCTTCTTCTGGAACTGCTGAATCGTTGGTTCCGACTGTGATTGCTTAACGAATTCACGCCATTTGCTGGCAATCCATTTCCGATAGTCCTGTGCGGTTTTGATTTCTTCGACGATCTCTTCGAGCTCCGCATCCGGTCGATGCTTTTCGGCATAGGCCACATGCGTCATCGTCGACCCCGCCTTGTGGCGCAAATAGTCCTGAAGCGTCTTTTCCCGATCGATTCGAACTTTTGTTGGAATCAATCGTGTGCGACCGAGTTTTGCCGTTTTCTTGCGATGAACGGTTTGACTGTCAACGGTCTCGATATCTTTCGTCGCCTGCCCGATCCCCACCGGCACCGCCGGTTCATTGACCACCTTCACCCCCTGAATGCGGTCTTCGATTTCGTGCCGCACTGTGTCCAGCAGAAACGGCCACTGCTTGGGATCGCCGGCGGGGTCGTAGCGGATTTCGATCCGCCCTTCATCCGGGAAGCCAACCACCGCGGCGAGCGTGCCGGGGTGCCGGGGGGATTCGATCACCACACAGTTCCGGCCGTGTTGATACCGCCCTTCCTGCTGGACCACGTACCCGGACCGGTGCAACTCCACGATCAACCGCAGAAAGTTGGCTTCCGGCAGGAAGTTCCACTGCAGATGCGATTTCGACCAATCCTCGGAATGTAAGGGTGTGAACTCTGGCAGCCCGCTGGGGAACAGATACCGTTCGCCGGTCTGGTCGTGCCAGCACAGGCCGACGTGCTCGAGGGCTTCGCGGATAATGCCGGCGTTCACTTTGTGCAGCGACGGTTGCGGCGACGCTTCGCGCAGCGTGAATTCCTGGTGCGCCCGATGCACCACTTGTTCGATGTCGGCAATGCGGAACCAGCCGTCGTGGGGCCGAATGCTGGTGTCCTGGCTGGTCCGAATGATCTCGTACACGCACCACTTGAACCACCGCGGGTTCAGCACCTGGTCTTGCAGCGACTCCGGCGCGCGGCTGCGACGAGAGGTGTGCGGACCGGAAAACGCCTCGTCCTCGTGGTCGCGCTGTCGCACGCCGAAATACGTCACCGTTCCGAAATAATGCAGCGTCGTCAGCAACCCGCGCTGTCGGCTTTCATCGGTCACTCCGATCTCGACGCACCACGTTGCAAATTCGGACCAGGGGACAACCGTCCGCCCGCGGATGCGATCCTCGACCAGTTCTTTGAGCCGCGGCAACTCCGGCTGGACCTTTCCCTCCTTGACCGCGCTCAATTGACCGATTGCCGACTGAATCGCGGCTTGCAACGGCTCGATCGGCATGGCCCGTTCGTGGGCCGAGCAGTTGTCGACAATCGCCGTCACCGAGACCCCATGCACTGTCGAAACGAGGTCGGGTTCGACCTCGGCGATGCGCAAGCCCTGCCAACTGTGGTCACCGGCCAGTGGTACATCGATCGGGCGGTCGGCACACCGCGGCGGTTTGTCGCAGCGCGTGATCGCCACAATCACCGGCGCGGCAGGGTCGGTGAAATGGTGCAGCGTCTGCAGCCAGTAGGTCAGCCGGTTCCATTCCCGCTCGTTGACCGAGCCAGGGGGCTTTTCGGGCACGCGGTCGGCGGCCAGCGTCAACACGTAGACCGTCCGCCGGTCGTTCTCCAGGAACGCCTCATGCACGCCGTGCGTGACGAGTTGCCCGGCGAAATCCCAGACCGGCGTCTCGACCTTCTTTTCTCCGTCGGCCGTGTTGATGACTGGCTTCCATTTGCAGTCCCCCGGGCGGATCAGCTCGACATCGTGGGTGGAATCGTGCGGATCGTTCTCGCCGACGCATTCGCCCCGAAAGCACCGCTTGGCCAGTGCCGACTTCCCCACCGCCCCCATGCCGACGAACATCACCCGCGCATGCGGCAGCGTCCGGCCGTCTAGGTACGTGTCGAAGATCACCTGTGCGTTACCGGTCTCCAGCACGGCGGCATCGACAACGGTGATGTTGTTGTCGTTGAGGTACAGACGTTGCAAGTTTCCGCCGCGGAAGTCCCGATGTAGCGTGAAAAAGCCCTCATCTTTAAGCTGATTGCTACAAAGATTGAGGTAGGTGAGCTGAGTGAGTCCGGCGAGGCGGTGGGCCCCGTCGGGTCCGATCTGGTTGCTCTCAAGATCGAGGGTGGTGAGTTTAGTCAGTCCGGCGAGGTGCCGGGTCCCCTCATCTCCAATCTGGTTGATATTGAGATTGAGGGATGTGAGCTGGGTCAGTCTAGCGAGGTGTTCGGTCCCCTCGGCTCCGATCTGGTTGCTAACGAGATCGAGGTAGGTGAGTTGGGTCAGTCCGGCGAGCTGTCGGGGCCCCTCGGGTCCGATCTGGTTGAAATTGAGATTAAGGGAGGTGAGTTGGGTCAGTCCGGCGAGGTATCGGGCCCCCTTGGGTCCGATCTGATTACGCCAGAGATTGAGGGATGTGAGCTGGGTCAGTCCGGCGAGGTGCATGGCCCCTACACCCGTGAACTCACACCCGATCACACTGAGTGCCGTAAACTGGTCCGACCAGGGGCCGGCGGGGAGAGTCGGCATTGGCATTGCAATTCGGAACACGCATTCGGCACGGACGGCAAGAAAACCGTCCCTTGCAATGTGTTTAATGAGGCTATCGTCACTCCAACGCTTCACATTAGGCCCGAAGAGATGGAGCTCGGTCCAGCCTTTCGCTTTCGCCTGGCGCAGCACGGCTTGGAGTTCCCGCAGGCCGGTGAGCGTAAGGATTGGGAATCCGGATTCGGGCGTGGGGATGTCATCGGTGGACATGATGACCCGAGTGTACCCGCGCCGCGGACGCCGAGCTATTTCGGCCCTCAGCTCACCCGCGGAAAAAATCCGCGCAATGTTTCCCCATAGGGTGAACAGCGCGTTGCACAGCACCGTGCGGAGACCACGGCCGAGTACGGCGTACTGAGTATCCGGTACTCCGTGCTCAGCACCTCGCACCGTGTCGGCCAGCGGCAAATGCTGTCGTTGATTGGTGTTGACCGCGACCCCGGAGGGTTCGCAGCCATTAGCCGGGGGTTGAGCGCAGCGACACCCCCGGTTGACGACGAGCGATGTCGTCGACCCCGGAGGGGTCGCAGCACTCCCCGGCGCTGCGACCCCTCCGGGGTCGACATTGGGTTCGCATCCGCTTCCGGGGGTGTCGCTGCGCTCAACCCCCGGCTAATGGCTGTAGTCCCTTCGGGACAGATGAAGAGGCCGACGTTCCACAATCATGACACCTTCCCCAAACTCCGACTGCCATCGCGTTTGACTCTTCCCGCTGACCACTGACAACGGACCTCCTCCCATGCTCACCGCCGCCGACCTCCTCGACACCCTCCGCCGCGTTGTCGCCGAATCCGGCCCCGAAATCACGCTGTTCCGGTTCCATCGCGAAACCGGCATCCATCCCAGCACCGTCTATCGTCACTGGGGGAACTGGACCAACCTGCGTCGCGCCGCCGGGTTGCCGGTCCGCAATCCGCCGCGGCCGGTTTACAGCGACGATGAACTGCTCGCGGAACTCAACGCGGCGGCGAAGACGTTCGACCGGTATCCCCTGGTGCGCGAGTTCGACGGGCAATCGCACCGCGCCTGGGGGACGCTGCAACACCGGTTCGGCCGCAAACGGGCCGTCATCGACAAACACCGCGACTGGCTGGAAAAACAGCCCGCGGACCTGCGTCCCGGCTTCCTCGTCGGCGTGCCGGCGGATTGCGATCCGAGCCTCCTGCCCGGCGTGTTTCTGCCGCGATTGAAGTCGCCGGCATTCGACTTCAAGGCCGCCGCCGAAATGCTGCAATGGCTGCCCGACCTCGGCCGCCGTCTCGCGCAAAGTCGGGCTGCGCGGGCGATGACGCTGCTCGTCGCGGGCTCGCTGGCGCTCGCCACGGGTGGCCGGGGCTGGACCGACCAACGGGAGGGAAGCCCCGGTGAGCGCGCGACCGACAGGGGCTTCGCCGAAGCGGCTCCAGCCCCGGCCACCCCGACATCGGCATTCGTCGCAGGCAGTTTCATGGCCGACCGTTGGAGTCCAGCCTTTAGGCTGTCCTCATCTTCGATCACCGCACACGCTCCGAAAGCACAGCCTAAAGGCTGGACTCCAACGGGCGGGACTCCAACGGCGATGCTACCGGTCCCCTTCGGGCCGCCGGGTTGGCTGCTATCATGGACGATCATGGCATTTCGTCGCTGGTTCCGCAGCAAGCCTCGCCTGGCCGTCGGCGCTTCGTCCGGCGGGGAGACGCCACGGCCGCACGGGCTGGGGCGAAGGTGGCTGTTCCGGTTGGCGGCCCTGTGCCTGGCGTGCGTGCCGTTTCTGGCGTTCGAGGCGTTGTGCTGGTGCTGCAACTGGGGGGCGGAGGCGGACCCGGCCGATCCGTTCGTGGCGTTCTCCACGAACCGGCCGTTGTTCGATCGGACTGCCGACGGACTGCGGTGGCAGGTGACGCCGAGCCGTAGACGGTTCTTCAGCGATGAATCGTTTCTGGTTCAGAAGCCCGCCGGCAGCCGGCGCGCGTTCGTGGTGGGGGAATCGACGGTGGCCGGCGAGCCGTTCGGCAAGCCGACGTCGTTTCCCACGTGGCTGCAACTGGCCCTGGACGCGTGCGATCCGCAGTCCGAATGGAACGTGGTGAATTGTGGCGGGGTGTCGTATGCCAGTTACCGCCTGGCTCCGATTGTGGACGAGTGCCTGATGCACGAGCCGGACCTCATCATTCTGGCCGTGGGTCACAACGAGTTTCTGGAGGAGCGGACCTACGCCCCGATTCGCGCGACCCCCGCGGTGGTCCGGGCCGTGTACGACTATGTCCACCGCTGGCGTGCGTTTCGGGCCGTGCGGAGTTGGACGCTGTCGCCGTCGTCCGGAAATGCGGTCGCGACGTTGCCCGATGAAGTGTCGACCCGGCTCGATTACGAAGGGGGACTTGCCGCGTATCACCGCGACGACGCCGGTCGCCGGGCGGTGATCGCCCACTACGAATTCAACCTCCGCCGGATGGTTCGCAGCGTGCAGGCCGCCGGGGTGCCGTTGATGCTGATCCGTCAGCCGTCGAACCTCGCCGACTGTCCGCCCTTCAAGTCGGAACACGATCCGCGGGTGACGGAGACGGATCGCGCCCGGTTCGAGAAACTCGTCACCGAGGCCCGCGACCAGGTGGCGCACGATCTGCCCAAGGCCGTGCAGTTATGGGAATCGGCCGTCGCGATTGATCCGACGTTCGCGCTTTCCCAGTACGAAATGGGGAAATGCTGCGAAGCGCTGAGCGCCACCGAACAGGCCCGCGCCGCGTTTGTCGCGGCCCGCGATCATGACGTTTGTCCGTTACGGATGACGAGCGACATGGAACGCATCCTCGCGCAAGTCGCGGCCGAGACCCACACGCCGCTGGTCGATCTGCACGTGCTGCTCGAACGGCAATCGCAGTCCGGCATTCTGGGGGACTACCTGCTCGTCGATCACGTGCATCCGTCCGTCGCCGGGCATCAGTTGATCGCCCGGTATCTGGTCCGGGAACTTAAGTCGTTGGGGCTGACGCAACTGGGGTCGGATTGCGAAACCGCGTCCGATGCGGCGTTCGCGGCGCATCAGTCGGCGCTCGATCCGCAATACTATCTGCGCGGCCATCGGACGCTGCGATCGCTGCAAATCTGGGCCGCCGGCCGCGCGGGACAACCGCCGACGGCGACGCATCGGGATGACACGGTGACGGGAGAACCGTGACTGCGGTCAGCGCGAGTTCACTCCGCGGCGATGAGGCTGCCGCAGACGGGACAGGTCTTCATGCCGACTTCGAGGCGTTCGCCACACCCGAGGCAGGTGGGTCGGGCCGCTTCCGCCGCTTCGGCCTTTCGAAGTTCCTTACGATACGCCTGCCGGATGGTTTGCCATCCGGAAATCAATCCCAACAGGATGGCGATGAACGGCACAACCGCAAAAACCCACAGCGGAACTCTCTGGAGCCACTTGCCGAACAATGCCCCTGAAAATGCGAACACGAGCATGACGCCGAACGTCACGAACGCGCACGAAACGACGGCCATGAAGTACGCGCTGATGGGCGTGCGAGCGGGGCGTTCGCTCATGGGATCAACCTTCGAGCTGCACTTCGCGCGGCCATTGCGCGTACGCCTCCCAATACGTCTTCTTCAGCGCGATTTCGTCGTCATCGGATGCCGGTTGGATGCGACCGTTGGCGTCGATGGCACGGCTGACCACTTTGTGTTTGCCGGGGGGCAATGCACCGAGGTCGATCGAGAAGAACCGCCAGCAGAATTGGGATTTCGGATCGTCGGCGATCTTTGCGGGCTGCCACGGGCCGTCGTCGACTTTGACTTCAACGAGGGCGATCTCAGTGCCGTCATTCCACACAGCGCCGTAGGCCTTGCAGGGGATCTTGCCGTCGACAGCCGTTTGCCGAGTGATGCGGGCGACGATGGACTTGAGGTTCATTTTGCTGACGGACGTTTCGACGTATTCCACTGCGTCGCCCCGGCGTTCGCCGCGGACGGTGACGTAATCGCGAGCCATGAAGCGGCCCATGTAACGGGTACTGCGAAGCTCGATGCGGCGCAGCCATTTGACGTTAGCGATGCCGTACCAGCCGGGCACGATGAGTCGCAGCGGAGCGCCATTCCCCTGCGTGAGCGGTTCGCCGTTCCGTTCCCACGCCAGGAGCAAGTCCATTTTTTTCACGTCGGCCAGCGAAATACTGCGGCCGAACGGCACCTCGAACGTGGTTTCACGCGGCGTCCCTTTGCGGAGCGTTTCCTCTTTCTGGTCGTGACCGATGAACACCACTTCCAACGCTTCCGGCTTGATGCGGCACTCGTCGAGCAACGGAGTCAGCTTCGTGCCGGACCAACGACTGTTGTAGACCGCGCCCATGAACCCTTTGGACGATCCGTTGCCCGAGCACTCCAGCGTCATCAGTTGATCGGACTTCGGCCGGGCTTTGAGCTCATCGAGCGTAAGCGATTTCGGCTGTTCGACGAGACCGGTGATCTCCAGGCGATAGCCGTCCGGTTTCACGTCGGGCACGTTGTAATGCGAGACCGAGAACACCTGATCCTGCGGCGTGAGCCATTCCGTCAGCGTTTCCCAATCGAGGCTGCCGGGCTTGGCACGGGGCATGTCGAGGAACGGGACCAAGGTTTCCTCGGTCGCCTGCGCGGGGAAGGCGAACCGCGGATCGGCGAACAACGCGAGCAACGCCCCGGCGGTCAAGGCCCCGGTTTGCAGCGCTTCGCGACGGTTCAGCAGGGTGTCGGTCATGGCAGGCCTCATTTAATGATGTCGGCGGGTGAGGTGCGAAGGTCGATGCTGTTCGTTTGCCCGGCGGTGACAGTCACGGCACGACTCACGCGCATCCCGCCCGCCGGATGAAATAGTTCTAACGTGTATTCGCCGGGGGGAACACCCTCAAAGCGATACCGGCCGTTCTCGGCGGTGACGGCGTAGAACGGGTGATCGAACACGAAGATCCACGCCTGCATCTGGCTGTGAAACGAACAGCCGATTTTGACCGGCTGCTTGAGATTGCCCGCTCGGCGGAACGTCTGCGTGAATTCGCCGTCCTGAGCCAGGCTGACGTTGAACGATTCGTTGCCTCCCAAGGCCATCACGTTGTGCAACGTGGCGTCGCTGTTGGTGAACTTGACCTGGTCGCCGATGCGGAGCGCGACCGTTTCGGGAATGAAGCGATAATCTTCCTGCCCAACGGTGACGGTCCGCGATTCCATCGGCGGGCGTAGTCCGCGCAGCTGGCGATCGGTGAGACAGACGACGGCCTCGGCGAGGTGCCCCTTCTTCGCATCGGCGACGTAGTAGCGCGCGTACCGCCACGGCTTCTGCGAATCGGGCTGATAGAACGCAGTCCCCTCGATGACGCCGTCGGCGGCGTTCGCTGTGCAGGCGAACGTCAGCAATGCGACGAGGTGGATCGCAGCAATCGGGATGCGAGTCATGGAGAGAGCATATCCGGCAGTCTCCCGGTTGTGCTACGGCTGGGCCCGATCGCTTGACGTCGCCCAGCGCACCAGGCGCTGCATCCAGCGCGGCTTGCGGCTCAGCGATGTCTTCAACGACTGCCCCGAACGACGATAACTGACGTGATTCGCGTACAGAAACGCGGCGTCGGCGTTGCTGGCCCGCAGTGGAATGAGGTACGCGAAATACCCGACGAACGGCACCAGCGCGACCCCCAGCACGATCAGCGAATGCACGCGGGCGCGGTCCCGGTCGCGGCGAGCTTCCTCGTAGATGCGGTTGATGACCACCCAGCCGCCACGGCTCAGGCTGCCGAGCGGTAAAGGGATGACGTCGAACGCGAAGATCACGCCGATGGTCAGATGCGCGCCGAGATGCCGCAGGATGTACGCCGATTGACGGACCATCTCGGGCAGGGCAAGCCGCAGGGGATCGGCGTCCTCGGCGGTCAATTCGCCATCGGCGACGAGACGGTCGATGGTCGCGGCGAGATGCGGCTCGTCGATCGGTTCGCGGCGGTCCTCGGTCATGAGGTCCGCGATGTTAGCAGAAAGGCGAGCCGCATGGCGTCAGCCCGCGGGTGGGTCGCCACTCCCCCCTCTCCCAGCGCTTCGCTGCGAGAGGGGCCGGGGGTGAGGGTGCTTTGTGTCTTTGTTTTGTCGCTCGATGCGAAATCCGAACAGCCGAAGCACCCTCTCCCTAATCCTCTCCCACCGAAGCGGCGGGCGAGGGGACAAAGCGGGCTGACGTCACGCGGCTCGCCCAAAGTTCCACTCCCCGGGCGTCGGGGCCGCGACTCGCATCGCGGTCCAAATGTTAATCTGCAGTTGGCAGAATTCTTTGGGGCGGCGGTTGCGTCGTAACAATCGTCAGCATCAGAAGAAGCCAGACACCAGCGTCCACCAACGATTTCTGCCCGACTTCGCGAATGTACTGACGGCCCACGTCCGGGTCTCTCACTCGAAGCCGCCGATCGCCCCTCATCATCGAATGAACAGTCTGACTCCCAAACGGAATCCCCGAATTCGTCAATGAAAGCAGACACGCGGCGATGATCAACAGAGTGGGCGCGAACTGGGGGCGCGTGGACCGAAGCACGGCCAGCAACAACGCAATGTGAACGGCGGCAATCGTTCCCAACGCCAAGAGGTTGACAATCGATGGCCACATGTCCTCAGAATCCTTTCGGGACCGCGGGATGACTGCCTCGCGCTCGGACGTCGATGGCACGCCAGACCGCCCACCAACCGAATGCCCATGCCACCAGAATTGAGCCGTGGACTCCGATCTCCATCGGCAACGCGGACGCCCAAATTCGCATCGGACCGTCGTAAACCAAAACCATCGCGAGTTGAGGCAGAATGATGGTTTGTACCACACCTGCGATTGCAGCCAGAATCACGTAATTGCCGCGTCGATCGCCGCGCCGTCGCCAGCGAACTCCCATCAGCAGCACCACCAGCAGCGCGCAGCAGGTCGGTATCGTTCCGATCAGCCCCAATGACCGGTACATCAGCGCTTGTCGCGAAAACAGGCGGTTCCACATCGTGGCCCTCGACGATCATGGGCCCCAGCCACGCACCAAAGCCAGAAGCACCCTCACCCCCGACCCCTCTCCCGCCCAGAGCGGCGGGCGAGGGGAGAAATGCGGCTCCGCTCCCCGGGCGTCGGGGTCGCGGCTGGCTGTCGCGGCCCCGACGTCAACGGGAAGGAGGCGAACACGGCATCTGTGTGCCACGGCCGTGTCGGCCGTGCGAGTCATCACACGATTGGAAGCGTCCGCACGGCTGACACAACCGTGGCACACGGGTTGGTTACGCCGCGGCCCGTTGCGGCATCGGGATGATCGTCGGCTGCACGCCGGAGCAGGCGGCCAGGAATTCCTGGAAGATCTGCATGTCGAGGGCCGACGACGTTTCGTCTTCGGGATGCCATTGCACGCCGAGACAGAACCAGTCGTCGTCGACCGATTCGTAGCATTCGATCACGCCGTCGGGCGATTTCGCCGACATCTTGAACAGCGGCGCGAGCTGATTGCACGCCATGTGATGATCGCTGTTGACGCGGATTTCACCGGGGCCGTAGACGTCCCAGCAGCGGGTCCCTTCGACGATCTCGATGAGATGCCGGTTCGGCCGTTCGACCGAGTCGCGATGATGGAGCGCCTTGGGGACGTCTTCGGTGACGTGCTGGAACAGCGTGCCGCCGCAGACCACGTTCAGCGTCTGCATGCCCGAGCCGATGGCGACGATGGGCATCCGCATTTCGACGGCCAGCTTGCCCAGCCGGCGGTCGAACTCTTCGCGGCGGACGGGCATCGGCCGGGTGTGCGGATGCGGCGTCAGGCCGAGCTTGATCGGGTCCAGATCCTGCGTGCAGCCGGCGAGGACGAGGCCGTCCACCATCTGCAGCGCCTGCTTCAGATCGGCGTCGCTGGCGTAGGGCGGAATCAGCATCGGCAGGCCGCCCGCGGCGGTGATCGAATCGTAATAGCCGGTGTTGAACCAGCTCAACGCTTGGCCATCCTTCTTGGACGGACGGAAATCGCCATTGATCCCAACGACGGGCTTGGACTTCGACGGCTGCATGAGAATCCCTTCTTTTTGCGGCACTTCCTGTGCACTGACCGCGGACCGAATCGAACAGAACCGCCGGACCGCATCGCAGTCCCCCCGGCGGGCAAACGCCTCACATCGCATCGTTCCGAACGGGATGCGGCACTCGAACCGGCAGTGGGATGACCGCGAGCGGCTCGGCGAACCGAACCCGCCTCCTGCGGCACACGCGAGAATCGCTTCCCTGCTGCATCGAGCACCCGAATCCTTCAGGTGGACCGTCGTTACCGACGTGGCCAAGTCTGCCGGATGACGCGAGCGTTGTCACCCCGACCAAAGCCGCAGGCACTGTAAGATCGGCCGCTCGACCTGTCAAAGAAATCGCCTATTTAGAGGCGGGTTTCGTCTTGAACACAGCCGGTTGTGGTCGGGGGAGGTATTGCCCCAAGAAGGTCGTTCTGCCCATAAACGCCGATTTGGCACCAGACAGAGGTCAATCGCGGTCAGGCGCAGCGGATGGTTCGGCCGCTGCTGGCTACGGCTTCTGTCTCTTGAGGACGAACAGGTTGGTCTTGTCGCCGGCCACGGTCTTGAACTCCTTCGGCCGCACCCCTACCAAGTTCAGGCACAACTTGAGTGAGTCGCCATCGAGCGAGTAGATACCCTTGCCCGCTTTTCGGTCCGATTTGTCTTCTCCGATATCGATCGACCTTGGCTTGGCCTTCTCGTCTAACTTGAATGTGGCGGGCGCAGACTTGGCGAATCCGTCAGTGAAGTACAGTTTGTCGCCCTCGAAGACGATGACCGTTCCCGCGCGGTAGGCGGCCGAAGCCGGCTTGCCCTCGAACTCGGAGGAGACGATCTCCCACCGGCCCTTCAGCGTGGCGGCATCCTCGTTCGTTTTGTCCTTGGACACATCTTGAGCCGCCGCCAGCAAGGAAACAAAAAATGTCAGCAGTGCTGCTGATCGCATTGCAGCGCCTCCACGGGTGACCCGCCTCCAGCCCACCAGCCTACCACGAGCGGGGACGGCGGGGAGGCGGAAACGAGAACGCCCCGGATATGGACTAACGACAACACACGTTCCCTGGATGAACGTCGTTCAGAAACACCCCGATCCTGTCGAGTGCCCACATCGCCATTTTGACTCTGGGCCAGTCGCCCTCGAATTGCTCCTCTTTGGCCTCCATCCATTCTGCCCGGATTTCTGGCTCGAACTCTGTACGTCGAATCAGACTTGCGCTGGCGAAATCAACAATGAACGGCGGGGAGACGACCGTCATCTCGATCACCCACAGTTCGTCATCAACATCAACCAGCGTCGGAATCTGAAACCCATTGACATTGCTTACCTTCCGCCTCCTAAAATGGCGGTAGACATCTCGTTCCTGCCGATACAGGTGGTGATTGTTCAGTGTTTTGATGGCAGTTTTTCGGTCAGTCCCCTGAACGAGGCCGTCTACGCCGCCGCCGATCTGCTTCTCGATTGTCAGGCCGTGCTGCTTCGCGTAGAGTTCAGCCCGATCCCCAACCGGGAAGGGAAGATTGTTCATGGCCGCACCAGATTATGCGATGTTTTCTTCGGACGTTCGGCTGACGCTGAATGCTGCGGGAAAATCGTTCGATTTGGCGAGCATTGGACCAAACGACGTTGTACCACGCGACGCCATCGACTTGCCTCGCTGCGATGCTGAGGTCGTGATGGACGTTGACGGAGACCGACTTGTCTGGGCCGTCCGGCTGCCCAACGGGGCTGTCCCGTTCGACAAGACAATCAAAACGATTGCCGCGGGCGGACCCACTCGTTCCGCTTCTCCCCGATGACGGCGGACTCGACCAGAGGCGTAGGGTGCCATGCTTGCAGCTTTTGGCAAGCATGTTCTGGCATTGACGTGCGGCTTCCGGAGTCCGAAGCCGGGCATTCGCGAATGATCCCAGATCTTCTGCAGTATGCCACGCATTGATCGACAGACGGCATGCTTGCACAAAGCTGCAAGCATGGCACCCATTGCGACCGATGCAGTGTGCCGAACTGAGACTGACCCACGATGCATTCTTCTTGTCCCGGAGGGACTGCAGCCATTAGCCGGGGGTTGAGCGCTTCGCGACACCCCCGGTTGAGGACGCGCAGCAATCATCGACCCCGGAGGGGTCGCAACTCTGAGGTGCTGCGACCCCTCCGGGGTCGGCTCGTCTTCCGTCCCAAACCGGGGGTGTCGCTAAGCGCTCAACCCCCGGCTAATGGCTTTGAACCCTCCGGGTTCATCGCGACCATCGATCGACGACGACAACGCCGCCCCACGTTGCCGTTCGGCATCATTCGCCCCCGGCTCGTGATGCCGTTTCGCCACGAATGATGGGGCCTTCGTCGTGATGTTCGCTAATCCTGACAACGCGCAAGTGGCGTGTCTCCGGCCCTTTGCGGACCAATGTTCGCGGGCGTTAACGCCGTGGCATTGGATTTGTATCTGCGGTCATCGGCTCGTTGCAGTTCGTTGACGCCGAGTGACAACGAACTCGCACGAAGCAGCCCCTGACTCGCCCTCTCCGGCGGAGCGCCGACGCATGACTCAACAACCGATGCTGGTGGTTCTGAGCCGCGATCAACAACTGGTCGCCGACATTCCCTCGTGGCTGCAAGGCCGGGCCGAGGTTCGCGTCTGCGACAACCTCGACGAGCTGCTCGATCTCGCCCGGTGGATTCAGCCGCAGGCGATCGTCACCGATTTTCGTCTGGCCGCCGCGGGGGGGCAGAACGAGTCGCGGATGCTGGAAACGATTCAAACGCGGCTGCCCAATTCGCGGCTGGTGGTGCTCGCCCCGGAGCGCTGTCCCGAACCGCTCGCCCGACGGATGACCGAACAGCGGCTGCCGGTGGTCCACGGCCGCGTCGATCGGCAGGCCGTGTTGCAGGCGTTCCGCGAACTGTGGGGCGACGTGGAATCGGCCCCGACGACCGAACCGGCCGCGCTCCCCGCCGTCGCGGAAGACGCGCCGCTCGGCACGCTGGCGGGGATCAGCCGCCGGTTCGAGACCAATTCGCCGCAACTCAAGCAGGTGTTGATGGACCTGGAAGTCGCGGCCCGGCACGACGTCAGCATTCTGCTCATCGGCGAAACCGGGGCCGGCAAAACGTACCTCAGCCGCTTGATTCACGAAGTCTCGCCGCGGCGCATGGAGCCGTTCCTGCCGGTCGCGTGCGGGGCGTTGCCGAACGATCTCATCGAAAGCGAGCTGTTCGGCCACGTCAAAGGCTCGTTCACCAGCGCGCATCAGGACAAGGAAGGGAAGTTCATCGCGGCCCGGCGGGGTTCGATCCTGCTGGACGAAATCGACGTCCTCGGCCTCGAACAGCAGGTGAAGCTGCTTCGCGTCATCGAGACCGGCGAGTTCGAACCGGTCGGCTCCAACCAGACGCAGCACAGCAAGGCCCGGTTGATCGTCGCCAGCAATCTCGAACTGCAGCCGCTGGTCGAGCAGGGCCGGTTCCGTCCCGACCTGTATTATCGCCTCAACATGCTGAAGTTCGTGATTCCGCCGCTGCGGCACCGCAAGATGGACATCGTGCCGCTCGTGCGGAAGTTCATGGGACAGTTCAGCGTCAAGCACGGCGTGCAGATCAACCACATCGAGCCGGCGGTCTTCCAGGCGCTCATGGAATATCCGTGGCCGGGCAACGTCCGCGAGCTGGAGCACGTCGTGCAGCGGGCCGTGATCTACTGCCGCGGCGGCGTGCTGGAGCCGCACCACCTGCCGGGGCACATCCTGTCGGGCACGGTCGGTCCGACGAACGACCCCACCGTCGTGCTGCCCGGCGGCTCACCGGGCATGCAACCGGCGTCGTCAATTCATTCACACAGCCTGGGCGGCCAGATGGCGCTGACGGAGAAGGACATCATCGAGCAGACGCTGTTCAAGAACAGCTTCAGCCGCACGAAGTCGGCGAGGGAACTCGGCATCAGCCGCGTGACGCTGTACAACAAGATGAAGAAGTACGGGATGCTGAAGTGACCGCTCTGAGAAGCCCAGGGATAGCTATCCCTGGGCTTCCTGCGGCGACGTCATGCCGACTGCTCCAACACGAACAGCGCGCTGTCGGCTCGCAGGTTCGCGGCCCAGGCGCGGGGGACCGGGCGGCCGTTGATGACAGGCACCTCGCGGACGATCTTGATCCGCATCCGGTCGATCAGATCCTTGAAGTCGAGGATCGACACCAGGTGCAGGTTCGGCGTGTTGTACCAGTCGTACGGCAGATGATTCGTCACCGGGGCGCGACCGTACAGCAATAGTTGCAGCCGCACGCGCCAGTGGCCGAAGTTCGGCACCACGACCAAGGCCTGCCGGGCGACGCGCAGCATCTGCGTCAACAGTTCGCGCGGTTTCAAGACCTGTTGCAGCGTCTGGCTGAGCACGGCGACGTCGAACGCGCCGTCGGGGATCTCGTCGAGACCTTCGTCCAAGTCTCCCTGCAACACCGGCACTCCCTTGCTGATCGACTCGACGACGTGCTGGTGATTGAGCTCGATCCCCAGGATCGAGCATTGCTGCTCATCGCGCAGCCGGCAGAGCAGCCGGCCGTCGCCGCAACCGAGGTCGAGCACGCGCTGACCCGGCGACAGTTGATCCATAATCAACCGGTCGACGAGCGCCGCTTCGGGGTCGACGTAGCAGTAGCGTTTTTTGGGCATGAGTCTTTTTCTGGTCCCCTCTCCCGCGCTTCGTGGGAGAGGGTTAGGGTGAGGGTGCCTTTCAGCATTTCGTCCCTCGCTTCCATCATCAAAGCAAAATCCAAAGACCGAAGCACCCTCACCCCGGCCCTCTCCCAGCGAAGCGCCGGGAGAGGGAGCAGGAGTTATCCTCCACCCCGCCGATACGTCTCTCTTAAAAACGGCACCAGCAACTCTGCGAGTTGTTCGATTTCGATCAGGAACGAATCGTGGCCGAACACGCTTTCGAGTTCCAGGTACGTGACGTGCCGGCCGGTCTGCACCAGCGACGTCACGATTTGGCGACTTTGCGACGACGGGAACAGCCAGTCGGTGTTGTACGACGTGATGAGGAACCGGGCGTCGGTCCGGCCGAAGGCATGTTGCAGCGTGCCGTGCTTGGCGGCGAGATCGAAGTAGTCCATGGAACGGGTCAGGTACAGATAGCTGTTGGCGTCGAACCGTTCGATGAACCGCTTCCCCTGATAGTGCAGGTAACTTTCGATCTGGAACTCGGTCTCCTGCTGCAACTGGTAGGCGAACTGATCGCTGTTCTGCAGCTTGCGGCCGAATTTGCGTTCGATCGACAGCTCGGACAGATACGTGATGTGCGCCACCATGCGGGCCAGCGCCAACCCGTACCGCGGGCCTTCTTCGCCGTGCTTTTTGGGACCATCGGCGTGGTAGTAATCGCCGTTGTTGAAGTTCGGATCGACCGTCACCGCCCGGCGGCCGACGGCGTTGAACGCGATCCCCTGGGCCGACAGCCGGGACGCTGCGGCGAGGCAGATCGCCGACCGCAGCGAATTCGGAAACCGGGCGGCCCAGTCGAGCACCTGCATCCCGCCGAGGCTGCCGCCGATGACGCCCAGCAGCGTTTCGATGCCCAGCGTGCGGACCAGTTCGTGATGCACCGCGACCATGTCGCCCACAGTGATGAATGGGAACCGCGCTCCGTACGGCCGGCCGGTCGCGGGGTCGATCGACATCGGCCCGGTCGTTCCCTGACAACCGCCGAGGACGTTGGCGCAGATCACGAAATACTTCGTGGTGTCGAGCGCCCGCCCCGGCCCGATCAGCGGGTCCCACCAGCCCGGCTTGCGGTCGTCCGTCGAATGCTTCCCCGCGACGTGGGCATCGCCGGTGAGCGCGTGGCAGACGAAGACGGCGTTGTCGCGCTTCGCCGACAGCGTGCCGTAGGTTTCGTAGGCGACGGTGACGGGGCCGAACTGCTCGCCGCTCTCCAGCACCAGCGGATGCGGCGGGGCGAACAGCTCGACGAACTGCGTGGAAACGAACCCCACGCCGTCATCGGCTGCCGTCATCACCGCTGATTCGATTTCCGCCGCCATGATCGTCTGGGTTCTCGCCGGGTCGCTGCTTTGTCCCCTCGCCAGCCGCTTCGGTGGGAGAGGGTTAGGGTTAGGGTGAGGGTGCTTTTTGCCTTTCTCAGCGACGAACGGAAAGGCAGAAATCCAAAGGCACCCTCACCCCCATCCCCTCTCCCGCCCAAAGCGGCGGGCGAGGGGTGACCCGATTGTATTCGCTTCCCCGGCAAATGCGATGGTTACGGTTTCCGCGATTCCGACTTGTTCAGCGTGACGCGGTCGAGGTGATCCAGCAGCTTGGCAACGACGTTTTCCGGCCGGATGCCCTGGCTTTGGGCTGCGAAGTTGGTGACCAATCGGTGCCGCAACACGGGGTTGGCGACGGCCCGGATGTCGTCTGTCGTGACGTGGAACCGGCCCTCCAACAACGCCCGCGCTTTCGCGCCGAGGATGAGGTATTGCCCGGCCCGCGGACCGGCGCCCCACGACACCCACTCTTTGACGAACGCCGGGGCGTCGGCTTCCTTCGGCCGCGTGCAACGGACGAGGTCGCGGGCATAGACGAACACGTGCTCGGCCACCGGCACCTTGCGGACCACTTCCTGCAATGCCAGAATCTGCCGCCCGGTCAGCACGACCTGCAATGCCGGCTGATCGCCCCCCGTCGTCTGTTTCAGAATCCGCAATTCCTCCGCGGCGGTCGGGTACTCCACCGTCACCTGGAACATGAACCGGTCGAGCTGCGCTTCGGGAAGCGGATAGGTTCCCTCCTGTTCGATCGGGTTCTGCGTCGCCAGCACGAAGAACGGAATCGGCAGCTTGTACGTGTTCGAGCCGACCGTGACGTGCCGCTCCTGCATCGCCTCCAAGAGCGCAGCCTGCGTCTTCGGCGGCGTGCGGTTGATTTCGTCGGCGAGCAGCAGATTGGTGAAGATCGGCCCCGGCAGGAACTGAAACAACCGCCGGCCGGTTTCGGGATCGTCCTGCAACACGTCGGTGCCGGTGATGTCCGCGGGCATCAGGTCGGGCGTGAACTGAATCCGCCGATACGACAGTTGCAGAATCTTGCCGACTGTGCTGACCAACAGCGTCTTCGCCAGACCGGGGACGCCGACGAGCAGGCAGTGGCCGCGGCAGAACAGCGCGATCAGCAGTTGATCGACGACCTCCTGCTGGCCGATGATCGCCTTGCCGATCTCCGTCCGCAGCCGGCCGTACGCGGCGGTCAATCCGCGCAGCGCCTGGACCTCGCGGTCAGACGCAGACATCTCCGCCGGCGGCGATTCCGGAACAGTCGCCATCAAACCCTCATCAGCGCGACGTTGATCACTCCCGCTGCACACCCACTACGCTTGCGGTTTCGCGGGATTTCATTCTTTCCCATAATCCGCGAATGCACGGACCATGTCCACTGGCGAGGCGGGGGGTGCGTCCACGATCAGCACCCCGAACCGCAGCCGTAACGGTTGCATCGGCCCGAACTCCACGCGGCTGGCCTCCCCCTTGGTGAACGCCTGCCGTCCGAACGGGTTCGCGACCAGCAGCCCGTAATTGCGGGCGTGAAACCACGCCGGGCGGAAGTTGCCGGGATGCGGGAACAGACCGAATCCGATGCGGCGACCATCGTCGATACCGGTATAAGCGCACCAATCCGCCGTCTTGCCCCAGACGCCCGGTTCGTTCTTAAGACCGGCGCTGTTGACGATCTGCCCCGATCCGCCCGTCACGTTCAGCGGCGTGGCCAACCGCACGCCGAGGCCCATTTCCTCCTGATCGCCGAACGCCACGGGCGCGGTCGCGCGGAACTCGCTGTCCCACGTCAACTGCACGCCGTGTGGCGTGTCGCGCCAGGTGTGTTGGGTGAGCTCCTCGCAGACGATGCGGTCGCCGTCACGATACCGGAACCGCGCGGCGAAGCTCACACCATCGGCCGTTGCAGTCGGTGGGGCGGTGAACTCAACGAACTTGACCAGCCCCTTGTTGCGCCAGAAGTCGACGCCCCCGAGATCGCCGAACGCCAGCCACAAGCCGGGGTGCATCGTGGGATGATCGGTGCGGTCGATCCCCTCTCTCGGCGGATAGTGTCGCGTGACGGGCTTCCCCGACGGCGTGCGCACCGAATGGTAATACGGCCGGCGGACGACGTCGTCGTGCATCACGAAGACGGCGAGCGTTGTGCCGTCGCGACGCAGCTCCAGTTGTCGGTCACCGTGTGTTGCAGACCACTCTGCGGCGGCGACCGTGGAGACCAATCCCACGCAGAGCGCGATCGCCAACGCACATTGCAAAACCCGGCCACCCCGATGCGGTTGGAAACACGATCCAACGAGATTTCCCGCGACGACATGGCCTGTCCTTTGAGTGCAGCGACATGATCGGAACAGCGTCGCACAAATCCAAACCTCACGCAAAGGCGGGTGCTGTCGTCACGGCGTGGGTCTATTTCCGCCACGGATCAACACATCATTCGCCCGCTTCATAGTCTGCTCGTCCGGCTTTGTCGTCTGATCGCGAAGCGCTACCCAATACACAGCCGCAATGACCCCGCTGGTGAGCGGTCGCAGGTAGCTCTCGTTAGGCTTCCGCTTTGTCGAGAAGCCATTTGACGAAGGAGTTCGTTTCATAAGTTGGCGACACCTCTCCAATGGCTCCAGGATCAAACGTCACGCCCGGCGGCAACAATGTCGTGATGATCTTGAGCAATCGAAGCACGTCGCACTCCACGACAGCGCCAGCCACGCCACAGTTCTGCATTAAGGCTGTCGCCCGCTCGCGAGACGTGAACAACGGGTAACAGTGCAGATCGTCAATGACGGTTGCCGGATATGGGGTTGATGCGCTCAAGATCAGATTGTCGGTCGTCTCGTCGTGATCCACCTTTCGGAAGACGCCGTATAGGGGCAGCGGCGTTTCATCTTTAACCTGCATGGTAGTTCCCATTGACCGAGCGCTTCGGGGGCCGTACCATGCTGTCATCACACGCGCATGGTTCCCCAGCGGAACAAGAGAAGCCGCCAGCAACTAACTGGCGGCTTCTTCATTGTCCGGCAAACGCGGAGAGAGTCAACGGCGCTCAGTGCTTTGCCGATTCCTCGATCAACTCCCGGATCGTCCAGACGTGATCGGCCAGCCCGGACGCCATCGCCGGGGTTTCCTTCAGCGTCATATGCTTCCAGCAGTAGTTGTAGAACGCGAACCACAACGCCAGCATGGCCGTGTGGTTTCCCCATTTCTTGCTGTGGGCATTGGTCAACCGAGTGAACCGGCGGACGCCCATCCGCAGGGAAAGGTTCTGCCGCTCGACGAATGACGTGCTAGCGCGGGCGTGGCGGGGGTTGCCGCTTATGACCTCGTACTTGATCTCTATGACCTGCGGCGGACTGTAGCGGCGCTGCTCCTCGACGCCCTCTTTGCCGTAGACCTTGATGAGTTGGCTGAAGTCCACCCGCGCGCCGAACGTCTGCGGGATCACGTTCCGGTACGGCGGGAAGCCGTCCGTGGTCATCTGGAAATGCCCGCTAACGGCGCGGTTCAACTTGTGAGCGAACGACTGCGTATCTTCCGGCGACCGCTTGCCGACGTGCCACGCACAGACCAGCTTCGTCGTCCGCTCGATGCCGATGAAGCAGTAAGCATCGCCGCATTGCGGACCGTACTGCTTGGCGAGTCGGGTCTTTTCCTTGCAGGTCACGAACGACCAGATTTCATCCGCCTCGATGTCGTTGACGCACACGTCTTGCAGGCGGTCCATCAGCATCTTCTGGCAGTTCTCCCCGACCTGAACCATGAGGGCAAGAATGGTGTTCCGGCCAACGCCGGTGATCCGCTCGATGCTACGGACGCTGCTGCCCTCCAAGAGCATGTTGAGGCACATGACCGCCTTGTCCATCGGCAGTCGCATGATGCCGAGCGGATTGGCCTTGGGGGTGGTGTAGGACTTGTGGCAGGCATCACAGCGATAGCGCTGGGTTCCCGCCTTGGTGAAGCCAATCTTGCGGGCCGGAGTCTTGCACGTCGGACAGTCCATGATTCGCCTTTTGTGTCTGTGGCGAACCGTGGTAGAATGCGTGCTGCTAGGCCGTGGATTCTGGTTCGCCGGGATGTCGGTGGCCCCGGTTTCGCCGCCAAGCGATTCCGGGGTTTTTCTTTGTCGGGTCGCCAAACCCAACAACATAAATGTAGCCACGTATATTTTAGTTGCAATAGCCGTGGCTACAATTTCTCTTGTTTTCCAGAAAATTCGTGGCTACGCTTACGGCATGGGACGCAAACGCCTGTCTGACGACGAACGCCGCGACAAGCCGCTCCGTATCCGGCTCACGCCCGAAGAGCGCGAACTGGTGGACGAGGCCGCGGGGACGCACGACGAGTCGTCGGCAGGCTGGGCGCGAGAGATTCTGCTTCGCGAAGCCGCCAAGGCCGTGAAGAAGTCACGCTAACGGAGACCGGGGGAATCGAACCCGGCGGACGAATCCGCCCCTACGCCCGGTTATAAGACGGGTGCGCCGCCAAGACGCGGACCGTTCTCCCTGATGAGGGATTGCCGGTGCTGACGGCTGCGTTACAATGTCCGTGGCCGCGCCAAGCAACGCGGCCACGGCGGATCAGGCCGTCAGCCTAGACCCTCCTACCGGATGGTAGCTGACACACCGCTTGTCTCCTTTCGCTTAGGGCAGCGTTCCAAGCGCCGCCTGACGACGCGATCCACACAAAGGTCGCCTTGCCCTACCGGGGTCTATGGCCGCTAACCCTGGCCCCTGGTAGGACTCTCTTCATCGCCACCACGCTGACGACCAGCTTCGCAGTGGCTCGTAACCCTCATCATGGGTGCCTCCTCTCTGAAATGCGGAAACCCCGACAAGTCCCAGTGACCTGTCGGGGTTTATTTTTTCATCTCTCCGGCGTTCGTCAACAAGTCCTGTACTCGCAATATCTTGCGACTTAATCGCGTCGCTTTTCGGCTTGACCAATCAACCGCACACAGGGAATGCAGATTGACCAACATTTTTATTTTACCCAGCGATATTTAACCAAACTGCCACAATGGCTGACCAACTGTCGAATTCATTGGCTGTATCCTGACCAAACTTTTTTCGGAAAAAGTTCGCGAATACGCCGGAGAACATGGGTTTGAGTTGCTTTGTCGCGATGGTTCCAGCGGCGCAATCGCTGATGGCTCTCTGCCGGGGCGGATTTCCACCGACCAGCCTTGATGTCGCCGCGAACTTTGTCGTATCTCTCGCCAACAAAGGACGCCAACTCCCTCTGGGAGATTGGCGGTGTGAGAGGCAGACCACCAGTCGACCTATGGAAGAGGTGGTTTAACGTATCTGAATGAGCCGTCGTGATGCCGTTCAGATATGGTCGGCCGCTTTTCAGGCAATGGATAACGTCGGAGCGCAAACCGAAGCTGGCGTTGAGGAGAGCTATCCCCGCTAGTCTCAGCGTTGGCTTCAAATCGGTATCAAGTAGCTCTTCGGCGAGGCGGTAATCCCAGAATCGCTCACGAACAACTTCTCCGAGGCGAAGCATTCGATCAGCAAAGGCCGAGGCTTCCTGATCGTCAAAGTCGCGATGGTCTGGGTATGTACTATCCCAAGACTGTCTGAATTCTTGCTCCGCACGGTCCCTTGCGGCACGAGCATCGCGATCCAAGTCTTTAGCTTCGTGTTCGCGCGCTATACCTTCGACGATCTCGTCAAAGAGTTTACGCGACATGCTGTGCCACCGCCCTGAACGTGGCTGCCCTGAAGTGAAGAGACGGGCGGAAGGCCATCAGGACTGTGGCCGTGTCGGGAGCTACCCTATCCGCCTGTTCGTGGGTTAGATTACCGCGCCGGGTCGCTGGCGAACATCATCAGAGATTATTGACTCACGCCGCAACGACAGTGCCCAAAGGCGCGGTCACCGGGTGTCTTCCTTGACAGGAAAAGATTTCATCCACAGATTTCGCCGATTGCGCAGATTTAAGACACGAGGCTTTGCGGAGCTTGATGACATGCGTGCTGCCATCTCCTCTGCCTTCAATCGGCGAAATCTGTGGAATCTGCGGATCACCGCCTTCGCACCTCGGTCTAATCCGTGAACGGCCTTGCATGTCACCCAGCGTGAAGCCTTCTTCATTTCATCAGGTTGCCTCTTGCACATCGCGCGGGGGGTTGGTAGCGTGAAGTACAGAATCCTTGTGATTCGAAGAGCCCCTACGGTGTTCGACAGAGCCTGATGCGTTGACCCTACACATACTTCTAAGGATGTCTGATCGGTTCGGCCGCGTGTTATTCCGTTTCCGTTCTCGCGAACGGTCCCGGCTCACACAACCCGGACCCTCGGCGTCCCCCTGAACTTTAAGGGTTCAGAACCTCAACGCTCACCGGCACTCGTGGAGGCTTCTTTTTTCATGGGCCTGTTCGATCAGGTCGAGGCGGCCCACCGCCAGGCGGTCAAACCGCTCGCCGCGCGGATGCGACCCAAATCGCTCGACGACTTCGCCGGACAACGCCATCTCCTCGCCCCCGGTCAACTGCTTCGCCGGCTGCTCGACGCCGACCGCATCGTCTCCGTCGTGTTCTACGGCCCGCCCGGCACCGGCAAGACGACGCTCGCGGAACTGATCGCCCATCACACGCGGCGGAAATTCGTCGCCGTCAACGCGGCGGCGTCCGGCGTGAAAGAGTTGCGGGAACTGCTCGACGCCGCCCGCAGCGCGGTCGAAGCCGGTGACCGGCCGACCGTGCTGTTCATCGACGAGCTGCATCACTTCAACAAGCAACAACAGAACGTGCTGCTGTCGGATGTCGAAAACGGCGTGATCTCGCTGGTCGCGGCGACGACGGCCAATCCGTTCTTCGCGCTGATCGCCCCATTGCTCAGCCGCAGCCAGATCTTCGAACTCAAGCCGCTCGAAGTGGACGATGTCCGCCAGGTTCTGCAACGCGCGCTGACCGATCGCACCAATGGTCTCGGTGATACCGGCGTCGCCGCCGACGAGGACGCACTCGCGTTGTTCGCCGAGCGCTGCGACGGCGACGTCCGCCGGGCGCTCTCAGCGTTGGAAGTCGCGGCGCTGTCATTGCCGACGGGCGAGACGCGCATCACGCTGGAGACGGCGGAGGCGGCCCTCGGCAAGAAGGCGATCCGCTACGACAACCTCGGCGACGAGCATTACGACGCCGCCAGCGCCTTCATCAAGAGCATCCGCGGCAGCGACCCCGACGCCGCTGTGTACTGGCTGGCCCGCATGCTGGAAGCCGGGGAAGACCCGCGGTTTCTCGCCCGCAGGCTGGTGATCTCCGCGGCGGAGGACATCGGCAATGCGGACCCGCACGGGCTGGTGATCGCCCAGGCCGCGGCGGACGCCGTCGAGTTCATCGGTCTGCCGGAGGGCCGGATTCCGCTCGCGCAGGCGACGGTGTATCTGGCGATGGCACCGAAATCGAACGCGGCGTACCTTGCCATCGAAGCGGCCTCGGACGACGTCCGCAACCACCGCCTCATCTCCGTGCCGGAGCATCTTCGCGACCGGCATTACCAGGGGGCCAAGCGCTTGGGCCATGGCGAGGGCTACGTCTACCCGCACGACGCCCCGGAGGGCTGGGTCGATCAGGATTACCTCGGCATCGACCGCGAGTATTATCATCCGGTGCCGCGCGGCTTCGAACGCGAGCTGGCCGAACGGTTAGCCGCGTGGCGTGCGAGACGCAAGCCGAGTGGTGAGCAGTAGGGGTAGGGTGGGCCGAGTCTTCGAGTCCCACCACGAACAAGGTTCAATGGCCAATTCTCAATGACGGATGAGATTTTTCACCTTGGTCATTGAGAATTGAACATTGGTCATTGCTCGTGGTGGGACTCGAAGACTCGTCCCACCCTACAACGTTGGTGAACGCACGCCGGGGTCGCTACGATGACCCCATGCCGTCCGCCGAACAATACCTGAAGCCCGATGTCATCCGCCGCGTGGCCCGGCTGGATTTGCGGGCGCGGTTCATCGTCGAGGGCTTTCTGGCCGGTCTGCACGCCAGCCCGTTTCACGGGTTCAGCGTCGAGTTCAGCGAGCACCGCCGGTACACGCAGGGGGACGATCCCAAGGACATCGACTGGCTGGTCTACGCCAAAACCGATCGGTACTACGTCAAGAAATACCAGGCCGAGACCAACATCTCCGGCTGGCTGCTGATGGACCTGTCGGCGAGCATGGGGTACACGTACCGGCAGGAGCTGACGAAGTTCGAGTACGGCATCTGCCTCGCCGCGGCCCTCAGCTACATGATGATCCATCAGCAGGACCCGATCGGCCTGATCACGTTCGACAAGCAACTGCGGACGAGCCTGCTGCCCAAGAGCAAGCGGACGCAGCTCGGCAACATCCTCGGCGTGCTGGCAAAAGCGAAGCCGATGGGCGAAACCGATATCGCGGGCAATCTGCGCCGCATCGCCGCGATGATCCGGCACAAAAGCCTGATCATGCTGATCTCGGACCTCTTGTGCGACCAGCAGCCGGTGCTCGATGCGCTGCACCTCTTACGTCACGCCGGGCACGACATCATTTTGTTCCACGTGCTGGACGAAGCCGAGGTGCAGTTTCCATTCGACGGCCTGGTCGATTTTCAGGACCCGGAGACGAACGAGTCGCTGATTTTAGACGCACCGGGCATCCGCACGGATTACCTGGAGACGCTGAAGACGCTCCGCGACACCTACCAGCAGGAATGCCGGGCGATGGGAGCCGACTACGTGCCACTCGACACCAGCCTGCCGTTCGACCGGGCGCTGGTCGAGTATCTGTCGCAGCGACAGGCGCGGTTCTGAGGGAAGCGATGTTCAGGGTGCCACTGGCACGGCTCTGCGTGCCAGTGCTCTTCCCGAGCGCGATCGAACTCCCGATCAACCCCAGGACACTGGCGGCCCAAAGCTGCCGCCAGTGGCACCCAAATGCGCGAAACCGAAAGCGAGGTGGATGCCAGGGGGAGGCAGAAACGTGACCGTGGTTTGTCTACGGGGCATCCGGCGGCGTGTCAGTCGCTTCAGCGGCATTCGCTGGCTGCGGCTCGCCGGGTTTCCCAGGAACCAAATTCGCTGGTTCGATCAGACGCACATCGTTGATCACCACCACATAATGAACTTCGAGTTTGACGGCCGAGACGAAGCCGCTGTCTCCCTCTTGCGGCGAGAGGGAAATGCCTTGAAACTTGATTGGCGAAGCGACAACCCTGCCGGTCGCTCGGTCCTGCCAGTCCATGAAGCCGCCGCCGAGCTTGCCCGCGATTCGCACTGCCTGCCCCGGCTTGAGCTGTTGAAACCGCTCTTTCTCTTCCGGCAGCGGTGTGAACACCAGGCTGCAAGGCTCCGGGAGCGCGGCACCCTCGAAATGCACATAACCTTTGTCATCCAACTTGGAAAACTTCAGGTTCCATTCCAACTCATCGCCGCTCATCAGCGATCCGAAGTCCACCACATGCTTGTAACTGGATTTTTGGGGTTGGCTCACCCGGATGGCAGCCCGAAAGGTGGAGAAACTTTCGTGCCAGTCGGTCGCCTTCGCCGCGGTTGTCTCAACGGATTCGGCAGGCGAACTGGCGACTGTTCGGTTGCCCCGCAATGACCAGGCAAGCCCTGCTAGACCGATGACAGCCAGCAGCACTGTCGCGGCGAGGACCGGTAGCAAGACCGCACTCTTCGACATGGCGGTGCTGCGACTATTCTTGGAGTCGGAACCTGCCGAGTGAGCTTGACCATCGCTGACGGCAACGGGAGCCTCACACTGGGGGCATCGAACCCGCTTCCCGATTTTTGAATTCGGAACGTTGAACTGGAAGCCGCAGGGGCAGTGCACTTTGGCCATGAGCACAAATTCCTAAGCAAGTCGCGACAATGAATCACATCCGAAGCGATATTCGGGATGAATTAGAGTTAGATTATGCGTACCCGGCGAGTTTCATTTCAAGGCTTCTACGATCGAACACCAAAGCAATCCTTTTATTCAAGGCAGGGTGGCATCGGGCCTTCAAGGTGTTCCATCGGACGCCACCGCACCCGCGACTTTGCACCTTGCAGCGATCAACGGGGAGCCGATAAACTCAGTGGTCGATCCATACCCTTGCAGAGATCCTTGCGACAGCCGTCCATCATGCCATCTCGCAACGCCATCACCGCCGCTGCACACTCGCGCCGCGATGTCCTTCAGCTCGGCTCGCTGGGGTTGTTCGGACTCGGGTTGCCGCAGTTGTGGACGGGGCGGGCGCTGGCGGCGGGGACGCCGTCGTGGGAGGCGACGTTCGGCCGGGCGAAGCAGTGCATCTTTCTGTTCATGTGGGGCGGACCCGCGCAGCAGGACACGTGGGATCTGAAGCCCAACGCGCCGCGCGAGATTCGGGGCGAGTTTCAGCCCATTTCCACCGTCGTGCCGGGTATTCAGATCGGCGAGCACTTTCCGCAATTGGCCCGGCGGACCGACCGGCTGGCGATCATCCGCTCGATGACGCACGACAACGTCGATCACTTGACCGCCACGCATTATCTGCTCACCGGCCAGCCGCCCCCGATCGGAGGCGACCTCAGCAAGGACTGGCCGAGCATCGGCTCGGTGCTGGGGAAGCTCGGCCGCGGACGCTCGCCGATGCCGCCGTTTGTGTCGATGCGGCCCAAGCTGCCCGGCGATGTGCCGCGGTTCGTCGAGCAGAGTCACGGCCAGTTCTCGGGGTGGCTTTCGCCGACGCACAACCCGTTGGTGATTGATGCCGATCCGTCGCTCGGCGATTACCGCGTCGGCGATTTCGCGCCGATTGAGGGCATCGATGCCCGCCGCCTGGCCGATCGCCGGTCGGTGCTGGCCGCGCTCGACGGCTCGTCCTCGGACAACGTCGCCCGCAACACGATGGCCGCCCATTATGCCCGCGCGTTCGAATTGCTCGATTCCACCGTCGCCAAGGAAGCGTTCGACCTGACTCAAGAACCTCCGGCCCTCCGCGAGCGCTACGGCCTGAATCCGCACGGCCAGTCGGTGTTGCAGGCCCGGCGGTTGATCGAACGGGGCGTGTCGCTGGTGACGGCGTTCTGGCCGAACGACGGCATCAAAAACGTCAGCGTCTATTGGGACACGCACTCGCGGAATTTCATCGACCTGAAGCAGCGGCTGATGCCCGTCGCCGACCAGGCGTTTTCCGCGCTGCTCGACGATCTGCAGGACCGCGGCCTGCTGGATGAGACGCTGGTGATCTGGTCGGGCGAATTCGGCCGCACGCCGAAGGTGGGCCAGCGGAACAGCGACGCCGGGGCCGGAGCCGACGGTCGCGATCACTGGCCGAACTGCTTCACGACGGTCCTCGCCGGCGGCGGCGTGCCGGGCGGCCAGGTCTACGGTTCGTCGGACCGCTTCGCGGCCTACCCCGCGAGCGACGCCGTCGCCCCGGTGGACCTCGCCGCGACGGTGTACCATCTGTTAGGAGTGCCGCCGCACCAGGAGCTGCGTGATTCGCAAGGCCGTCCGCTCGTGGTCTGTCCGGGCGACGTGCTGCACCGGCTTTTGGGTTGAAAGTAGGGTGCAGTCGAGGCTTTGCGAGGCTCACCCTCTTAGTTGGAGTCCAGCCTTTAGGCTGTCTTCTGGTACGATCATCGAAGACAGCCTAAAGGCTGGACTCCAACTCTTCCTCGGCACCGGCGGAGACGCTCAGTTCGCTCTTGCGATAAAGCCACGACTCGTAGTCGGACTCTTTGTTGTGGAACCGGTGAATGTCATAGGGCAGAAACAACGTGTCCAACGCGACGGCCAGCGGCAGGTCGACGATGGCTGCGGGGGCGAACAGGTAGACCAGTGGCTCTTGAGGGTCGGAATCAAGCGCCCGGTCAACGGGCGAGATGAACGGTCTGGTTACGATGTATGACATGATTCCGACATCAACGGCGGTTGCCGGATAGAACGAGGTTCTGTCAGTGTAGGCACCAGTGCGAACGCCACGCTTGCGCAACCACCACTAGAGACCATCAGGAGCATTGCAATCAGGCAACGAGCGGGACGCATCATCACCGTCCGTCACTTCACGACGAGGTTCAGCGAATAGCTGCTCATCTTGCCGCTCAGCTCGTCGAAGACGGTCAGCTTGAGCGTGTGCGGGCCCAAAGGCAGCCGCTCGGGAATCACGAACTGGTAGTTGTGGAAATAGTCGCGGCGGTAGTTGCGGCACAGGTCTTCGGTCGCCGGGAACTCGATCACCTTCCGCAACTCGCCCGACGGACTCAGCAGTTCGAGCGTCGACCGCAGCAGCGTGCGGTACTGGCCGTCGGCGGTCGGCTCGCTTTTGAAGTTGTCGATCTCAGCGTACAGCAGCACTTCCTGACCAGGGCGGAACTCGTCGCGGGGGAACCGCTCGTAGTTGCCGAAGTATTGAATCTGCCGGCAGAACGACACGTTGCGGATCTGCAGGTCGGCCTGCTCCTGCAACCGCCGAATCGCCGAGTTCAACTGCGAGATGGCCTGCGTCGCCCGGTCCTTGGGATTGGGAATGTGGTCGGAATCCAAGGCGTTCGACACGCCCCAGAACAGTTGCTGCCAGAACTCCTGCTCGGCGGGCGGCAGTCCGGGGATCGCCGTCAAGGCCCGCTCCTGATGGTCGCCCATCAGATACAGCATCCGCAAAGCGACGTGCTTGCGCAGGAAGGCCGATTGCGACTCCGGCGTGCTGCCCGGCTTGAGCGCGGCGACTTCCTGTTCCAGATACGCCGTGGTCCGATCGAGTTCCTGCCGCCATTCGCTGCTCGGCGTGGCTGACGTCGGCACGAGGGGAGCCGGTGTCGTGGCTGATGCGGGTGTGGCATTGCGATTGGGCATCAGGCCGACCACGTTCTGCACGAACCCGGCACCAAAGGGAACCGACGACGGGAATCCACCCGGATTGGTCGCCGCGGGTTTCGGCGAGGGCCACGGAACGGGAGCCGGCGTCGCCGCCGCTTGTGGCAGCGAGCGCGGATCGGCCGCGTTCGTGGGAATTCCGTTCGCCGTCGCGGGAGTGTTCGACGGCGGTTGGTACTCCATGTTCTGGAGCACGATCGGTTGCTGCGGCCGCTGAGGATCGAACTTGTAGATGGCCTGCTCGACCGGTTGCGAACTCCCCGCCGGCGTCTGATACACGGCTGGCTGCGCGGCCCCCGAACTCGGACCGGCTTGCGCATGGGCAGCGGGCTGGATGACCGGACGGTCGGCGAACTGCAGCGGCGACTGCGTCTGTCCCGGCTGCGGTTCCGAGGCGTGCGGTTTCAGCGTGTTTACGGTTGCCGAGGGACCAGGTTGCACTACCGTCTCCAGCGACGCGAACTGGTCGCGCGACGTGGCGTTCAACGCTTGCTGCGGCGGCGGGTTGACTTCGGCGAGTTGCAGCGACAATCGTCGCGCCCGCAGGATTTCCGGAATGAGGGCGGCGTCCACCTGCTTGAGTTCGTCGTACCAGCGCGCTCGCTCCGCTGGCGAGGCATCGCGGAGTTCGCTGTCGATCAGTTGCAGCGTCTCGCGCGTGAACTGCGGCGACGACTTCGCGACGTTGGCGCTGTCGGTTTTCTTCGCGGAGGCGTCGGTTTTCTCGGTGCTGGCGGTTTCAGTGGCCGCCTTCTCGCCGGCATCCGTCTTCGCAGTCTCTTTGGAGGCGGCAGCGCGATCGCGCGAAGACTGGAACGGCGAATCCGACTTCGCGACTTCACTGGTCCGTTTTTCCGGCGTCGGTTCTTTGGCAGGGGCGGTCTCTTTTTTCTCAACCACTTCGGGCCGGGATTTCCGCAGCGCTGCGGCGGGCGTGGAGCAGCCGGCCGTGACGATCACGGCGGCAAGCAGCACACCCCTGGCAATGGACGCACGCATCCCTGAGTCCTGACGACGGGACATCGGCCGAATGGGAAAACGAAATGTCGGGAGATTGGAGGCGCGGACGTTAGTCCAAACCGCCATCCGCAGCAAGAGGAAAGTCGGCGGGGAGGGTTGAGAGCCAGAAGCCGTGGGGCTGCGCCCCCGCGGTGCGAAGGCGGGGGCGTTTTCGTGTGGTGTCATCTACCCCTGCGGCCTATCATGGCGGTCGGTTTCGACGTCAATCATGGTGAACGCGGACAAGTGGGAGAGAACCGACAAAGCACGAAGAGATCAGCGTATTTCGTTGGATTGCTGTTCAGTCAGGACACCGATTTCTAAACCGTCGGTCGGAAGCTCGAGTCTTCCCGCGCGTATTTTTATCAGCCAACACCGCTTTGTGGCTGGCGGCGTCAACTCTTGATAGAACAATGGGTTCCAGGGACTGCTCGCCAGTCGCTGCGAGCGTGCCATGAGCGGCCCTGAGACTCCGGTTGGTCGCGCGAGACGGGCGACTGGCGCGTGGCCGTTATCGTTGCCTGGGTGGCGCGAATCCAGTGGGAAATTGGACTTCAGCCGCCCGCGGATTCGTCGGGATGGAAACGGTGGTGACATGCGGCGCGTTGTGACCCTGTTGTGCGTGTGCCTCGTCGCTGGGGCCCTGTTGGCGGTGTTCTGGCGGCCCTCCGGCCCGCTCAGCCAGGCCGCCGCCGATCGGCTGCTGGAAACTGCGATCGTCAATGCGGACAACGGTCATGCGGACCTGGCCTACGAAGCGATCGAGCGGATTCTGACCGATCGTCCGGACCACCACCGCGCTCGCGTCGTGCAAGCCACGATGTCCATCAACCTGCGGCGTGGGGCGCAGGCGGCCGAGGCGATTGCGGCTCTTCCTGACGAGTATCTGGCGAGCCACTTCGACGACTCCTGGGCGCTCGCGAAGTTCATGACGTACTACGGGTTTCTGTTCGAGGCGGAGCCGTTCCTGAAGCGGCTGCTGCTCATCAAGCCCGATCATGCCGCCGCGCGGCGGGAGCTGTTGCGGTGCTACCGCCTCAGCGGCGAGAACGCGACCGCGTCAGAGCACCTGGCGGTCGCGCTGCGCGATCGAAAGATTGAACTGAGCGACTTGTTGATGACGACGGCGCCCCTGACCAATTGGGCCAGCGCCGCCGACGTGAAATTCATGAAGACCGTCGGACAGAAGCACTTCGACCCGCTGACCATGCTGGGGTATGCCCGCCGGGAGATGCAATCCGGCCAACTGCCGGCGGCGCCGGAGGTGCTGCAACAAATCCTGGCCAGGCTCCCGGGTTGGCAGCCGGCGCTCACCCAACTGGCGATCGCCAACTGGCAACTGGGGCGCGAGGACGCCTGGCGGCAAGCCATGTCCACCTGGGATCCCGCCACGCTCGACCATGCCGACGCCTGGTTCATCTGGGGCGTCTGGCAGCTTCGGCACGACGATTATCCGACGGCCGTCCGGTGCTTCGGCGAAGCGTTAGAGCGCGCCCCGAAACATAGCGGTGCGGCGGCGCAACTGATTGTGACGCTCAGGAAACTGGGGCTGGAAGCCGAAGCGACCGAGTGGACGGCTTACGTCGAGCATCTGACGCAACTCGATCATGCCTGCCTGTCGGTCGGAACCTCCCATCAGGCGCCGGACAGCGTCACGGCGATCGCCCTCCGCTGTGAGGCCCTGGGCTGGGTGGACGAAGCACGGGCCTGGCAGCGATATGGCAGGCAGAAGTGGCCGGACTTCGACTGGCCCGAACCACAGGCGGACATCGCGGACCGCTCAGCATCATCTCTTGGCGAAGAAGGCGATGTTCCGCAGCGACGGCTGATCGCGGCGTTGGACTATCGTCGGTATCCGCTGCCGAAGCCGGTCTCTCGACAGGCGCCGACAGCGGTCCCGAAAACCATCGCAACCAGCCATGCGCCGCCGTGGCGACTGGACGACGAAGCGGCACAACTGGGGATCGTTTTCCGATTTCAGAACGGTCTCCAACCCGATCGCAAGCAGGCCTACATGTTCGAGTTCTCCGGTCCCGGCATCGGAGTCCTGGACTACGACGGTGACGGCTGGCCCGACCTGTACCTCACGCAGGGGGCGCAGTGGCCGGTGCAGGAAGGCGACACATCGATGCGGGACGAACTGTTCCGCAATCTGGGCGATGGCACGTTTGCCGCGGTCACTGAGGCCGCGGGCCTCGGCGAGCCCGGTTACAGCCAGGGACCAGCCGTCGGGGATCTGAATGGCGACGGCTTTCCCGATGTCTACGTCTGCAACATCGGCCCCAATCGCTGTTACTTGAACAACGGCGATGGCACGTTCACGGAAGTCACCGCCGAGACCGGCACGGCGGGGGACGACTGGTCCCTGAGCGCCGCCTGGGCCGATTTCAACCAGGACGGACTGCCCGATCTGTACGTCGTCAACTATTTGGCGGGCGACGTGCTGGAGCATGCCTGCGTGGGGAAAGACGGTCGCCGCATTCAATGCGAGCCCACGTTCTTCCCCGGTGCCGACGACCGGCTGTACCTCAATCGGGGCGATGGAACATTTCAGGACATTTCGGAGGAAGCCGGGATTCTCATTCCCGACGGGAAGGGAATGGGCATTGTCGTCGGGCGTTTGCAGGACTCCCGGCAAGCCGGCATCTTTCTGGCCAACGACATGACCCCGAATTTTCTCTTTGCGCCGCAAGGCGACTCCTCGTCGATCCCGCGATTTGAGAATGTCGGCGCCATTGCCGGCGTGGCGTTCGGCCCCCAGGGGACCGCGCAGTCTTCCATGGGCGTGGCGGCCGGCGACGTGAATGGAGACGGCCGGCTGGACTTGTTCGTGACCAACTTTCTCTCGGAGACCAGCAACTTATTTCTGCAGGGACCGGAAGGTTCATTTGAGGACGCCGCGAATCGTTTCGGCCTCACGGCCGGCGGACTGCTCACGGAAGGCTGGGGCGCTCAATTTCTGGATGTCAACGCCGACGGCCATTTGGACTTGTTCGTCGCCAATGGACATCTCGAAGAGTACGTCCCGACGGACCGGATGCCGTCGCAGTTGTTCCGCAACCTCAACGGCGAAAAGTTCGATCTGGTCTCGGGGCCGGCCATCGGTCGCTATTTCGGGGGGACGTACCTGGGCCGAGCCGTCGCGCTCTGGGATTGGAATCGCGACGGCCGCGAGGATCTAGCGGTCTCGCACGTGTCCGACCCGGTGGCGATTCTCACGAATCGGACGGAAAGCGTCGGCCATCGGATCGCGCTGCGGCTGGTCGGCGTTCGGGCGGCTCGCGAACCGATCGGATCGCAGGTCAAACTGACCTCTGAGGGACGAACGCTGGTCCGCGAGTTGGTGGGCGGCGACGGCTACACCGCCACCAACGAGCGCCGGCTGTATTTCGGACTGGAGGCGTCCGCGGACCCGGTCGACGTGGACGTCGACTGGGTGGGCGGGGACATCCAACGCTTTTCGGGCTTGGAGGTCGATGCCGAATACGTGCTGATTGAAGGCCGCTCCGAGGCGGTGCTCTTGCGCCGATACGATGACGGGGCCGTTAGCGCGGTTCAATGATGGTCAGCAGCGGACCGTCCGGAATGGTTTCGAGAATCTGCTTCGTTCCCGACGGCCAGTCGATTTCGAGCCGGGCTGCGGCGTCTCGGCCCCGGCCGAAAAACAGCGTGTCGGAACTCGTGGACGCGTAGCTGGCGGCGCACTTCAGTTGCTGCACCACAGTCCGCGTGCCGACGGTCAGACGCACGACTGGCCCGACCCGTTGTCGCGGCGAACTTCGGCCGATCAGTCGCAGGGCGATTCCGCGCCATTCCGGCGATTCGTTCAACAGCATCGCGATCGGCTCGTTCACGTGGGAAACCGCCAGATCGGGGTCGCCATCGCCGTCGATGTCGCCCACGGCCACCCCCCGGCCGGGGTGCGGCTCGCGAAAATAGGGGCCGACTGTATCCGCCACATTGCGAAATCGCTCGCCTTCCCGATTCTCGAGGAGCAGTGGCAGTTGTCGAACGGGGGAATGGGTCGGAAAGCGGACGACGTGGCCATTCGTCACAAACAGGTCTTCGTCGCCGTCGCCATCGGCATCCAGCAGTACGGTCCCCCAGCCGACGTAGGTGCCCGGCAGACTGCTCACTCCGACGATCCGACTCACGTGCTGAAACTGGCAGCCGCCCAGATTCTGATACAGGGCGAAGGTCTCGCGCTCGAAATTGGTGACCCAGATGTCGGGCAATCCGTCGCCGTTGAGATCGCCGACGTCGACGCCCATGCTGCCATCCGCGTTGCCGTCGGCGCTGAGGGCGACCCCCGACGGCAGTCCGATCTCGTCGAAATGTCCCCGCCCGTCGTTGCGATAGAAATCGTTGGGTTCCGTATCGTTTGCGACGTAAACGTCGAGATCGCCGTCCAGATCCAGATCCGCAATGGCCAGCCCGATTCCCTTCCGCTCCGATCGCAGTCCCGCCTCGCGGCCGACTTCGCGGAAGCCTCCCTGGCCATCGCTCAAAAACAATTGGTCGGCCAATCCCCGAAAGCGCCGCGGCGGACACACGTCGCGCGGATGGGACGCCGGTCCCGGACAGGGCGGGTCGTTGTCGAATGACCAGTCGGCATAATGCACCACCACGAGATCGGGATGACCATCCCGATTGACGTCCCCCCAACCGGCCGTGATGCTCCAGCCTCCGCTGAACAGGTCCCGCCAGAGGTCCTCCCGCTGAAACGTGCCGTCCCCCAGGTTGCGGAAGAGCGATATGCCGCCAAAACCGGTCACCGCGATGTCGGGGAAGCCGTCGTTGTCATAATCGCCCGCCGCGATGCCATGATTGTAATGAGTGCTGCCAGCCAGGGTTGCCGGCTGGGAAACGTCCTCAAATTGTCCGGCGGGAGTTTGACGGAAGAGGCCGATCGGCAATCCCGCGATCTCCCGCGGACGGGGGAAGCTCCCGCCGCCGGCCGCCACGAGGTCGAGTCGGCCGTCCTGATCGAAATCGCAGAGGGCGAGGCCGCCCCCCATCGATTCCACGATGGAGAAGTTGCCCGCTTCCTCGCCGTTTCGATAAGTCCAATCGACTCCCAGTGTCTGCGTGGCGTCGCGAAACGCGATGCTGGACGGCGCGCTGAACGTGTCATCGGGCGACGAGGTGACTGCGGTGTTCTCGCGTTTCGGCGGAGCGGAACTCGAGTTGCAGCCCGGAACCAGCAGGCCCAGACAGAGCAGGAGCGCCAAACGCCGCGAGAGCAAAGTGAACCGGTGGGGCGGCGGGTGAGGCGTCTGGCGGGATGGCATCGTCGCACGAGTCAACAGAGAGGACTGATCGAAGTTCACCGGGAGTGTTCCACGATCCTAGAGCATACAGCGGGCCACAGGGATTCCGGAATCACCCCCGCGGTGCCCGACGGCATCGAGGGGCGACTTGCGATAAGATTGGAGTTGGCCCGACCTCGATCGCAAGCCTCGTTCCGATCGGAAAATGATTCATGTCCTCACGGCAGAAAGTCACAAGCGCTGTCATCCTATCGGTAGGCTGTCTGCTAGGAATGGCGGCGTGCCGTGAAAGCGCGTCGCTTTCGCAGTCGGCTTCCTCGACGTCGGCGAACGACACCGACATCCAGGCGCTGAAACCGGCGGTGACGGCCTTCTGCGGCGATTGCCATGCGTCGCCTCCGCCGGCGTCATTCCCGCAAGACGCCTGGTTTGCGGAAGTCGAACAGGGGTATCGGTTCTATCTGGAGTCGGGCCGTGCCGACTTGAAACCTCCGCCGATGCGGGACGCGGTCGCCTACTTTCGCGCTCAAGCGCCGAAGACCCTGGCCAACCCCTCATTGGCGACTCCCTTGACGACGGCCGCCCGCTTCCGGAAGCAGTCGCTTCCGCCCCAGCGTTCGGCTCCTGCGATTTCCTTTCTGGATCGGGCTCCGCAGCGTGGGACTGGCCGTTTGTGGTTCTGCGACATGCATTCGGGAGCGCTGTCCGCTGTGACCTGGAACGCCGCCGCTTCCACCATTGAGGAAATTGCTCATCTGGCACACCCCGCTCATTTTGCGGTGTGCGATCTCGATCAGGACGGCAGGGACGATCTGATTGTCGCCGATTTGGGAAGCTTTGTCCCCGGCGATCATCAACACGGAAAAGTCTGGTGGTTGCCAGGGGCCGCCGAGTCGGAGGGCCGACCCTCGGAACCGCGCGTCTTGCTGGATCAAATCGGGCGCGTCGCCGATGTCCGCCCCGCCGACTTCGATGGCGATGGCGACGTCGATCTGGTCGTGGCGGAGTTCGGCTGGAGAAAGACGGGCCGCATCCTGGTGCTGTTGCAGAGCGAGCCCGGTGCCGCGGGCCCCGAATTCCAGCGCATCGTCGTCGATGACCGGCATGGGACCATTCATGTCCCCGTTTGCGATCTGAACCAGGATGGAAAGCCCGATTTTCTCGCGCTGATCAGTCAGGAACACGAATTGATCGAAGCCTATCTGAACGTGGGCGACGGCCGGTTCGAAAAGCGTCGGATCTTCAACGCCGGAGACCCGGCCTTCGGCTTCAGCGGCATGGAGGTTGTGGACCTCGATCGCGATGGCGATTTGGACGTCCTGGCCACCAACGGAGACACGCTGGACAGCCACTCGCTGAAACCCTCGCATGGGGTCCACTGGCTGGAAAACCGCGGCGAATTTCCGTTTCTTGCGAGGCGGCTCGCTGACTTGCCGGGAGCCATGCGGGCGGTGGCGGCCGACCTCGACGGCGACGCCGACCTGGATGTCATCGCCGCCGCATTCCTGCCGGCGACGCTGCGAAAGCAGCAATCCCAGCCGCTCAACGAGACCTTGATGTGGCTGGAGCAAACGCAGCCAGGCGAATTCGTCCGCCATTCCCTGGAGGTGGGAGAGGCCGGTCACATGACCGTTCTGGCGGCCGATCTGGATGCAGACGGCGATACCGATCTGGCTGTTCCCAATTACGCGGAACAGCGGACGGTCACCTTGGAGCCGCTGGTGATCTGGTGGAACGAGCCGCCCCGCTGATCGATCAACGCGACCGAGGACGGCGAAGCGTTGGGTGCCACTGGCGGCAGCTTTGGGCCACCAGTGTCTTTGTTCCGAACCAAAAACAGCACTGGCGGCCGAAGCCCGCCGCCAGTGGCACCCGTCCTCTCAGCTTGGACGAAGCACTACTTCAGCTCGAGTTTGAGGTCCGTTTCACCCTCGGGCTTCACCGTCACCGTCAACGGAGTGTTGGACGAGTTGCTGTAGTTCTTGGGGAGTGTCACCCCGCCGTCGGTTTTTTTCCCGATTTCCGCTTTCAGCGGCGTCGACGCGCCGCCCATCGCCAATTTGGTGGCATCGGGGGGAGACGTGCTATCGCCACCACTCGAAATCAAGTCCAACGTCACCTTGTTCTCACCCGCGAGCGCCCCGTCTCCCTGGGCGTACATCGACAGTTCGAACGCGCCGGCGTCGTTGGTCTCGCCGGTCGCCGGCATCGGAGCCCCCTTGCCGTAGAAGGTGACGCGGGCTTTCGCCAGCGGCTTGCCGCGGAACGTGACGGTCCCCTTCACCGGAACGGGCTTCGGCCGCGGCGGTTCGCCACCGCACCCCTGAAGGAACAGCGCCCCGGCGATCGCCAGAAGCATCGCGACGCCTGCTCGACTGCCGCTGCCGTTGGCGGCGAATCCCATCACCATAGTCTGTCCCTTTTCTAGCCGAAATCACGAAGAAGCGATGTTCCATCCGACTGCGATGCGAAGCGGTGCCCCTCGGAGCGTGCGCAGCCATTCCCCCTCACAGCGAACAACGGCGCTGTAGAAGATCGCGAGCCTCGAGCGATCAGGCACTCGAGGCTCGCAGAGCGTCAACATTTTCAGACCGACCCGATTAGAAGTCGCCCACCACCTGGCCGTCGCGGCGGTCACCCAACCGCTGGTACGTCATGTAGTCGATGTTGTTCCCGAGGAATCGGACGGCGCCGTCGGCCAGAACCACGTGAGCCCCGCCCACATGGTCCGATTTGAAACCTTGGGCATAGCCGTGATCGTTCCAGTCGTGGCAACCGGGAATGGTCTCCGTCACCGCCGGCCGGCCTTGACAGTGAATCGGGAAGTTGATGGGAGCCGTGGTCGAGATCCAGACGTTGTTGAAATGCAGCCAGCCGGCCCACATATGGTCGACGCATTCCGGCAGCGACTCACCAACCAGGATGGTGTTCGACGTGCCGTCGCCGATGTCGGAGATGCTGGCCGCCCAGTTGCAACGCGAGGCAATGCCGGAGACGTGGTGCGCACGGTCGCCGTCGGCATGAGCCGCGACGCCCAGCCCGAAGGAATTCCCGAGAAATGGCGTGTACCCCTGACCACAACCCGGTTGCGCGCCCATCGCGGCGTTCCCGATGCTGATGGCATAGCTGGATTTGGCCCAATTCGGGTCGTCCCGGTTGGATTTCGGCGCCCGGTCGGTCGGACAGCAAAAGGCCTCGATCACCGTGCCGCGAATGAGCTTGCCGCTCGGACCAGGGAGCGGCTGCGCTTCCAGGTGACAGTTCGGGCAGGGTCCCGGAGTCTCGGCCGCGAAATTCATCGCGTTGTACAGCGGGGCCTGATCGATGTACGGCAGGATCCGCACCATCCAGCTCCCCTTGGTGCCGTTCGTCCAGTCGTTCACCCCGCCGATAATGCCGGGGTCCGACCACGGCGAGCGCCAGAACGTCGCCCCGAACCGGTTGAAATTGTCGTGGTAGTTGTGCATGGCCAGACCGAGTTGCTTGAGATTGTTCCGGCATTGCGTGCGGCGGGCGGCTTCGCGGGCCTGTTGCACAGCCGGCAGCAGCAGCGCGATCAAGATGGCGATGATGGCAATCACCACCAGCAACTCGATCAACGTGAACGCGCGGGACAACGTGAGCCCAATGGGCTTGGTTGACCGGGGGGCTTGGGCAGGGGTGTGCATGCGCTTCTCCTTGGTATGAGGTTGACAAGCTGGGAGAAAACAAGTTTGCAGGACAGGTGGCAAGGATGCCCAGAACAGGGCATCAAAGTTGGATAGCTATTGAAGTTATCGTTGCTTCGGCATTGCGTCAACGAAAAACCCGCACAATTTTCTGGCGAATTGCGTTTTTCCGATTGATCCGGTCGCCGCCCGAGGTACGGAGGCCCTTGAATGCGATCGAACCGCGTCGCTGGGCCGGTGTGAGGCCTCGTACCGCCGGCTCGACCGCCGTCCTCAATGTCGGCGTTCACGCGGCCGATTCGGACTGGAAAGGCTTGCCATTCCGGGCGACCCGTGCTTGCTGGTGCTTTAAGGGCGGGATAGCATTGGCCGAGGCGGTTCTTCTGAGTTTTTCCCGCAGTTGGCGACGGCTGTTATGGCGACCACTGCTGAGCACAAGGCCTCGCCCTCTGGCCGGCGGCCGAGGGCGCGAATCCGGCAGGTGTTCCGCAAGCGATTGGTTCTCGCCGCCGTCTGTGTCGCGCTGGGGCTGGTCGTCTGGCAAGGTCGGCCGTGGTTTGCCGATTTTGCCAATTGGCGCGGCCGAAATGCCGTGAATCTGCGGAAATTGGATGCGGCGCTGGCCTGGTTTCAACGGGCCGAGGCGCTGGATTCCGGCCGGGGCGAGTCTCAATTCTGGATGGCGCGCGTCGAGCGGCTGCGCGGCCGGCCGGATTTGATGCAGGCCCATTTGGAAAGGGCCTTGAAAGCCGGCTTTCCGGCGATCCGGCTGCATCGCGAGCAGGTTCTGGCCCGGATGCAGTCCGGGCACATGGGTCAAGCGGAAGGCGAGGTCTCCGCCTTGCTGATGGATGCTGGTGACGACGCCCCGGCGATCTGCGAAGCCATCGCCAGTGGATACCTGGCCGCCTTCCGCCTCAAGGAAGCGATGACCGTTCTCGAGGCCTGGAAGCGCGATTATCCTCAAGATCCGCAGCCGTTGGTCATTCGCGGGATGTACTTCGCGCAGCGGCAAACCTGGAGCCAGGCGGCCGAGGAGTTTGAAAAGGCCCTGGCGATGGCGCCGCATCGCGACGACGTCCGTTTGCAGTGGGCGGAGGCGCTCCGGAATCTGCATCAATTGGACGCGGCTCGCGAACAGTTCGAGCGCTGCCGACGGTCGTCCCCGCGCAATCCGGCCGCGCTGATCGGCCTGGGACGCTGCCTGTTGGAATCGGGCGAACTGGTTCAGGCGCGCGAGCGCTTCGAACAGGCGCTCAAAATCACCCCAGACTCCTGGGACGGTCGGTTTTGGCTGGGAAAGCTGCTGGCGACGGATGGCGATGCCGAACGGGCCGTGCCGCTGCTCGACGCCGTTTGCCGCGAGCGTCCGTACGAGCCGGATGTCCGGTATTCCCTCGCGATGGCGCTCCAGGCCGCGGGGCGCCGTGCTGAGGCGCAAGAGCATTTCCAGTACGTCGCGGCTCAGCAACGTGCCCAATCGGAACTGCGAAACCAACTGGAGTTGCTCGAACGATCGCCGACGCGCGTCGACTTGCGATTCCAAATCGGGAAGACGCTTCTGGAATACGGCAACCCCGACGAGGGAATCAGTTGGTTACAATCGGCGCTGGAGTTGGACGCCGATCATCCGGAATCATTGGCCGCCCTGGCGGAGTATGCCAGCCGACGGGAGAAACTGCAGAAACCTTGACGACATCGGAGCGAGGAACCGACGTTGCCCACCCTGCGAATGCCTCCGTCGCCTCGCGGTGGTGGCTGGTTTTGGCGGCGGTCGTCGTCGGCTTCGCAGTCTGGTGCTCCACCGCCTATTTCGCCCCACAGTCCGCGGAGTCGTTGATGAAACGCGCGCGGTCCGCCGCCGCGCGCGGGGACTTGAGCGCCGCCGTCGATGCCTGGGAACGGGTGCCGCCGGATTCGCCGTCCGCCCTGCAAGCTCGCCTCCATGCCGCCGAGACCAGCCTGCGACAATTGCATCAACTCGGCCGGGCGGAACGGCTCTATCGGCAGGCGATCGAACTCGCGCCGGACAACGCCGAGGCCATCCACGGGCTGGCGCAAACGCTCGCCATCGAAGGACGTTGGAACGAGCTGGCGACCTGTTTGATTCGGCTCATTCAGCTCGATGCCTGCTCGAATTTTCACCTCGACCTGCTCGTCCGCGGCTCCGATCTGAACGTCGACCCGCAACTGCTCTCACCTGCCGATCAGACCGAACCGGAGGATATCGCGGCCCGCTGCGCACGCGCCCGGCTGGCCATGCAAGCGGGAGACGAGCCGCGCGCCCGCTGGGATTTGGAGTCGATCCTGAACGAGCATTCGGAATCGGTGCAGGCCCGTTTGCTGCTGGGACGGTTGCTGTTGTCCCTGGGGGCGGACGGCGACTTGCAGGACTGGTTGCGAACGGCGCCGCCCGCAGTCCGGAACGAGGCCGACTACTGGCGCGTGGCGATGTCCGCCTCGCAGCGCTGGCACGACGAGGACGGGGCGCTGCGCTGCGCGTGGGAGGTTCTGTCCCGCGACCCCAATGACATCGCCGCGTGCCTGAACCTCGGCCGCGGCCTGCACCGGCTGGGCGAACCGGATCTGGCCGCAAAGTTGATGGAGCGGGCCGAACGTCTCGAACGTTACACGGCCGCGGTCTCCCAGGCGCGGCGACCGAAGAACTGGGACGCGATCGAGCAAGCGGTCGAATTGGCGGAGTCGCTGGGATTGTATTGGGAAGCCTTCGGATGGAGCCGGCTTGCGTCGCGATTGAATCCCGCTTTGAGCTGGCCTCGACTAACACTGGACCGGCTGGCTCCCCGCGTGGCCCATCTCGATCTGGTCCGCACCGATCCCGCGGCCAATCCCGTACGGGGCCTCAATCCGGAGCGGTTTGCAACGCCACGGTTCGAGACCACCGGACCAGCGACGCCGGAGCACGCACCCGGCGAGTCGCACTCGCCGCTCGCATTTCGCGAAGACGCGCTGCGATCCGGACTGACCTTCGACTACCACAACGGCGGCGACTGCCTGCGCACCGGCCTGCAAAGGATGTACGAATTCACGGGCGGCGGCGTGGGGGTTGTCGATTACGATCGCGACGGCTACCCCGATCTGTATTTTCCAGAGGGTGGCGAGTTCGCGCAGCGCGGGAACCCGATGGCCGTTGTCGATCGGCTCTGGCAAAACGTGTCCGGCACAGCGTGGCGGGATGTGACGGACTCCGCCGGTCTCACGGACGAAGGCTTTGGCCAGGGCGTCTGTGCCGGCGACGTCGACAATGACGGCTTCCCGGACCTGCTCGTGCTCAACATCGGCGCGAATGTTCTGTGGCACAATTGCGGCGATGGAACATTCCAGCGGTCGCAGGAATTCGCCGCGGTCACCCGCGATGCCTGGAGCCTCAGCGCCGCTATCGCGGACCTGGACGGCGACTCGAATCCCGACATCTACGTGGTGAACTACTTGGCGGGCGACGACGTGTTCACCCGCGTCTGTCCGGACAGCCGCGGCGTCAACCGCCTGACTTGCCAGCCGCTGGTCTTTTCGGCCGCCCCCGATCAATTGCTGAGGAGTCTCGGCGACGGCCGTTTCGAGGACTGCTCGGCTGAAGCGGGCATCGACCGTCCGGAAGGGCGCGGAATGGGTCTCGTCGTCGGCCGGATCACCCAGCCGGATACATTGGACGTCTATGTCGCGAACGATGCCACCGCGAACTTCCACTTTGTTCGCGAACGGTCTCCCGAACGGATCGAGCAGCCCTGGCGATTTGTGGACGAAGCCTTTCTTCGCGGCACCGCCGTGGATGCCGCCGGACGCGCTCAAGCCAGCATGGGCATTGCCGCGAACGATGCCGACGGAGACGGCCGGTTGGACCTGTTCGTCACGAACTTCGAGGGGGAGTCGACCACGCTCTACGTCCAACAATCGGATGGTTTCCTGAACGATCGCAGCCAGGAGTTCCAGTTGACGGCTTTGAGCCGCGGCCTGCTGGGATTTGGGGCGCAGTTCCTGGATGTTGACCTCGATGGCGACCCCGAATTGATCGTCGCCAACGGTCACGTGAACGATCGGCGCGAGTCGGGATCGCTGTACCAGATGCCGCCGCAACTGTTTCGCAACCGCGCCGGTCGGGGATTCCAGTTGGTGCCCCCGACGGAAGCCGGAAGCTATTTTGCGGGCGAATATCTGGGACGTGGCCTGGCGGTGCTGGATTGGAACCGCGATGGCCGTCCCGACGCCGCCGTGTCGCATCTGGACCGTCCGGCGGAGTTGCTAACCAACGAATCGGAGCGGCGCGGTCGATGGCTGCACGTGCGCTGCGTCGGAACCGCCTCGGCGCGGGATGCCATCGGCACGATGGTCAGCATCCGCAGCGGAGAGCGGCGCATCGTCCGGCAATTGACGGCCGGCGATGGGTACGCCTCCAGCAATCAGCGTGACATCTTCCTCGGCGTGGGGCTGCTGCCCACAGAGACGGTGGCGATGGAAGTCAGTTGGCCCAATGGTGAAACGGTGGAATTGACGGACGTACCGCTCGATCGCGAAGTCGTTATCATTGAAGGGCGATCGCAGGCCTTTCCGCTGTCGCGAGTCCAGCCTTCGCCCGATCTTGTTCCCTGACTTGCCGTTGATCGACGAGTAGCCTCCAGATGCCTTCCACTCTCACTGGCCGATGGTCAATCGCTCGGCGCAGCCTGGTGGGAGTGTTGGCATTGGCGATGCTCGGCGGAGCCGGGGCGATCCTCTGGAAGGCGCGCCAACCCAGCGCCGCGGAATTGTGGCGACAGGCTCGCACGGAAATGGCCCGAAACCACTGGGAGCAGGCGCTCGCCGTCGCCGAGCAGGCGCTGAAGGTCGCGACTCCGTCCCCGAACGAACTGGTGCTGGCCGGCACGATGGCTTTGCAGTCGGACCGGTTGGATCGCGCCGAAGAACTGTTCGCGCAGATCGACGATCATCAATTGGGCGCCGCGATGGCTCACCAGCAGGCCGGGTCGGCCTGGCTGGCGATCGGACATGTGTCTCAAGCCGAACGCGAATATCGGCGCGCGCTCCACTTCGATTCCGCGAATCTTGAGGCCCGTCTCGCGCTCGCGGAGTTGTTGCGACTGAGTGGACGCTACTTCGATCT
>JAWXBB010000327.1:0-10830 GCA_034439795.1 Planctomycetaceae bacterium | reverse complement strand
GCGATGTCGTGCCGGTGGATACGTCGAACCTGTCGTACATTGAGGGGCTGTACAACGATTATCTGAAATCGCCCGACCTGGTCTCGCAGGAGTGGCGCGAATACTTCCGACAGCTCGCCGACGCCGTCGTCAGGCAGCCGGCCGGCAGTCCCGACCCGTTCAAGTCCCCGCGGCTCGGCGGCGGGACGGTGGTCAGCCCGGTCGAGCTGGACGCCTCGATTCAGCAGGAACGGGTGGGCATGCTCATCCGCAACTACCGGGCGATGGGCCATTACGCCGCCCATCTCGACCCGCTCGGTCGCCCCCGGCCCGCGGTGCCGGAACTCGATCCGGAATCGTGCGGGTTCACCGACGCCGACCTGGACCGGCATTTCTCGACCGTGACGGCGAGCGGTCCCAATCTGCGAACGTTGCGAGAAATCCTGCAATGGCTGCGCAACACCTACTGCCGGTCGATCGGCGTGCAGTTCATGCACATCGACGACCTGCGCGTCCGCGAGTGGCTGCAGAACCGCATCGAGGCGACGGAAAATCACATCAAGCTGACCCGCGAACAGCAGTTGCGGATTCTCAAGCGGCTCAGCGACGCCGTCATTTTCGAGGAATTCATCCAGAAGAAATTCCAGGGGAAGAAGAGCTTCTCGCTGGAAGGGGCCGAGACGCTGATTCCGCTGCTCGATCAGGCCATCTATCACGGGGCCGAACACGGCGTCGAAGAAGTGGTGCTCGGCATGGCCCACCGCGGCCGGCTGAACGTGCTGACCAGCATCATGGGCAAAAGCCCCCGGGCGATCTTCCGCGAGTTCGCCGACCTCGACCCGCAGTTGCACGTCGGCCGGGGGGACGTGAAGTACCACCTCGGTTACAGCAACGACTGGTACTCGGGCGACGGCAAGAAAGTGCATCTGTCGCTGTGCTTCAACCCCAGCCATCTGGAGTTCGTGAACCCCGTGGCGATGGGGCGCGTGCGGGCCAAGCAGGATCGGCATCACGACGCCAAGCGGCAGAAGGTGATGCTGCTGCTGATTCACGGCGACGCCGCGTTCCCCGGCGAAGGGGTGGTGCAGGAGACGCTCAATATCAGCGCCCTGGAGTCCACGAAGATCGGCGGGACGGTGCATGTCGTCGTCAACAATCAGGTCGGCTTCACCACCGATCCGGAACAGGGCCGGTCCACGCCTTACTGCACCGACGTCGCCAAGATGCTGCAGATTCCGATCTTCCACGTGAACGGCGAAGATCCGGAAGCGGTTGCGCAGTGCGTGCAGTTGGCGCTCGACTTCCGCCGCGAGTTCAAGCAGGACGTCGTCATCGACATGTACTGCTACCGGCTGCGGGGCCACAACGAAGTCGACGAGGCGGACTTCACGCAGCCGAAAATGTACAAGGCGATCCGCGCCCGTAAGACGGTTGCGAAGAGCTATTTCGAGCATCTGGCCAAGCTCGGGGGTGTGACTGAGGCCGAGGCCGAGCAGATCATCTCGCAGCACCGGCAACAGCTCGAATCGGAACTGGAAGTCGCGAAGTCGGCGGAATACGTTCACAAGTGGGACATGCTGCACGGCGTGTGGACCGGCTACCACGGCGGTCACGAGGCGAATGTCGCCGATGTGGACACCGGCGTTCCGGTCGAGACGCTGTCCGACCTGATGACCAGGATCACGACCTTCCCCGAGGGCTTCACACCGCATCCCAAGATCCACAACGGCGGCCAGCCGAAGAAGCCCGAAGGCGTCTACCAGAAACGGGCCGCGATCGCCCGCGGCGAGTCGCCGGTCGACTGGGGTTCCGCCGAGCTGTTGGCGTATGCCTCGCTCGCCGTGCAGGGCCACCGCGTCAGGCTGCATGGTCAGGACACCGAACGGGGCACGTTCAGCCACCGGCATGCCGTGCTGCGCGATTACGAAACCGGCAAGCCGTACGCACCGCTACAACATCTGTCGGCGGATCAAGCGCCGGTCGACGTCTACAACAGCGCGCTGTCGGAAGTCGGCTGCATGGGCTTCGACTACGGTTACAGCCTCGACTGCCCCGACGGACTCGTCTGCTGGGAGGCCCAGTTCGGCGACTTCGTCAACGTCGCCCAGGTGGTGATCGACCAGTTCATCGTCAGCGCCGAAGACAAGTGGAACCGGCTGAGCGGCCTCGTGATGCTGTTGCCGCACGGATTCGAGGGACAGGGGCCGGAACATTCCAGCGCCCGGTTGGAGCGGTTCCTGACGCTCGCCGCCGAGGACAACATCCAGGTGGTCTACCCGAGCACTGCCGCTCAATTCTTCCATCTGCTCCGCCGGCAGGTGCTGAAGAAATGGCGCAAGCCGCTGATCGTGATGACGCCGAAATCGCTGCTGCGGGCGGCGCACGTGGCGTCGCCCATGACCGATCTCGCAACGGGCACGTTCCGCCGCGTCTTGCCGGACGCGCTGGCCCGGTCCGACAGCGAGGTCAAGCAGGTCATCCTGTGCATGGGCAAGATCTACTACGAGTTGGCCGCCCGTCGCGACAAGCTCGGGCGAAACGACGTCGCCATCCTGCGGCTCGAACAGATCTATCCCATCCCGCAGACCGAGCTGCTGGAGCAGTTGTCGCGATACGCGCCGGAGGCGAGCGTCACCTGGGTCCAGGAGGAGCCGGAAAACATGGGCGCCTGGCGATACCTGCGGGCGCTGTGGTGCGACCGCGTGTTCGGCCGCAACCCGTTCGCCGGGATTTCCCGACCGGCGTCCGCCAGCCCGGCGACCGGCTCGCAGCACAGCCACGAACTCGAGCAGCAGGAAATCCTGATCGCAGCGCTCGGCGGCGATCAGGAGGATTGAAGCGAGTGCAGTCGGTGCTCGGTGGCCACTCTTCAGCCCCAGCGGGGCGAAAGATCGTAGCCCCAGGCGTAAGCCTGGGGAACGGCACATCCCCTTGGTGGAAGCCCCGGAGGGGCGGCAGAAATCGAATGAGCCCCGACATTCTGTCGCCCCTTCGGGGTTTGCTGCCGCAGATGAACCCAAACCCCAGGCTCACGCCTGGGGCTACGGTCTGCCGCCCCTTCGGGGCTGAAAACAGTCCGTCCGCTTCACCGGATCCTGCGACCAGGAATGAACGACTGCGCCGAACCAGCGTCGAATCCATCGGCGACGGTTGTCGCACACGGCCCCCGCGGCCACAATTCAGCACACAGCCGCGTTTGCGTCCACGGTGGGACGCCGCCCGCTTTGCCCCTGATGCCCCTTCATTGAAAGTGTCAGACTTCCATGCCCGTTGAAGTCGTCGTGCCGCCCGTCGGCGAGTCCATCTCCGAAGTGATGATCGGCGAATGGAAGAAGCGGGTCGGCGAGAAAGTCGCCCTCGACGAGGCGCTCGTCGAATACGAAAGTGAAAAAGCCACGCAGGACATTCCCGCGCCGTCGGCCGGCGTGTTGACGAAGATCCTGAAAGTGCTGGGGGACACCGCCGCCGTCGGGGAGGTCATCGCCGAGATCGACCCGACCGCCGTGCCCGCCATCACGGCCGAAGCCCCCGCCGCACCGAGTGGAAAGGACAACGGCCCCCCCGCCGAACCGCGCGTCATGCCCGCCGCACAACGGCTGGCCGCCGAAGCCGGCGTCTCGGCCGGGCAGGTGCCGCCGACCGGTCCCGGCGGTCGCGTGCTGAAGGAAGACGTGCAACGCGCCGTCGCGACGGCAAAGACCGCACCCTCACAAGCCGCCGCGCCGAAACCGACTCCCGGCCCGGTCAGCGTGATGCCGGCGACCGTCGCCAAGCCCGCCGGCGACCGCGCCATCCGTCGCCAGGCGATGAGCCCCATCCGCCGCACGATCGCCTCGCGGCTCGTGGAGGCCCAGCACACCGCGGCGCTGCTCACCACGTTCAACGAATGCGACATGTCGGGCATCATGGCCCTGCGGAAGCAGCATCAGGACGCCTTCACCGAACGGTACGGCATCAAGCTCGGCTTCATGTCGTTCTTCGTCCGGGCCGCCATCGACGCGCTGCAGGCCCACCCCGCCATCAACGCCCAGATCCACGGGCACGACATCATCTATCACGACTATTGCGACGTCGGCATCGCCATCGGCGGCGGCAAGGGCTTGATCGTCCCGGTCCTCCGCAATGCCGAGACGATGACGTTCGCGCAGATCGAGCTCGCCATCGCCGACTTCGCCAAGCGGTCGCAGACCGGACAGCTCAGCCCCGAGGAACTCAAAGGGGGCACGTTCACGATCAGTAACGGCGGCGTATATGGGTCGATGCTCTCCACGCCGATCGTCAACCCGCCCCAAAGCGGCGTCCTCGGCATGCACGCCATTCAGGACCGTCCCATCGCCAAGGACGGCCAGGTCGTCATCCGCCCGATGATGTACCTCGCGCTGACCTACGACCACCGCATCGTCGACGGCCGCGAAGCCGTCACCTTCCTCAAACGCATCAAGGACTGCATCGAAAACCCGCTGCGGTTGCTGCTGGAAGTCTGATGCGCGATGATGCTCGCACGCGGCACGGAAGCCCAGGGATTGCCATCCCTGGGTTTCTTTTTTCCTCTCCCACTCGTGAAGTGATTCGATGAGCCAGCATGATGTCGTGGTGATCGGCGCCGGGCCGGGCGGTTACGTCGCCGCCATCCGCGCTGCACAACTCGGGATGAACGCCGCCTGCATCGAGCTGGAGCCGGCGCTCGGCGGCACCTGCCTCAGAGTCGGCTGCATTCCGTCCAAGGCGCTGCTGGAGTCCAGTCATCTGTATCAGCATGCCAAGCTGCATTTCGCCGACCACGGCATCGCCACGGGCGAACTCAAGGTCGATCTGCCGGCGATGCTGAAGCGGAAGGATCAGATCGTCGGCTCGCTCACCAAGGGGATCGACGGCCTGTTCCGCAAGAACAAGGTCACAAGATACGTCGGCCGCGGCCGGATCGTCGCGCCGGGGAAGGTCACCGTCGACGGCCCCGAACCGGTGGAACTGAATGCGAAACACATCATCATCGCGACCGGCAGCCAATCGGCTCCGCTCAATGGCGTGGAGGTCGATCATGACCGCATCGGCACCAGCACTGAAGCCCTGTCGTACCCGGAAGTGCCGCAGCATTTGGTCGTGATTGGAGCCGGCGTCATCGGCCTCGAATTGGGCTGCGTCTGGGCCAGGCTGGGAGCCAAGGTCACCGTCCTCGAGTATCTGCCGCGGATTCTCCCGGGGATGGACAATGAACTTGCGACCGAAGCGCAGAAGATTTTCACGAAGCAGGGGCTGGAGTTCCGCCTCGGCATGCGCGTCGTCGCCGCGAAGGTCAAGGACGGACAGTGCCTCGTCGAATGTGCGGAATCTGCCCCGATCGCGTGCGGCCGCGTGCTGCTCGCCGTCGGCCGCACTCCCAATCTCGCCGGACTGGGTCTCGATGACCTCAAAGTGACGCGCGACGAGCGCGGCCGCGTCATCGTCGACGACAAGTTCCGCACCAGCGTCCCCGGCATCTACGCCATCGGCGACGTCCTGTCCGGACCGATGCTGGCCCACAAGGCGGAGGAGGAGGGCATGGCCTGCGTCGACGGCATCGCGGGCGGATACTGCCACGTCAACTACGACGCCATCCCCGGCGTGGTCTACACCGAACCGGAGATCGCCTCCGTCGGCAAGACCGAGGAACAGCTCCAGCAGGACGAAATCCCGTACCGCAAGGGGACGTTCCCGTTCATGGCCAACGGCCGCGCCAAGGCGCTCGGCATGACCGAAGGCCGCGTGAAGATTCTGGCCCACGCCGAGACCGACCGCGTGCTGGGCGTGCACATCCTCGGTCCGCGGGCCGGCGACCTGATCGCGGAAGCCGCGGTGGCGATCGAATTCGGCGCCACCGCCGAGGACATCGCCCGCAGCTCGCACGCGCACCCCACGCTCGCCGAGTGCATGAAGGAGGCCGCAATGGCCGTTGAAGGCCGCGCCATCCACTTTTAACAACTTCCTATCGCTGTTTCAAAACGACATGGTTTTTACGCCGAAGGCGTTGCATCGCACAGCCCAGGGTCGCGAGTCCTCGAGCGCACCCTGGGTAGCGATTTGATGAACTCCATACCCTGAAAGGGTTTCATGAAGGTCTGAGGCGGCCGATGATGCGACCCCTTCAGGGTCGGTGTACGTCGGACGCCGTTGCCCCAGGGTGCGCTCGCAGACTCGCGACCCTGGGCTGTGTGATCGAACGCCTTCGGCATACTCGACCACCGATCAATGTCCCGCCTCCAACGGCAACAGTCAGGATTGGGTTTTGAAACCGCTTCGACGCTCATCGCAGGCCTCCACCACGCTTGCGGTTTCGCGCTCTTCCGAGCAACCTCTCGTGGTCCGGGCAGAGGGATCGATGTCTCGTTCTTGACCTCGAAGAGGTCGCATAAAGTAGCCGGGGGTCGCAGCGCTTCGCGGAGACCCCCCGGTCGCGGTCACAGATGTCTTCGCATCCCAGCGGGATGCCAGAATAGGCGCTTCTGGCATCCCGCTGGGATGCTCACGGATCTCGACGAGGTTTTCCGGGGGTCTCCGAAGACTTCGACCCCCGGCTACTTTCTGCGAACCCTTCGGGTTCAAGACCAACCGCGATCACTAAATCAGTGACGATGTCCATGTGGCCCATATCCCTCCATCTGCACGACGACACCCGTCCCACGCCGGACGACCACCTCGCCGCGGATGAAGCGCTGTTGAAGCAGGTGGACGCCGACCCGTCGCGCGCCGCGTTGCGGTTGTGGGAATCGCCGACGGTCGCCGTCATCGTCGGCCGCTCGAACGTCATCGACGCCGAAGTCGATGACGCCGCGTGTCACGCCGACGGCATTCCGATCCTGCGCCGTTGCAGCGGCGGCGGGGCCGTGGTGATCGGCCCCGGCTGCCTGTGCTATTCGCTCGTGCTGCCGATCACCGAAGACCATCGCCGCTGCGGCGTGCCCGCCGTCACCGCCGACATTATGCAGCGTCTCGCGGATGCGCTCTCGGACGATCGGCACCGCATCGAAGTCCGCGGCGTCAGCGACCTGGTGCTCGACGGTCGCAAGTTCTCCGGCAACTCGCAGCGCTGGTTGCGGAACGCACTGCTGCATCACGGCACGGTGCTGTACGACTTCGACCTGTCGCGCGTCGCCCGCTACCTCCGCTTCCCCAGCCATCAACCCGATTACCGCAGCGACCGCCCGCACGCGGAGTTCATCGCGAATCTCGCGATGCCGCGCGCCGACATCGCACAGCGCCTCATCACCGCCTGGCGCGCCCAAGAAGCCCAGGGATAGCAATCCCTGGGCTTCCGAGTCTGCACGCATCCAACTCGGGCTACTCCGGCCGTTTCCCCACGATGTCCGGGATCTCGCGAATCCAGATGTTGCGGAACCGGACCGCGTTGCCGTGGTATTGCAGGCTCAGCGGCAGCCGCGGCGAATGCCGTTCGTACGACGGCGGCGCGGTGTACGACGTCGTCCCCAACAGTTCCGTGTGGTCCTGAATCAGCACGCCGTTGTGCAGCACGGTCACGAAGCCGGGCTTTTGCAGCTGGCCCGCGTCGTCGAACTTCGGCGCGTGGAAAATGATGTCGTATGCCTGCCACTCGCCCGGCTTCCGCGACGCATTCACAAGCGGCGGCTTCGTCTTGTAGATCGAACCCGCCTGGCCGTCGACGTAGGTGTCGTTCTCAAAGGAATCGAGCACCTGCACCTCATACTTGCCCATCAGGTACACGCCGCTGTTGCCGCAACCCTGTCCGCTGCCTTCGATCTTCTCCGGAGACGCCCATTCGATGTGCAACTGGCAGTCGCCGAACGAGTCCTTCGTCGTGATGCTGCCCCCCTTGGAGATCGCATAACCGTCCTTGATCTCCCACTTGTCGCCGCCGTCCCACTGCGACAGATCCTGGCCATCGAACAGCACGACGGCGTCGGATGGGACCGGGTCCGTTCCAATCACCCGCGGCGTCTCCCACTCGATGCCGCTCTTCCACTCCTGATCGGCGCGGGCCTTCCGTTCCAGCTTCGCCGACAATTCGGGGTTGGGTTTCGCGCTTCCCTCGGCGAGTCCGAGCGCCCACTGAACGCCGCCGGTGACGTGGGCGAGGAACTGCGGATTGGTCCACGTTCCCTCGTTATGACCGAGGTTCGTGTAGAACATCCGCCCCTCGCCGTACTCCTTGACCCACGACACCGGCACGAGGTACGGCCGCTTCGTCTTGAGTTTCGCCATGTTGAGGCTCATGAGGAGATGCACCTTGTCCGGCTGCCAGTTCTTGTACTGGTAGATTTCGTCCTTGAACTGGAACTCCTCGCCGAACGGCTTCATCGCCGGATGGGCCGTGTCGTGGACGCTGATGGTGACCGTGTCCCCCGCATTCCACGGATGCTCGGTGAATGTCCCGCCGACCATGTCCCAGTACGGCTGGTAATCGTGAAGCGTGTCGGTCGCCGAGTGAAAGCCGATGAAGGCATGCCCCTTCGCCGGCAGCCAGTCCTTGAAGAAGTAGTCCAGGTTTTCTTCGCTGATCGGCAGCTTGCCGGTCGTGTAGAACATGATGAGCTGGTACTTGGCGAGGTTCTCCTTGGTGAAGTCCGCCTCGGCGTTCTGCGTGCAATGCACCTCGAACAGCCCCGTCTGCTGCCCGAGCTGCGTCATCGCGATCTCGGCCGGCGCGAGCGTCTGCTCCTTGCGGTTCACCGACCCGTGGACGAATCCCACGCTCTGCGTGAGCATCAGGGCCCTGGCTTTGGGCTTCTCCTGAGCCGACGCCGTCGCGACAAGGGCGGTCAGAGCCGTCAGAACGCACAACCAACGTGTCATCGCAGTCGCTCCGGGTGTGATTTTGAGTGTCGAATGACAGTCGATGATATCGCCCCGTTCGCCCCCGGTGAACCGACCGCGGCCCGAGTTCGCAGCGCTTCCCGATTGTCGCCGCCCTCGGCGTCGAATAGAGTTGAAGAAGCCCAGGGATAGCAATCCCTGGGCTTCCTGGAGCGACGTCGTATCGTGAGCACCTCCGCCGTCAGCACCGATGCAACATCCTGGCATGGACCGCTGGAGGTTCAGGTCACGTTCGAGACGACGTTGGGACTGCTGGCGGCGTTCTTCATCGGCTTCTTTGCGCCGGTGGTGTTCGGGCTGATCGCATTGGTCGGCCTGGTTCAGGGCCGCATCCCGATCATTGTCGCCGGGGTGCCGATGACGCTGGTCACGGGCTGGTTGGCGCTGCTGATTGCGCGGATGGCCGCGGAAGCGTCGGTGGGGCGGCTGGCCGATCGGGGCGAGCCTCCTCTGCCGTTCGACCCGACGCTGCCCGTCATCCGTTTGCCGTTCGCGCTGGCGATGGCGGCCCGGTTGCCGATGATGTCGTGGTTCTGGCGGCCGTGGCTGGCCGTATGGTGGATGGGACACTTCTGCATCGCCGCGGCGTTCGGTCATTTCGTGGCGGTGAATCTGATCAAGCGGCTGGACGTCGCGACGGCGGTCATCGCGGTGCCGCTGGCGGTGCTCGTCCACTTCGCGTTTCTGTTTGCAGCCAACCTGTATCTGGTGATCGCCGCCCGGGCGCTGGTGCCGTCGCCGCGGCTGTGCGTGCGGGTCTGGAAATACCGGTTCGTGATCGACTTCGTGATCGCATCGCTGATGCTGCTGCGCGGGTTGAAGTGACTATTTAGCCCCCCGTCTCCCGACGGGGGGTCGAAGCGCGCTCGATGTCGAACGTCGTCCGCCCCCCGGTCAGGAGACCGGGGGCTATCTAAGGGATCGCATGAAACCCCGCCCATTCGCCCTCGCGATCTTGTTAACGCTTGCGACGCGAGCCACCGCCGCCGATGTCCCCACCGCGAACGTCGAAGGCCAACCGCTCGGCGCGAACGTAGGGCGAGTGATTGAGGCGCTGGAGCTCCTCGGCACGCCGTTGCCGGGAGAAGTCGTCAAAGACCTCAAGACGGCGGCCACGAATCGCGATGCGAAACTGTTGCAGTCGCTGCTCGATCCGCACGTGCTGTTGGCGGTGTCGATCAATCCCGAAGCCCGCGTGAAAGTCGAGCGCGGGCCGGCCAAAGCCGCGTTGCAGCAGGCGGGCTACACGCCGGCGCTGGTGAAGGTGCTGAACGCGGCGGGGGTGACGCCGGCGCTCGACATCTCCAGCCCGCAAGCCGGGGCCGCCTATCACGGCACCGCGCTCTTGAGCATGCAGCGTCAGGAACAGTTGGAACTGCTGCGCGTGCAGAGGGACGGCGACCTCGGCAGCCGGTTCTTGTCGGTCGAGATGTTCCGCGATCCGCCCATGACCGGGTCGCTGAGCGGGTTGGAGGTCGAATATGCGATCGCCTTGATCTACAGCAATGAGTCCGGCCGCCGCGAAGCGACCATCGGGTTCGATCTCGGGCAGCAGAACCAAGATCTCGGCTTCCGCGGGGAAACGCCGCTGTTGTTCGACATCCGCCCCGCTCAACCCGTGTCGCTGAGGATTCTCGATCACGACGGCCAGCCAACGACGGCCCGGCTGACGATCCGCGACGCCGCCGGCCGCGTGCATCCGCCGCAGGCTCGGCGACTCGCGCCGGATTTTTTCTTCCAGCCGCACCTCTACCGGAACGATGGCGAGATCGTCCTGTTGCCGCCGGGCCGTTACGCCGTCGAAAGCAGCCGCGGGCCGGAGTACCGGGTGCAGCGCCGCACGCTCGACGTCAACGAACGGGGCGATACCGTGTGGGACTTCCGGCTCGAACGCTGGATCGACACCGTCAAGTACGGTTTCTACTCCGGCGATCATCACATCCACGCCGCGGGGTGCGCCCACTACACGAAGCCAACGGAGGGGGTCTCGCCGGGGGACATGTTCCGGCAGGTGAAGGGGGAGGG
>JAWXBB010000326.1:0-3956 GCA_034439795.1 Planctomycetaceae bacterium | reverse complement strand
GCTGGGCGTCGATCCCGTCGCCCAGGTCGCGCGGCTGACGGAGTTGTCCCCGCTGCTCGCCGACGGCGACGCGAAGCTGGGCCGCAACGTGTTCTTCGGCAAGAAGGCGGCATGCAGTTCGTGTCACGCGGTCGCCGGGGAGGGGGGCCGCGTCGGGCCGCACCTGACGACGATCGGGGCCAGCCGGTCGCCGAAGGACTTGCTGGAGGCGATCGTCTACCCCAGCGCGAGCTTCGTGAACGGCTACCGGTCGTACGTCGTCGCGACGAGCGACGGCAAAGTGGTGGACGGCGTCATCAGCGCCGAGACCACGGACGCCATCACGCTGCGGACGAAAGACCTGCAGGAGGTGCGTGTGCGTCGCGACGCCATTGACGAGCTGCGCGAGTCGGCGACGTCGATCATGCCCAAGGGGCTGGACACGCAACTGTCGCCGGACGAGCTGCGAAATCTGTTGGCGTATTTGCAGTCGCGGAAGTGAGTATCAAGTGAGTATATAGCCCCCCGTCTCCCGACGGGGGGGGCGACGCGCGGACAGCGATCATCGGAGCGTTCGACCCCCGGTCAGGAGACCGGGGGCTATATAGTTCGCGTCATCGACCACCCGACGACAACCACCACGCCGCCAGCGCGATCAAGACAACGATCGCGGCCAGGATTGCGAACAGTCGCGGCATGAGACCGCCCGACTTCGATTTCGCCGTTTCAAACCCGGTCTCATCCAGTCGGTATCGAAGGCTGTTGCCCAACAGGATGACGTCGCCGTCGTTGAGCAGTTGCTGCTTGACCGGCGCGCCGTTCACCTGCGTGCCGTTGCGGCTGCCGAGATCGCTGATCCACCAGTGGAAGCCGTCGAACCGCAGCTCGCAATGCCGGCTGGAGACGGCCGTGGACTGGATCCGCACGTCGCAATCTTCGCCGCGGCCGAGGACGACTTGATCGTGTCCGAGCGAGATGGTCGCGCCGTTGTCGAGCGACGTCAGCACCGCCGGCGAATCGATCGGTTGCCCCGCGCGGCGATGTTCCCGGACGGGCGCCAGCGGGGACGTTTCGCCCGTGGCATTGACCGCGGATTCAATGCCGGAATTCGCCGTCGCCGTCACGCCGCTGCGGCCGGCCACTCGGCCGCGCGTCGCCGAGCCGGCGGTGGCCGAACTGATCGTCGTCGGCCGGGCGGTCGAGCCCCGCAGCCCGGACGGCGTCGAGCGGGCTTTGGAGAGTTGCGCCAGCTTTTCCTGGGCGTGTTTTTGGCGTTCCGCCAGAATGCTGCCGAAGTGGAACGTCACCGGGCCGGGCTTGGCCCATTCGGCGAGCGCCGCGGCGGCGTCCGCGGCGGTGGCGTAACGGTCGTCGGGATGTTTCGCCAGCATCTTCAGGACGACGTTGGCGACTCCTTCGGGAATGCTGGGCACGATCTCCCGCGGCGACCGCAGCCGCTCGATGCGATGCGCTCGCAACATCTCGGACATGGACTTCGCCTGATAGGGCGTCGTGCCGGTGAGCGTCGTGTACAGCGTGCCTCCCAGGCTATAGACGTCGGACCGCGCATCGGCCAGCAGGCTGTCGGCGGACTGCTCGGGCGCGGAGAACTCCGCCGTGCCGACGCTTTCGTGGCCGAAGATCATCGCCATCGAGAATTCGTCGCCGGTCTCGCCGTCTTTGACCATCGAGAGGCCGAAGTCGAGCAGTCGGACGTGGCCGTGGTCGTCGATGAGCAAGTTCTGCGGCTTGACGTCGCGGTGAATAACTCCGGCGTGATGGGCGAAGTCGAGGCCCAGCGCGGCCTGCCGCGCGAACTCGCACGCCTGAGTCCATTTCACCGGCCCGCAACGCTGCAGCACCTCCAACAGGCTGGGGCCGCGGACGAACTCCATCACCATGTACGGCAGGCCGCCGGCCGAGCCCAGATGGTACGTGCGCACGATGTGCGGATGCTGGAGCCGGAGACCGACGCGGGCCTCCTGCACGAAGCGGGCGTGCATGCCGGCGTCGTGCTTGAGCTGGTCCTGCAACACCTTGAGCGCGACCGTCTCGCCGGTGGCGGTGTCTTCCGCCTGGTAGACCCAGCCCATGCCGCCGACGCCCAGAATGTCGACGATCTTGAACTGATCGAAGAAGAAGCCGCGCGCCCGGCCGTCGAGCAGCCGGTCGGCCTGATACTGCGACAGCAGTTTCCGCTGCACGAGTCGGCGGGCGAGGTCGGCTTCCGATTGGGCGCCGCTTTCGATCCGGTCCTGCCGCAGCGCCGCCAACTGCTCGGCGGAGAGCAGCTTGCTCTCGGCGAGTTGATTCCAGAACGCTTCCACAGCCGCTGCCGTCGCCATCTCGACTCCGCCGCGGCTCGCCCGTACCGAGTCCGCGTTCCCGACGTGATTACAGCAGTATTCGATGGCGGACCCGCCGCGCCAACGGCAATTGCGTCGGCGGGCGAGGAAATCCGGGGGATTTCCGGTCGCGTCAGCCGACCGCGGTGGTGATCGAAATCTGGTGCGCTCTGGGTCTTTCGGACTACCAACGGCTGGTCAAGCGACGGGGGACGAGGCCGTTAGCAACTGTCGCTCGATGGCCTCGGGGAACTCCACGATGACGAAGCGGCTGGCCGAATAGAGATAATCCTCGCCTGATTCGTCCACCACGCGCAGATATCCTTCCCGCTCCGCCTCCCGATCTTCCTGCACGCGGTAGAGCTTCCAGACCCGGAGATCGTCGCTGCCATCAGCGGCGACGCAGACTGCGAACGACGACCGATCTTGTTTCTGCATCAGGACTGCCTCAATCGAGGAACCGCTTGATCTTCATCCGGTGCCGGCCGACGCCGTGCGCCTCGTACCAATGGACTTCGGCCAAGCGGACGTGATCATTTTCGAGTCGGACGTGCGCCACGCCCTTGAGCTTCCGCAACCGCTTGCCGCCGTATTGTGCTCGGAGCGAGTCCAGCTCGCGGATGCCCAGGTTGACCGCGATGGTCTCGACGCCGGACACCACGCCGACCAGTTCGAAGTCCATGCCTGAACACTACCGCTCCGGCTGACGCACGACAAGGTGTTGTCCGAATGCTCTCGTGCGACTCTCAATGGTCAACCGCTTCTGCTGCGCGAACACTCCCCAATTCGCGCGGTTTTGTCCCGTAGGGTGCAGTCGAGGCTTCGAGGCTCACCCTCATCGAAGAGCAGCCTTTAGGCTGCTCTTCGATGGACTTGGAGGAAGACAGCCTAAAGGCTGGACTCCAACGGGGTGAGCCTCGCAAAGCCTCGACTGCACCCTACAAAAGCCCTCAACCCTCCCCCGACCGTTACCGTCGGCTTCCCCGTTTTGCGCGGTGTGCAACGGATAAGTCCGTCAACTGCTTCGCTGCACTTCATTCGCATTCGGGAACTCTTCGGCGCGCCGCAATGATTGCGATCCACCGGCAGCATCGGCCGATGTTGCATCCGACGGAATTGTGGTTCGTTCGTTGCCGCTCGCGCGGCCCTCACAAGCGTTGCCCTGCGGCGTCGCCGAAGGTGGTCTGGCATGATTCGCTCGTCGTGGTTGATGGTTGTGACGGTTGCAGCGGCCGTGACGGGCCTCGGTTGCCGTCAGGTGCAGACGCGATCGGGCAGTCCGACGCCGCTGCCGGGGTACGAATCCGCACCGGCGTTTGACTCTTCACCGATGCCGCCGCGGTTGTCGCCTGTCCCTCCGCCGCCGGGCGAGACGTCGACCATCCCTGCGATCCCGCCGTCCACCGTCATGATTCCCCAACTGGACGGGGCGTTCGGCTTCACCGAGCCGAAGTTTTCCGAAGCCGATTCGAGTCCCCGACTGCCGCCGTTGCCGCAGACCCCGGCTGCCGACGAGATCCAACCGGCCGGTTCGGAGGACGACGTCGCCGCGGCTGCGGAATCGGACATCGCCGTGCCGTTGTTCTCGCCCATGCCGATGCCGATGCCGTTGCCGGAGCGGAAGCGGACGGT
>JAWXBB010000325.1:0-14746 GCA_034439795.1 Planctomycetaceae bacterium | reverse complement strand
TCACGCGATGTACGAACTCGGAATCGAACCGAATTTCTGGGCAGAATCCGCACCTGCCCACGAAATCACCGCTTAGCCGCAATCTGTGGGCAAAGCCGGCTGCACCCCCGCGGCTTCGTATGATGCCGCTCCGTTGGCACTCGCCGCATCTGCCCCCTATAATCCCAGAACACCCCCCCCGCATAGCTCTCCCAGCAGGAATCGTGATGAGCACCACGGCCGAACCGAAGCCCTCCGTGGTCGACCGATTGAATCTGAAATGGGCCGCTCGGCTCCTGAATTCGTCCATCGGCCGCAAAGCCGTGATGGCCGCCACGGGCCTGATGTTGTGCGGGTTTCTGGTCGCACATCTCGCCGGCAACCTGAAGCTGTTCAACGGCCGGACCGCCTTCGACGACTACGCCCACTGGCTGCACGATCAGGAGTTTCTGCCGCTCGCGGAGCTGGGCCTCTTCGTGCTGTTCGTGCTGCACATCTATCTCGCCGTCGCGACCACCATCGAGAATAGCCGCGCGCGTCGCCAGGCGTACGCGCTGAAGGAATCGAAGCGCCGCGACGGCGTGCTTTACACGTGGAACTGGATGTTCATTTCCGGTTCCGTCGTGCTCGGCTTTCTAATTCTGCACATCATCGACATGAAGTTCGCGTGGCGGCCCGACCTGACGTATCTCGACGAGCGCGAAGCCTTCCGCAACACCATTCTCGTGCTGTCCAGCCCGTTGAGCCGGGGCGTGTACATGGTCGGCACGATCTTCCTCGGCTTCCATCTGGCGCACGGCTTCTCGAGCGCCTTCCAATCGCTGGGGCTGTCGCATCCAAAATACACGCCGTTGATCAAGGTGATTGGGATTCTGTTCGCGATCGTGATCGCCGCCGGCTTCTTCAGCCTGCCGCTCGCCGTGCCCAGCATGCCGGGCATCGTCGAACAAGCCACCGCGCCGCCGACGATTGAGTAGGGCCATCGGGTGCCACACAACGCATTGATGATTTTGTCAGAAAACCAAGAGGTTTATCCACGGATTTCGCTGATTCCGCAGATTAAGAAAACCGTCAATGGTCAGCTCTCAAGGACGGCAACCTCGACAAGTTCTCATGTCTTAAATCTGCGTCATCTGTGAAATCTGCGGATAAAGCATTTACTCCACAAACGGATTCGTGAACTGCGCCACCGCACCGTGAATTCCTGACGACAGACAGCCCCAAAGGTTCCCCTTCCATGTCGATCGCCGAGTTGGAGACGAGCGTGCTGGACGGCAAGTGCCCCTCCGGGCCGATGGCCGGCCGGTGGGAGCAGCGCAAGCGCGAGCTGAAACTCGTCGCGCCGAATAACCGCCGCAAGTACACGGTGATCGTCGTCGGCACGGGACTCGCCGGCGGGTCGGCCGCCGCGTCGCTCGCCGAACTCGGCTACAACGTCCTCTCGTTCTGCGTGCAGGACACTCCGCGCCGGGCGCACAGCATCGCGGCCCAGGGGGGCATCAATGCCGCCAAGAATTACCAGAACGACAGCGACTCCGTCTGGCGGCTGTTCTACGACACCATCAAGGGGGGCGACTTCCGCAGCCGCGAGTCCAACGTGTACCGGCTCGCCGACTTGAGCCGCAACATCATCGACCAGTGCGTCGCGCAGGGCGTCCCCTTCGCGCGGGAATACGGCGGGTCGCTGGCCAACCGGTCCTTCGGCGGGGCGCAGGTCTCGCGGACGTTCTACTGCAAGGGACAGACCGGCCAGCAACTTTTGCTCGGCGCGTACCAGGCCCAGATGCGGCAGGTCGCGCTCGGCAAGGTGAAGATGTTCGCCCGCCGCGAGATGCTCGACCTCGTCGTCATCGACGGCGAAGCCCGCGGCATCATCACGCGGAACCTCGTGACGGGCGAACTCGAAAGCTACGTCGCCGACGCCGTCGTCCTTTGCACCGGCGGTTACGGCAACGTCTATTATCTCTCGACCAACGCCAAGAACTGCAACGTGACAGCCGCGTGGCGGTGCTACAAGCGCGGGGCGTACTTCGCCAATCCGTGCTACACGCAGATTCATCCGACGTGCATCCCGGTGCATGGCGATCATCAGTCCAAACTGACGCTGATGAGCGAGAGCCTCCGCAACGACGGCCGCGTCTGGGTGCCGAAGACCAAGGGCGAAAATCGGTCGCCCGGCGAGATCCCCGACGGCGACCGCGACTACTATCTCGAACGCCGCTACCCCGCGTTCGGCAACCTCGCCCCGCGAGACATCTCGTCCCGCGCCGCAAAGGAGCGGTGCGACGCCGGCTACGGCGTCGGGGCGATGGGCCAGTCGGTCTATCTCGACTTCGCCGACGCGATCCGCCGCGACGGCGAGGCGACCATCCGGGGGAAGTACGGCAACCTGTTCGACATGTACGCCCAGATCACCGGCGAAAACCCGTATCAATCGCCGATGCGGATCTACCCCGCCGTCCACTACACGATGGGCGGCCTGTGGGTCGACTACCATCTGCAAAGCAATCTGCCGGGGCTGTACGTTCTCGGCGAGGCGAACTTCTCCGACCACGGGGCCAACCGCCTCGGCGCGAGCGCGCTGATGCAGGGTCTCGCCGACGGGTACTTCGTCATTCCGTATACCATCGCCGATCATCTGGCGACATCGAAGCACGCCAAGGTCACCACCGATCATCCGGAGATGAAGGCCGCGCTCGTCGAGTGCCGCAACCAGACGGAAAAACTGCTCGGCATCAAGGGCCGCCGCAGCGTCGATCAGTTCCATCGCGAACTCGGCAAGATCATGTGGAACCACGTCGGCATGGCCCGCACCGCGCCGGGGCTGACAACCGCCCTCGACCAGATCCGCGGACTCAAGGACGAATTCTGGACGGACGTCAAAGTCCTCGGCCAGGGGGCGTCGTTCAACCAGATGCTCGAACACGCCGGCCGCGTCGCCGATTTCCTGGAGTTCGCCGAACTCTTGACGTTGGACGCGCTCCGCCGCGATGAATCGTGCGGCGGCCACTTCCGCGAAGAGCACCAGACCCCCGACGGCGAGTGTCTGCGGAACGACCACGACTTCTGCTACGTCGCCGCGTGGGAACACCGGGGCGTTGACGAAACCCCGACGCTGCACAAGGAACCGCTGACGTTCGAGGAAGTCCACCTCGCCACCCGCGACTACAAGAACTGAACATGGCGCAAGAGAGGCCCAGTGATTTTCATCCAACGCCATGCACGTATTTGTTGAAAAGCGAAGCATTCTGTCCACAGATTTCGCCGATTTCTCAGATTCAAGGCATTCTCAGCAGAGGGATGTCCATCGTTTCAAGTTCGATGGCCTGCCATCGCTGAAATCTGCGAAATCAGCGTAATCTGTGGACAAAATCTTCATCTTTCCAGCATGATCGTGAACGGCGTTGACGGCCATCCCTGAGTGACGCACTCCAAGACATCCAATCCCACACATTCGGGTTCAATATGATCGCCCCCGCAACGCACGGCATGCACCTGACGCTCAAAATCTGGCGGCAAGCCGGCCCCCACGCGGCCGGCCGCTTTCAGTCGTACGAGCTGAACGACGTCAGCCCCGACGTTTCGTTCCTCGAAATGCTCGACCTGCTGAACGAGCAGCTCATCGGCCGCGGCGAAGAGCCGGTCGCCTTCGATCACGACTGCCGCGAGGGGATCTGCGGCACGTGCGGCGTGATGATCAACGGCCAGCCGCACGGCCCGCAGCATCTCACGACGACCTGCCAGTTGCACATGCGGCAGTTCAAAGACGGCGACCAAATCGTCATCGAGCCGTGGCGGGCCACCGCGTTCCCGGTCATCCGCGATCTGGTCGTGGACCGCTCGGCGTTCGACCGCATCATTCAGGCCGGCGGATACGTGTCGGTCAATGCCGGCAGCGCCCCGGAAGGGAATGCGATCCCCGTCCCCCGGCACATGCAGGAGCCGGCGATGGACGCCGCCGCGTGCATCGGCTGCGGGGCCTGCGTAGCCTCGTGCAAGAACGCCTCGGCGATGCTGTTCGTCTCGGCGAAGGTCTCGCACATGGCCCATTTGCCGCAGGGTCAGGCCGAGCGCTCGCAGCGCGTGCTCGACATGGTCGCCAAGATGGACGAAGAGAAGTTCGGCGGCTGCACCAACACCGGCGAATGCGAAGCCGCCTGCCCGGCGGGCATCAAGCTGACGAACATCGCCGTCCTCAACCGCGAGTATCTGCGGGCGCTGCTGGGATCGAAGTAGCGATCTGAAGCCGCCGAGGGCGCTACGCCAATGGCATCAACGATCCACTGGCGATTGATGTTCCGCGTTGCCAACCGAGCGGATTATGAGAAATGCCTGGCAGTTGTTGTGCCGCTGATGGGAGCGGATTGCGAAGTGGACGAGGGGCGTCCGTACTGGAAAATGCCGGAGTTGTGGGAGTGTCAGATCACGATGCCCAGCGTTGGCGGAACGCTTGCCGAGCAGGTTTTGTCCGGTCTCCTCAAAGCCCAAAGTCTGGCGTCCGGTTGGTATGTTCTGGGAAGCTTGACGGAGCATGACGCGAACGGATTCAGCGGAGTCTTCAGCGCCAATCAAAGCGGCAGCTTCAGTCACGTGCCGGGTTTGGAATGGGCGTCATTCGATTTCGCGTGAGCCCGACCGGCATGCGGTCGGGATCTTTATCCAGTGTTCTTTGGTGATTTCTCCGCCGCCAGTTTGCCCTGCCACTCCCTGAGCACCTCCGTCACGGCCCGGTACTCCGCCGACTGGCCCACGCTCGCCGCGGCTTGCAGTTCCGCGGCGAGGTCGCCCAGCACGAGGCGCTGCAGCCGCTCGGCGAGCCACGCGGCCCGTTGCGAGGTGAACGCCTCCTGCAACCGGTGGAACTTGGCCTGCAAATAGCCCGCCCCGCCGGACGCCGTCTGGCTGATCGCCGTCTCCCCGACCGTCGCGACCGCCGTGCCGCCGACGACATCCCCGGCGACGTGCATTGCCCCCTGAATCAGTCCCTGCGACGCGAAGTGCGTGGCGACTTCGCCGACCGGCAGGCCGACGCCGGTGATCCCCAGCACGATCGTGAGCGCCGGCCGCGCGGCGGCGGTCGCTTCGTCGAGCCGCTTGAACCACTGGAACAGGTTTGGGTTCTCCGTCCGGAACGACCGCAGTTCCTGCTCGACGGTGTCGGCCAGCAGCCGCGTGAAGTCCACCTGGCGATGATCGTCGTCCAGCGCCTGCAGCACGCGGCCGCGCCTCGTGCCGTCGAGAATCGGTTCCAGTCGTCCCTTCAAGAGCGGATGACCGAGGTCGCTCAGCCATTCCAGCTTGGTGTAGACCTTGCCCAGCGCGCGGACGACGGCGTTCCATTCCTGCTGGCGGTACAGATCCCACGGCGGCACGGCCGGGCCTTGCAGCCAGCCGCGGGCATAACGGAACGGCGTGAGGATGGTCTGCCCGACGGTGTCGTACACGCCATGCACTTTGGCCGCCCAGCCGTCGCGCTGCGTGGCCCACCATTGGCGGACCTGCGCGATGACCTCCGGCGTCGGCGGCGCAGGCCAGTCATCGACCTCGGCCAACTGATTCGCGGTCAGCAGTTCGGCGGCCGAACGGAACTCGCCGCTGCGAAACGCGACCTCGCGCAGATAGCCCGGCAGCCCGGCCTGCTCATCGGCAATGACCGCCAGCGACCCGCGCAGCGTCTGCAGCTTGATGTCCGCAAACCGCAGCCGCGCGAACACGTCCTGCAACGCGACGGCGTCATTCACCTCGATCGAAGTCACCCCCTCGTCCCCCGACCACCGTCGCTCCTGAAAGCCCAACGACAGCGAGTTCGCCGCGGTTCGGTCGTTCGGGGCGAGGTACACGTACAACGGCTGGACGCCGGTTTCCGATGCGAACGTCTGCAGCCACATCGGCCAGAAGGCGTCGTCGTCCGGCAGCTCGCACAGGTTGAACACCACGACGACCGCCTTCTCCTCCGCGGCCGCCTTGCGGAAGAACTGCTTCACCGCGGCGTCGTTGTACTTCTGCTGCGTGAGCACCGCGATCAGCACGTCGGCGGCCTGCCGCACGGCGTCGGCCCGCTGCCAGTTCACGACGGCGTCGCTGTCGATGTCCGGCGTGTCGAGCAGCAGCAGATTCGCCGGCACCGTGCCGCTCGTCCGCCAGAACAACAGATGGTCCGCGGTCTCCCGCAGGGCCTGTCCCTGCTCGAACCACGGCTCCAGTTGGAAACTCGGAAACAACGCGGCGACGTCGTGCTTCTCGACGAACCCCTCCGGCATCAGACACACCGGGTGCTTCGTCCCCGCCGCCCGCGGCGTGGCCTCGCTGGCCGCGAAGCCGGCGAGGTGATTGAACACGATGCTCTTGCCGACGTTCGTCCCCCCCGTCACCGCGACAACGAGGAACGCCTCCTCCCCCAACTGCGGCACCAGCTTACGGACCAGCAGGTCGTACCACTCCCGCCCCGCCAGTGGCGGCGTCTGCAACACGACGGCCGCCCGTTCGAGCGCCGTCAGTGACGTCGCCAACCGGCTCACCAGCGCGGCATACTCGGACAAAGCAGCGGACATGCGGACCACGATCAAAAGGGAGAGAAGCACTCCCCATGATCGTATCCCAAGAAGCCGCGGGGTCCCACCCCCGCGGATCTTCCCCCGCGCCAACGTGGACATCAACCCCGCCGCGCCGGATACTACGGCCGCCCCGACAGAGTTCGCCGATACCCAACATCACATCCGGGAGACTCCTCATGCGTTTCGCGTTGACGGCCACGTTGTTGGCGACCCTGGCGGCGCCGATGTTCGCCCACGCCCAGAACACCACCAACTTCCCGCATCTCGGCGAGATCGTCCGGCTCGATCCCAAGTTCGACGCGCTCGTCGGCAAGGACGCGGCCATCGAAGTGCTGTCGTCCGGGTTCGAGTGGGCCGAGGGGCCGGTGTGGGTCAGAGGGGAGTTCACAGGCACATTCCTGCGAGGCGATACTCCAGTCCCCCCGGCTGAAGGCGACGTTGCTGACTATCAGCGGAAGCATGGAATTCTTCTATTCTCCGACATCCCCCGCAACAGCGTGATGCGGTGGGATTACGGCAAGGGGGTCAGCCTGTTTCTCAAGCCGTCGGGCTACACCGGGCAAGTGGAATACGGCGGCGAGCCGGGCTGCAATGGGCTGCTGCTCGACCCGCTGGGCCAGCTCGTCAGTTGCGAGCACGGCGACCGCCGCGTGTCGGTGCTGACGAAGAACGGCGGCAAGCGGACGCTCGTCGACAACTACCAGGGGAAGCGGCTCAACAGCCCCAACGACGGCTGCTTCAAGAAGAACGGCGACCTGTACTTCACCGACCCGCCCTACGGCCTGCCGAAGAACTGGGACGACGAACGCCGCGAACTCGGCTTCTGCGGCGTGTACCGGTTGCAGATCGGCAAGGACGGCGTCAACAAGCTCACGCTGCTGACCGAAGAAATGACACGGCCGAACGGCATCGCGTTCTCGCCCGATGAGAAAACGCTGTACGTCGCGCAGTCCGACCCGGCCGCGGCGATCTGGAAGAAGTTCCCGGTGAAGGACGACGGCACGCTCGGCAAGGGGGAAGTCTTCTTCGACGCGACTCAATACGTCGGCAAGCACAAGGGGCTGCCCGACGGACTGAAGGTCGACAAGGACGGCAATGTCTGGGCCACCGGCCCCGGCGGCGTGGGGGTCTTCGATCCCCAGGGCAAACCGCTCGGCCGGCTCGACACGAAGGAAGCCACCGCCAACTGCGGCTGGGGCGACGACGGCAGCACGCTCTACATCACCGCCGACATGTACCTCTGCCGCGTGAAAACGAAGACCAAGGGCGCGGGCTGGTGAAGGGGTTGAGAGTTGATGGTTGAGAGTTGAGAGTCAACACAGACCGAAGCCGCGGGATAGCCATCCCGCGGTTTTTCTTGCGATGTTGAATCGGAAGACGCCATGCCCCTCCACGTCCGCGCCGTCAACCGCCCCGAAGTCCCCGCATGCCCGATGCCCGCCCGCTTCCGGCACGACGTCACCTACTTCGCGACGCCGGCCGGATCGTCGGACGCGCCGGCGGCGCTCGGCGACCGCGAATACTGGGTCCGCCCGGAGGACGCGGCCCGCATTCTGGACGACGGCGTGATCACCATCGTCTCGCCGCTCGACAGCGCCTCGCGGACCGAACTCGAAATCACCGAGGACCAGGAACGCTTCCTCGAATGGTTGACGAAGCACGGCGTGCAGCACGTCCGGCTGGACGTCTGACGCCAGTCGCCCCGGTTAGCCGCGACCCGGAGGCTTTGCGGAGGGGAGCGCGTCATAGGGCGCACATCACGTCAGGTGTACTCCACCCCGCGCTCCCCTACGCGGACTCCGGGTCGCGGCTAACCGGTCACTGGAAGAATCTCCCAAAAATCTCACGGTCCGTTGTCGATTTCGTCATCGGCTCTTCGACAAAATGGTGACGTTCGGTTTCCGAGTTCCCCTTCTGTTCTCTTGAGGAGAGATGACATGACGCGGCAATTTCTGGCTGGCGGGCTGATGCTGGCCGCACTTTCGCTGTCGGCCTGGGGCGATGACAAGCACCAGCATTCGACGACCGCCCCCACCAATCCGGGGCTGGAGAAGATGAAAACGCTCGTGGGCACCTGGGTCGCGGCGGACAAGGACGGCAAGCCCACCGACCAGGTGGTCTCCGTCATCAAGCTCACAGCGGGCGGGTCGGCGATTCACGAAACGATCTTTCCCGGCGGAGAGATGGAGATGGTCTCGCTGTACACCGCCGACGGGTCCGACCTGGTGATGACGCACTACTGCATGCTCGGCAACCAGCCCCGCATGAAAGCCACCGCCAAAGCGGCGGACAAGCAGATCAACTTCGAATTCGCCGGCGGCGGGAATCTGGACCCCAAGAAAGACAAACACATGCACGCCGCGAAGCTGGTGCTGGTCGACGCCGACCACATCGAAATCGAAGGCATCGGCTGGGAAAACGGCGTGCCCGCGAAAGAGATGTGCCAGGGGATGAAGCTGGTTCGGAAGAAATAAGCAACCTGACCGGTCATGCGCGAAACGCCACAGCGGCGAGAGCAGATCTGCCGCTGTGGTCATTTCCTGATGGTCAGTACGACGCGAAACCGGACTTGCCCTACTTCATCACTTTGGTTGCCACTTGATGCCAACCAAGCACATCTTTATCAGAGATTTGGGGGTGGGACGAGACATACTCAATGAACCAGTGGATCAGACCGTCCCAGTCTTCCATATTGCCAGGATCTTTTAATGCCCAACCAAGCAGGTCCAGTGAATAATGTCCCTTTTGGTCGTTATGGATGACAGATGTCGTGCATAAGTTGCTGAGTTCGTTCGTGCCACCTTGAGCAATGGGAATAATGTGATCCACCATCGGCCAGAGTTCCCAATAGATGAAATGACTTTCACTTGCCCGCCAACTCGGTGGAGCGGGAAACTCCGCAGGTAATTCATGCCGGAGAAGATACAGCACACCAGGAAATAACAATCGTCCGCCGAAATAGCGATCAATGAAGCCATCACGAATGAAAACTTGCAGCATTCGCTCGCGCTTCATGCTGCGTTTGCCCTTCGTGGCCGGATTAAACGGATACTCGGTTCGCGCGATCTCCTGCGCGAATGCCACATCGCCAGCAGAAAGAGCGCTGCAGACCCGCGAAGCGATCGCTGATTTGTCGTTGGTATTCATGGTTCCCTACTCCTTCGGCACGCGGTTCAGCGTGTAGTATGCCTCCGGGTGCAGCAGCGGCAAGCCGGTCGCGGACTTCACGCCGGCGGACACCAGTTCGTGGATGTGGCCGGGGACGACGGCGTCGATCACCAGCCGCACGCTTTTGCCGTCCGCGGCGACGGTCGCCGATTGGATCGTCGGCGTCGTGAAGTCCACCTCGGGGCTGCCGTAGCTGGATTGGTAGATGTAGGCGTACGTCTGCAGCGCGTACGACTTCACATCGCTGGCGGTCGCGGGATCGACCGGTTCGGTGAACGTCAGCTCGAAGCCGTCCGGTTTGGCCCGCATTTCGTGGATCTCGAACGGGGTTTTTCCGGTCCAGTCGAGACGTTCCAGGGCGAACGGTTTCGTGCCGCGCGAACCCCAGCCGCGGTTGGTGCCGCCGACGAACAGCGCGCCGTGGTCGGTCATCCGCAGCGACAGCGTGCCTGAGCCGAAGCCTTCGCGGAACGGGAAGCAGACCCCCTGGTAGTGGCCGTCGATCTGTTCGAGGAAGCAGCGCATGACGGTGCTGTTGGTCTGATCGCCGACGAACATCTGCCCGGGGAACGGGCCGAACTTGCCCTGGGTGGTGTCGCACGCCACGCCGCTCGCCGACTGGCCCATTTTCTTGTACGGGAACAGCACCACCGGCGGCTCGTACTGCGGAATTTTCGCGGCCTCGGTCATGAACCGGCTGCCCGATTCCGGGTCGGCGGGGCGGTCACCCATCGCCCTCTTCACTTCGGGCAGGTCGTACCACTTGTTCCCGCCGGGATGCCCCACGAACTTGCCGGGGCGGAGGTGCTTGAGCGCGGACGTGCCGTTCCACGGTCCCTGATTGTCGGTGTAGAACATCTCGTCTTGGGCATTGAGGCCGATGCCCCCCGGCGAGCGGATGCCGCTGCAAGTCGGAATGCATTTCCCGTCGGGCGTGATCCGCAGGCACCAGCCGCGGTACTTCACGTTGCTGTCGAACGACCCGGTGAGGCAGAGCACGACCCAAAGGTTGCCGTCTTTGTCGAACGGCGACCCGAAGGCGTACTCGTGATAATCGCCGCTGATCTCCCAGTCGTCGTTGACGACCTCGAACTTGTCGGCGACGCCGTCGCCGGTGGTGTCCTTGATCCGCGAGACGTCGCCACGCTGCGTGATGTACAGCCAGCCGTCCCGCTCGGCGACACCGAGGACTTCGTGCAGTCCGTGGGCGAATCGCGACCACTTCATCTCGGCCGGTTCGCCGAACGGCTGCTCGACCAGCCAGATCTCGCCGCGGCGGGTGGTGACCGCCAGCTTGCCGTTCGACAGCAGCTCGATGGCCCCGCTTTCGAGACTCACGCCTTCGGGAATGGCCAAGGTCGTCAGGCGGTAGATGTCGTTTTCGGCCGGATCAGCGGCGAAGGCGACGCTGGTTGCCACGATCAGACCGAGCAGGGCGCAGGTGGAGCGGAAGGTCATCGGCGGGACTTTCTCCAAGGCGATTCAGTTCTCGAAGTCGGGTGGTTTGTAGGGTGCAGTCGAGTCTTCGAGGCTCACCCCGTTGGAGTCCAGCCTTTAGGCTGTGCCTTTCTCTTCGCCCTGAAAGACGAAGAGCAGCCTAAAGGCTGGACTCCAACGAAGAGGGTGAGCGTCGAAGACTCGACTGCACCCTACTCCGGAACGTAAATCTCAACATAACACGCGAACAAATCATCGCGATGGCCGCGGGTCTCGACCAGCCGGCCGTGCAGCGCTTTGGCAATGTCGAGGTCGCGGCCGTGGCGGCTGACGAGCAGGTAATCGTACCGAGATTGGTCGGCCCGGAAATAGAGTGGCAGGGTCTGCGCCATCAAAGTCTTCCGCCCGGCCGCCACGAAGTCCAGCGCGAACTCGGTGTCGACCACGCAGACGGCGTCGGCCGGAATCGCATCGAGCAGCGCCCGGGCAAATCGCGGGGCATGGTAGTTGATGTCGTTCCCATGACGCAGGTGCGCGACCAGCGTCCGCAGACCCGATCCGGGAATCATCGTGGCGACGAGGAGCAACCCGATGGCGACGTGGGCGAACTGCCGCGGGCGACCGGCGAGACGGAGAGACCCGAGTCGGCAATCGAGGCCCCAGCCCAGGCCCAGAAAGGCCAATGCGGCCGGATAACTCCAGTATCCATACACGGGATGATGCGTGCCGACGAGGGCCGCGATCAACCAGGTCGCCGTTCCGGTCAGCCACCAGAGCCGAATGAGGTCCGGGTTGCGATTCCGCCAGCCGAGGACGCCGCTCGCTGCCCAGCCGCCGATCGCCAGCAGGCATTGCCACGGCCCGACTTGCTCCCACAGTTTCCCCGCGTGATAGGCCAGCGACGCCCACGGCCAGACGAGCCGCAACCACAACGGCTCGCTTCCCGGTTGCAGGAATTGATTGCGGAACTGGATCTGAAAGATGTCGGGATGCTGTACGATCAACAACCCCCACAGCGAGGCCACCGCGATCGCGGTCAGGGCGACGATCACCGGCACCGTGACTCGTCGCCACCCGCGAGCCATGAGACACAACCATGCTGCGATCTGCACGGCGTAAACGATGGCGAACGGATGGGTCAGCCCTCCCAGCCCGATCATCGTCCCGGCGATCAACAACCAGCGGGCTTGTCCCGTCGATTGCCACGACAGCGTCGCCAGCAGCCCGGCGATGCCGAACGCGGTGCAGAGCAGATCCGGCCGCGCGGCGATGGCGTGAAAGAAGAACCACCGGCAGATCGAAAACAATCCCACGCCCCACAGCGTCGCACCGACCGTCGCACCGAGCCGGCGGGCCAACAGCGCCATGAGCACCATCAACAGCAGTCCGGCGACTCCCGAGGCCAATCGCCCCGTGCCGTACAGGTCCGGCAACACGGCGTAGAACGCGGCCTGATAATAGAAGTACAGCGGGGGTTCGGCATACAGAATTTCATCGGCCCGGTAGAACGCCGATTCCCGGTTCCGCGCGGGGACGTGCGGCAAACGGGGAATGCCGTCCTGCAAAATCGTCAGACCGGGAACCGCATAGAAGTCCTCGTCCTGCCCGCCCGGATCGAGATACATCACCGGCACGCGCCAGACGAGAAAGATCAATCCGAGTGCCAGCAACCCCCGCCGAAGTCGGCGATCGAGAGAATGCGGCGATGGCGACAGTGTGCTCATCCGGGGAATCGTCTGCGAGATCGAGGGGAAACTGGAACCACCCTATCAGCCGGCTCACAGACCGGGCAACGTCGGCCGATGAACGCCTGGAATCCCCTGCGACGATTCGCCCTGTGGCGGTTCCCCTCCGACACTCTTACACTTTGTCACTCGGAAACCTCTTCCAAGCCCGAACCGGAAAGCCCGTTGCCGATGCCGACCGGTTCGTTGTACGACTGGCCGATCCACGAGATCGCAACGTCAGACATGGCCGCGCTGTCGGGCCGACCCGCGGCCTGCCCGATTTGTCGCGTCGCCGATTCGCAGCCGCGATTTTGGATCGAGGGGCTGCCCCACGTCATCTGGACCTGTCCGCAGTGCGGCCTCGGTTGGATGCATCCGTTGCCGACCGACGCGGAGCTCGCCACGTTCTATCCCCCGACTTACTACGGCGCGGACGGCTCCAAGTTTCGCGGCTGGATCGAATGGGCCGTGCGACTCGTCGGCGCGCGGCATTTGCGGTTTCTCACGCGGCATCTGCCACCGGGAGCGGCGGTGCTCGACGTCGGCTGCGGCCGGGGCGTGCTGCTCCGCGAGCTGGCGAACCGCGGCTTCCGCGCCTTCGGAACGGAACGCTCAGTCGAGGCGTGTGCCGGGGCCGACCCGCGGGCCGAGATTCGCGTCTGCGACCGGTTGAGCCTGGCCGGATTCGACGCCGGCAGCTTCGATCAAATCATCGTCTGGCACGTGTTGGAACACCTCATCGATCCCCTCGAAACCGTGAGCGAGATTCATCGCCTGTTGAAGCCCGGCGGCACGGCGGTGATCGCCGTCCCCAACTTCTCCAGTTGGCAGGCGCGGTGGAGCGGCGCGGCGTGGTTTCATCTCGATCCGCCGCGGCACATCTTTCACTTCTCGATGCCGGCCCTCGAACGAATGCTGACCGACGCCGGGCTTCCCGTCCGCAGCCGGCATCACTTCTCGCTGCGGCAGAACCCGTTTGGGTGGGTGCAAAGCGCCCTCAACCGCGGCACCGGTCTGCCGCGGAACGGCCTGTACGACTGGCTGCTGCGTCGCGACCACTACCACGCCGACCTCGTGGGACACCGATTGGCGTATCCGTACGCGTTCCTGTTGGGGATGCCGGCCGCGACGGCGTTGGAGGTATTGGCCTCGCTGTGTCGCAACGGAGCGACGGTGCATGTCGTGGCGGTGAAGCGGGAGACGAATTGACGGCATCCCATATAGCCCCCCGTCTCCTGACGGGGGGGCGGGCGCTTCGTTGGACCTCCGTCCGCGCGACGTCCCCCCGTCAGGAGACGGGGGGCTATATATCAGAGAGCGACTGGACCGCCATCCCCCGGTTGCCGCATAATCCGGCAGCGAAAATCGAAGCCAGTGACCCGGACGCTTGAAGCGTCCGGGTCACTTTCCCCAACCTCTATTGACGTGATCGAACACCGTGCCTGCGTCTGCCACCGCGACTGCGTTTCAACAGTGTCTGCATCCCGATTGCCGCCGGACTTATGGCGTCGAGGAGACGCTGACGGCGTGCCCCGCGTGCGGGAATCTGCTCGATCTGGAGTACGACTGGAACCGCGTGCCGGTGCCCAAGTCGCTGAAGGAGTTCGAGGCCCGCTGGTCCACCCGCCGCAATCCGCTCGATTGCAGCGGTGTCTGGCGGTTCCGCGAACTGCTGCCGTTCGCGAAGGACGCGGACATCGTCACCATCGGCGAGGGGCAGACGATTCTGCAATCGTCCGCGGCGGTCGGCAAATTCGTCGGCATGAACGCGGACCGGCTGTTCCTGCAGTATGAGGGGCTGAATCCGTCCGGCTCCTTCAAAGACAACGGCATGACCGCCGCCGCCACGCACGCCCGCATGGTCGGGGCGAAGGTCGCCGC
>JAWXBB010000324.1:0-4800 GCA_034439795.1 Planctomycetaceae bacterium | reverse complement strand
GACGCCGGACGAACTGGCCCGCGCCCAATCGTTCCCTGTGCCGACCGATCCGCCGTTCCCCAACGAGCGTTTCCGCATGGTCGCAAATGTCGACGCCCTGATCCTCGACGGCGGCCCGCACGGCCTCGGTTACATCCGCGGCAGCGTGGCGGTCGATCCGTCGGCGTGGTTCTTCCAGGCCCACTTCTTCCAAGACCCCGTCTGGCCCGGTTCGCTGGGGCTGGAATCGTTCCTGCAACTGCTGAAGGTGCTGGCGGGGGAGCGGTGGGGCTTAGGGCTAAGGGCTGAGGGCTTAGGGCCAGAAAAGCCGGCGAGCGACTTGGCTTCTTCTCCGGCCCTTAGCTCTCAGCCCTTAGCCCTTAGCCGCGTCTTCGCGGCGCTCGCCCTGCACCGTCCCCACGAATGGATCTACCGCGGTCAGGTGATTCCGCGGGACAAAACGGTTACGGTGGACGTGGTGGTGACCGCCGTGGATGACGCATCCCGCACCGTCACCGCGGGCGGGTTCCTGACGGTCGACGGCCGCGTGATTTACCAGATGGTCGATTTCACAGTGCAAATCAATGATGAGTGATGAATATACGAGTATACGAATGGAAGAACTGCATTCCTGCCTTTCAGTCGTATATTCGTATACTCATCATTCATCACTCCGAGTCTTCCCATGTCCATGAAATACAACCGCGTGTTCCTCGATGCCATCGGATATGAACTTGCGCCCGTCGTCGTGACGTCCGTCGACATCGAGACCCGGCTGGAACCGCTGTATACGAAGCTGCGGATCGCGCCGGGGCAACTCGAAGCGTGGACCGGGATCGCCGAACGCCGCTGGTGGGAGGCCGGGCATCGGCTGAGCGACGGGGCGACCGAGGCGGCCCGGCGGGCGCTCGAGCAGTCCAACGTCGCGGCCCGCGATCTCGATGTGCTGGTGTATGCGGGCGTCTGCCGCGAACAATTTGAACCAGCGACGGCGTGCAACGTCGCGGCGAACCTCGGCATCAGTCCCGACGCCGCGGTGTTCGATGTCAGCAACGCCTGCCTGGGCGTCCTCAACGGCATGGTGGACATCGCCAACCGCATCGAACTCGGCCAGATCAAGGCGGGGATGGTGGTCTCGTGTGAGACCGCGCGGGAGATCATCGACTACACCATTCAACGCCTGCTCGAAGAGCCGAGCATGGACGCGCTCACGAAGTCGCTGGCGACGCTGACCGGCGGCTCGGGGGCGGTCGCCGTGCTGCTGACCGACGGCTCGTTCAGCCGGCAGCATCAGCATCGGCTGCTCGGCGGGGTGACGAAAGCCGCGCCGGAGCATCACGCGCTCTGCCGCTGGGGCTTCGAATCGCTGATCCCCGCGGCGGTGGACCGGGTCGGTGCGATCCTGCCGCACGCCGTCACGCAGACCAAGTTCGGCGCGTTCATGCCGCAGCTCATCCAGCAGAAAATGGGCGGCATCCTGCCCGCGAAGCTGTCGCACGCGTTCAACCAGTTCATGCAGACCGACAGCATCTCGGTGCTGCGGTTCGGCGTCGATCTGGGCCTCAAGACGTGGCAGTCGTTCCTGGCGAAAGTCGGGCTAAGGGCCGACCAGATCGACAAGGTGATCTGCCACCAGGTCGGCAAGGGGCACCGCGAACAGGTGCTCAGTGCGCTGGGCATCGCGGCCGAGAAGGACTTCTGCACGTTCCCGTACCTGGGGAACATCGGCACGGTCAGCCTGCCGCTCACCGCCGCCATCGCCGACGAGCGGGGCTTCCTCGAAAAGGGGGACCGCGTCGGCTTCCTGGGCATCGGCAGCGGCCTCAACTGCCTGATGCTGGCGCTGGATTGGTAAGCAGAGGGGTTGGCCGCAAAGAGGCGCAAAAGACGCAAAAAAGGAAGTCAAGTTGGATCGGAAAGGGCGTATTTCTTGATCTGCAATCGCGAGGATCCAAAGTTGATGAGCAGACCGTGTTCGATCCGACAGCCTCGCAGATAGCCGAGAAGCTGTGCGATATGCGAATCGTCGAGCGCGCGACACGCCTTCAGCTCGACAATCAGAACGCCCGAAACCATCAGATCAGCAAAGTATTCTCCCAGCGGTGTTCCATCTTCGTCCAAGACAGCTAATGGAAATTGCGGTTGCACATTCAAGCCAATCTTCCGCAGACGATGCAACATCCCATTCTCATAAACCTTTTCCAGATGACCGTGATGCAGGTATTTGTGAAGCGCGAATGCCGTCTCCCGAATCGTGTCGCAGAGTTGAAAGATCGCTTGATCTGACATTTGGCTTTCCTCCCTTTTTGCGTGTTTTGCGCCTTTTTGCGGCCAATCCTTCTTCGGGCTGACGACAGCGTGACATATCCCGGATTTCCGTTCCAGAGCCATTTCGCCACCGTCGGCGGGCACCGGTTGCATTATCTCGACGAAGGCCGCGGCTCGCCGGTGGTGATGGTGCATGGCAATCCGAACTGGTCGTACTACTGGCGGAAGCTGATTCCCGCGTTGTCCGACCGGTTCCGTTGCCTCGCGTGCGATCACATCGGGTGCGGGTTGTCCGACAAGCCCGGCGATGACCGGTACGACTACACGCTGTCGCAGCGCGTCGCCGATCTGAATGCGTGGCTGGATGGGCTGGGAGTCCGCGACGACATCTCGCTGGTCGTTCACGACTGGGGCGGGATGATCGGCTTCGCCTATGCGGCCCGGCATCCTGAGCGGATTCGGAAGCTGGTCGTGCTCAACACCGGCGCGTTCCGCTTGTCGGCGACGAAACCGGTGCCCTGGCAGTTGCGGCTCGCGCGGACGCCACTGCTGGGGGCATTGCTCGTGCGCGGGTTCAACGCCTTCAGCCGCGGGGCCGTCCGGTCGTGCGTGACGCGGCGACCGATGCCGGGCGAAGTCGCCGCGGCGTATTGCGCGCCGTACGATTCGTGGGCGCACCGCATCGCCGTGCATCGGTTCGTGCAGGATATTCCCCTCAAAGCCGGCGATCGCGCATTGTCGACCGTGGTGCAGACGGAGGGGCGGTTGCAAGCGCTCACCGACAAGCCGATGTTTATCGGCTGGGGTGACCGCGACTTCGTGTTCGATCACCACTTCCTCGCCGAATGGCAACGCCGGTTTCCGCACGCGGAGCTGCACCGCTATCCGGACTGCGGCCATTACATTCTGGAAGACGCGGCGGATGAGTTGATTCCCGTTATTCGCGAGTTTCTGGTGCGCGGAGAGCCCCAGGAAGGGAGGTAACCACGAAACACACGAACGACACGAAATGGGGACAAGAACAAGGTGAGTTGAGTGACAAGCCCTTGGTTCTATCGGCCCCGGACTGGCTTCTGGTTTGCTTTTCGTGCCCTTTCGTGTGTTTCGTGGTTAATCACAATCATGAACATCGCGGACGCCCTTCAACGACAGGCGCAGGCACGGCCCGAGCAGGTCGCAATTCGCGAACCCGACGGCGGGGGGTATCGTTCGCTGATGTTCGGCGAATTGTGGGACCGCGTGACGCGCATCGCGCACGGGCTGCCGTCGCACGGCATCGCGCCGGGGACGCGGACGGTTCTGATGGTGCCGCCGTCGATCGCGTTCGTCGAGCTGACGTTCGCTCTGTTCGCCGCCGGGGCGGTGCCGGTGTTCGTCGATCCGGGCATTGGGCTCAAGAACATCAAGCAGTGTCTCGCCGGGGCGGAGCCGGCGGCGTTCGTCGGCATCACGAAGGCGCACGTCGCGCGGGTGCTGTTCGGCTGGGCGAAGGGGTCGATCACATCGCTCGTCACGGTCGGTCCCCGATTGCTATGGGGCGGGACGACGCTGAAGGATATGGTCCGCGAAGCCGCAAGCGTGGCGAGGGTGTCAACGGGAGCGACCGCGGCGGATGATGTTGCGGCAATTCTCTTCACGAGCGGCAGCACGGGGGTGCCCAAGGGGGCGGTCTACACGCACGGCATGTTCACCGCGCAGTTGGAAGCGCTCCGCGACGTCTTTCAGATCGAGCCGGGCGAAGTCGATCTCTGCACGTTTCCACTGTTCGCGCTGTTCGGGCCGGCGTTGGGGATGACGTCGATCATTCCGGTGATGGATTCGACGAAACCGGCCGCCGTGGTGCCGTCGAACATCGTCCGCCCCGTGCAGCAGTTTGCGGCGACGAATCTGTTCGGTTCGCCGGCGCTGCTCAATCGCGTCGGCCGTCACGCATCCGGCGATGCAAATGCTGCGATGCCGTCGCTGAAGCGCGTCCTCTCCGCGGGCGCGCCGGTGTCCCCGGCGATTCTCGAACGCTTCTCGAAGCTCATGTCGCCGGGGACGCAGATTTACACGCCCTACGGTGCGACGGAATCGCTGCCCGTCGCGGTGATCGGCAGTGCGGAAGTCCTCGGGGAGACGCAGCATCTCACGGCGAAGGGAGCCGGGACGTGCGTCGGCCGGCCGGTGCCAGGGTTGGAGGTGCGGATCATCTGCATCAGTGACGGACCGATTGCGACGATGACGCCGGACCTGGTGTTGCCTGCGGGCGAGATCGGCGAGATTGCGGTGTACGGGCCGCAGGTGACGCAGGAGTATTTCCGGCGGCCGGATTTGACAGCGCTCGCGAAGATTGCCGACTCGGAGCGCGGGCGGATGTGGCATCGGATGGGGGACGTTGGCTACTTCGACGACCGGGGCCGATTGTGGTTCTGCGGACGGAAGTCGCAACGGGTCATCTCGCCGGAACGGACACACTTCACGGAACCGGTGGAGGGGGTGTTCAATGCGCACCCGGCGGTGTTCCGGACGGCGCGGGTGGGGGTAAAGCGCGGGGGGGTAGTGGAGCCGGTG
>JAWXBB010000323.1:0-7727 GCA_034439795.1 Planctomycetaceae bacterium | reverse complement strand
GCCGGCTGCAGAGGCCCTACAGCGACCGCCGCATTGAGGTGCGGATTGCGTTATCGCCGGAAGACGTGACGCTGGCCATCCGCGACGAAGGTCCGGGATTCAATCCGGCGGCGTTGGCCGACCCGTGGAGCGGGGAGAATCAGGACCGTCCCTGCGGACGCGGCGTGAGCCTGATGAAATCGTTCATGGACGACGTCCGCTACAACGCCGCCGGCAACGAAGTGACGCTCACGAAGAGACGGGCGTAAACGTGCAAAGTGACCCGGACGCTTTGAACGTCCGGGTCACTGGCGAGTTGCCGTCGCTGGCGCTCCGGGCTGTGAAGTGGATCAATCGTCGCGGCGGACGGTTTCGCGCAGCTTGCTCCATCCGCGGAGGAATTGATACTTCGCGGTGTCGCGCACCGAACAAACGCCCGGCGGACGCGGCGTCAGGCCCCAGTTGCGCAAGCCGTGATTGAACTGGTAGACCATGCGGCGGCGGTCGAGGTCGGGCGTGCGGAACGTGATGCTGAACGAGACCGACACCTCGTCGCCGTTCTGCACCCAATGCGGGAACGTCACCGGAAAATGCAGCCCCTGCCCCGGTTGCAGATCGCAGGTCCAGCAGCGGTCGCGGTTCTCGTCCTGCAGCGTCATGTTGCGGACGCGGCTGCCGTAGAAGCGTTCCAGATCCTCGTGCGACAGAATCGCGGGGTCGAGGCCGTCGAACTGCCGCACCGTCTTGCTGCCGCGAACCTGGAGCAGGAAATTGTGTTCGGGATCCATGTGATACGGCGTCACCGAGCCGGGGGACGTGATGAACAGGAACGCCTGCGGTTGTCGCATTCCCGGAGCGAGCGGCTCCGAATGCAGGCGGACTTCGGCGAGACACTGCTCCAGCAGTGCGCGGTACTCCGGATCGTGCTCGACCCACTTCAGCACCAGCCACGACTTGCACTCGCGGATGCGGCGGATGGTGTCGGCGACCGACAGCCCGTTCCGCGGCGTCAGTGCCTGATCCTGATTCACCGGCAGCGTCCCCGCGTTGTATTCGATGTGCTTCTCGGGCAGCGTCTTCGCGAGCTCGAGCACCCGGTCCAGATCGAACAGCGGATGCTCGCACAATCGATGACCGATGAGAAACGGGCGCCTGCCGAAACAACTCCCGAACTCTTCGGCATCAATCTCCAGCAATTCGCGGTCGCAAGCCACGCTTGCGGTTTCGCGCTTCGGCATTTCCAACATCGCGGTGCTCATGGTGATGCATCCTTCTTCGGTTTGACCAGCGATTTGACCGCGCGGGCGAACGGCAGCAGGCCCAGCATCAGGTTGCCGCGCCACGAGCCGGTCGAGACGACCACGCGCTGAATGGTGCGGCGTTCGCGCCACAGCCGGCCGATCATGAAGTGCCCCGGCTTCGCGCAGGAATCCATCCACTTCAGCCCGCATTGCCGGTGGACCCAGTCGATGTTCTCCAGTTCGAGCTGCACGCCCGGCGAGAACTTGGCGAACGACTCGTCGAAGGCAATCTTGAACGCGAACCCGCCGTCCCCCGCCAGGAAGTTCACCTTGAGCGCCACCGGCCGGTCGTCGAGGAACAGCCCCAGAAACACGGCCTGATTCCGCTCGGCGGCAGCCGTGACGATCGCGCGGAAATACGCGGCATCCGCTTCCGCCGCCGCGAACGCAGTCTGCTCCAACCCCTTCCATCCGGCCGCTTCGAGCGACAGGAAATGCTCGATCCACGGTTCGATCCGTTCGCCAGGCGTCGAGGTGCGGACTTCGACGTGACCGCGGTCATTGAACCGCCGACGCTGGCGGCGCAGCTCCTGGCGGTTGTGGCAGGTCATCGTCGCTGCGCAGTACGCCTCCGCCGTTTCGGCGGGGGCGAGCATCGCGCGGTTGTATTGATGGGCGACATGCAGCGCGGCGGCGCGTTCGTTGGCGACCTCGATCAGCGCTTGTTGAAACAGCCCGCCGCCGTCGATGTGCGGCAACTCCCACAGCGCGGGTCCGCCGGGTTCGGACTGCATCCACGTCCACAGGGCGCGGAGCGCTTCGACGGCGACGCCCTGCCGCAATAACGGGGTGCAGAGATAGCAGTAGGGATGCTGCCACGACGACCAGGCATCGACCGGCCAGCCGCCGTAGCGCTCGCGGACCAGCGGCACCAACCCGCAGAGTTCGGGCGGATCTTGCGGCCGCGCGCCGTTGCGATAGACGCACGCCAGACGGATGTGTTGCGATCCGGCCAGCGCCCGCCACGCCGGCAACAGCATCCACGATTCGTAGAACGGATTCGATTCGATCGCGTGCCAGGCCAGATCGTCCCAGGCGGCGCGCAACGACTCCGCGACGTCGGCGGAGTCGCAGCATTCGACCCAGAACTCGGCCGGACGGCGCACCGGGGCGGCGGTCGATCGTCCATCACCGAGGGCGAGTGTCACCATGACGCGGGGAGGCTCCCTTGCCACGCGAATGACAGACCTAGCCGGAATGTCCGCGGGCTGGGGGAACCCTACGTCACAGAGTCGCGGCGGCAACTGGTTGCACGCGGCAACCGTGCGGCGGGATGTTGCCGAAAGACAACACGGCGTCAGAGGCGGACCGGGAGTTCAGAGCCGGAGCGTGTCGCCCCGGAATTGGGAGTTCGCAGCGAAGATCGGGGCGACACGCCCCGGCTCATAAAGAACACATTGACAGCGATGCTTACTTCGAATCCAACGCGAAGTCGAACGTGTTTGCGCCCTGTTTGACATCGGCAGTCAAGGCCCCGCGCTCGAGGTACTTGGCGGGGATCGTGACCGCCTGCGCCGCGGCGGCCTTGGGATCGCTGTTCTCGCCGATTTCCGGTTCTCGCGGCTCGATTTCGACGCGGTGCATGCCGAGCATTGCGCCGGCTCGATCCTGGCTGAACATCAGTTTGTATTTGCCGTCGGCATTCGTGCCTCCATAGGCCGGAGAGCCCCCTTCCTTTTCTGGAATGAAGCGAATATTCACGTGCGGCAGCGGTTTTCCGTCGAGCGTGACGGTTCCCGAGACGGTGGCGAGTTCCGGGCCATCGGCCTTGCCGCAGCCCAGACACAGGACGGGGATCGTTGCATAAACGAGGAACGTCCGCAGCGAGACACCGGTCATGTCAGTTCCTGCAATGAAGGCGAAGATTGTCGAGTCGCGAAGCCGCCAGCGCGATCCACCGGCGGCTTTGCGAGAGAAGGAGACCGGAGGCCGATTCCCGAGACGGTTAGAATTCGCCGACCACTTGACCGTCGTTGATGGCGGCCAGCCGCTGGTAGATGCCGTAGGGGCCATTCACGACAGCCGCGGAATACCCCGTGGCCGTGTTGTCGATGTTCTCGCTGAGGAATCTGACCGCGCCGTCCCCCATTAGGAAGTGGCCGCCCCCGACGTGCGTGCTATGGAAATTGCGGTGCAGATTGGAAGCGGCCAGCGGGGGGCCGTTGAGTTTCTGGTGCGCCGCACGGAGGTGAAGGTCGGGCCCATTGTTAGTGGAGCCGTTGTTGGTGCAACGGGGACCGCCCGCGGTGGTCACGTTGCCGTAGACGAACTGCCGCCGCGAGCCCACATTCGTGGCGCCGTTGATGTCCGTAATCAGCGGGATCCAGCGGACTTCGCCGATCGCGAACGCGTTCGAGGTGCCGTCGGTGATGTCGCGCATGCGGCGGCTTCCGTTCACGATCAGCAGGCCGTTGTTGCGTGCATCCACGGTCACTGCGGTTCCGACTTCGGTGCAGAAGATGCCGTTGAACGCCCCCCGGCAGCCCATGTAGCTCGACGTTGCGATGGCCGCCGTGCCAGCTCCGTTTGCCGTGTCCGCGGCCCCGCCGTTGTTGGCGTCCCGCGACGGCTTGACGTCGCTGGGGCAACTGAACGCGGCGAGCGGCGTCCCGACCAAAGCTTGATTGCCCGTGATCGGCGCCGCACACGACACGCAGGCGTACGGCGTGGTGTTGAAGTTGAATTGGTTGTACAGCGGGGCCTGATCGATATGGGGCAGGATGTGGGTCGCCCACGACCAGCCGCTGCCGATCCGCTCCGCGTTGCCCGCGACCACGTCACTGAATCCCATCGGGAAGACATTGAAGTTGTCGTGATAATTGTGCAGCGCCAGACCCAACTGCTTCAGATTATTCCGGCACTGCGTGCGGCGGGCGGCCTCGCGCGCCTGCTGGACCGCGGGGAGCAACAGGGCGATCAGAATGGCGATGATCGCGATCACCACCAGCAGTTCGATCAGCGTAAACGCACGACGGGGAGAACCTGGAAGACGATTCATGAGCGACTCCTACCCTGCGGGAATGATGGAGACGAACACTCTCGATGATGCCAGCCGTGCGAGGAAACGCCTCGATGCGAATTCGGCTAAAATCAATCGTCACCTATGGATCGTAGCCGCCGCCGCCCGCGACATCAAGGAAATCTCCTGAAAAGTCGCGTCGTCAAATTGAGATTCTTTGTCGGAACACGGCTTACAGTCCGAACGCGATTGGCAATCGGCACAGGCGGCACGCGCCGATCTTTTTCGGCCATCGTCAATCTCCCCCGCGAGGATCGCCGAACCAACCAAGACGTGAAACCGTGAAACGGAATCTTGCGGCTGCGCTGCGTCGCCGCAGGAGGCCCGCCCGGCTGCGCGACGCTCGAAAGAGGCCCGATGTCTTCGACCGTGGCGGATCAGACCGCTCCACCCGTGTGGATTGCCGACGTCTGTCACCGCGTCAGCGAAGCGCTGGGATGCCGCATCGAGTTTCATGCCGCCGAAGACCCGGCGGTTCGCGCCCCGGCGGGCCGGGTGGTGTGGCGGAAGGCGGTCCATTCGGGAGAGGATCTTGCCGGACATCTCTGCCTGACGTCGGTCGCCACGGACAACGACCGGGAGCGGTCGCGGCTGATCGGCACGGCCGAGGTGGTCGCCGATCTGGTGGGCCGTCTCGCCACGGCGGAACGGCGGCTGGAATCGCGCGGCCGCGACGTCTCCACGCTGATGGAGCTCGGCCGCGCGCTGCCGCAGGCCTCGACGTTGTCGGCGACGCTGGACAAGTTGCTCGCAGCCGCCGTGGAGCTGACCGGCTACTGGTCGGCCGCGTTCTTCCTTGCCGATCCGCTGGCGCTGTCGTTTCAGATGCGGCAGTCGCGCGGGCTGCCGTCGTCGGGGATGCCGCATCCGCGGCGGATGTGGTCGGAATGCCCCGATGCCGCGGCCGCCGCGCATGGCGTGGTCGTCTTGCAGCGAACGGAACCGGTCGCCGCGGGGTGGCTGCCGGCGGGCTGCGCAACCGGCTTCGCGGTGCCGGTCTCATCGCCGGCCGGTCCGCTGGGCACGCTGTGGTGCTTTGATCGCCGGCAGCGGACGGTCCAACCGGACGACGTGCAGGCGTTGAACTCGGTCGCCGCGCAAACCGCGACGGTGCTCGAACGGGCGGTGTGGCAGCAGGAGAGCGTCGCTCAGAAACGGTTGAAGGACGAGCTGCAAGTCGCCTCGCGCCGGCATCCCGGTCATGCCTTCGGCCCCGTCCCCAAGGACTGGAAGCTCGACATCGCCGTGCGGACCGCTTCAGCGGCGGAGCTGGGGGGCGACCTGTGCGAGTTGTGGCCCGTCGGCAACCGCCGCCTGCTGGTGGCGATCGGCGACGCCGTCGGTCACAGCGTCCCCGCCGCGATGATCATGGCGGTCGCGCGCGGCTCGTTGCGGACGTTGATCGCCGGCAAAGAGCAGGCTGCGTTCGGCGTTGAAGAGTTCGTGGCCCGGCTGAATCAGGCGCTCTTCACCGTCACCCGCGGCGAACAGTTCATGACGCTGTACTGCTGCCTGCTCGACCTCAAGAACATGACGCTCAGCGCCACCAACGCCGGACATCCGCAGCCGTGGCTGCTCCGTGGGAACGAAGTGGGTACGCTCGGCGCGCACGGACTGTTGCTGGGCATCGCGCCGGAGACCGCCTATGAAGCGGCACGCATCAAGCTGCAACCCGGCGACTGTCTGGTGTTCTACACCGACGGCATCAGCGAGGCGATGTCCCGCACGCGCGAACTATTTCGGCCGCAGGGCGTGCTGAAGGCGCTCAAAACCGGCCAGTGGCGAACTGCGGACGAAGCGGCCACGTGCGTGTGGACCGCGCTGCAACAACATCAGGCGGTCGCGCGCGGAACGGACGACCAGACGCTGCTGGTGATCCGTTTGCCGGGAAAGTGATCTCGATCTTATGAACTGATACGATCACAAGACGCGATCGTCTTCCGTCCGTGTCCAACGAACCGGTTTCCGATGTGGCTCATCGAACGCGATGTCTTCGAACCATCCATGATGGTGGAACTGATCGGCGCTCTTAACAATCGCGGGGCGTCGTTCCGTCAGTTCGCAGGGACGGAGCCCCTGGATGACGGCAGCGTATTGCAGATGACCGGTTTGCACGCTTCGTGCTGGTTCGTCACGCAGGCAGCCCATTCCCGAGCCTGGCCGTCCAGCACTTGGGGAACTCCAGGCGATTTCTCGGTTACGGCTTATCGGCAACGCTGGCGAGCGTGGCTGCTGAATGCGGATGCCGAATCTCTCTCCTTGGGAGAGTTTCTGTGGAAGCGACAGGAGGTCTGGCATCGCTGGCAGGATGATTCGGGGAGGCTCTTCGTCAGGCCGGACGATGGCTTCAAGACTTTCACGGGTTCTCTCTTGTCACTCTCCGGTCTGGAGATCTGGTGGGAGGCTCGGCAAGCTTTCATGACTCCGACTCACACCCGGATCTGGGTGTCGCATCCGCAGCCGATCCACGAAGAATACCGCGTCTTTGTGGTCGACGGGCGCGTCGTGACGGCCAGCCAATACCGCCCTGGCATCGCACTCTGCGAGAATTGCGAACTCGCGGCCTTCGTCGAAGCCGCGGTTTCGGACGTTCAACCAATCATGCGGATGCTGGCGGTCGATGTCGCATCAACGGATGAGGGGCTGCGCGTCGTCGAAATCGGATGCATCCCTTGCCTCGATTTCTATGCGGCCAATCTGATGGAGTTGACCGCTGCAATCGAGATCGACTAACACCAGACCCGCAACAGCGAGCGATCATTCATAACCGGGCGAAGCCTCGCACCCACAGAGCGGCCGCACCACGGAAAGCCGTCCTCAGTTGTTGCTGAACTTGAGCCGGCGGACCGCTTCGCGGCCGAGCGGGTCTTTCAGGAACCTGCAGTAGCACTGCGGGCACAGGTCGAAGCGGAAGACCTTCGCGCCGTTGGCTTCGAGGTCGCCGTCCAGCGCGCCGCCGTGATCGAGCACGTCGGCGACCTCCTGGAGGTGGTCGTGATCCAGATCGGCTTCTTCGAGCCGTTCGGGATCGAAGGCCGGATAGCTTTCCAGCCGGACGACGAACCGCTGCTCGTCCAAAGGACGGCTGCATAAGTCGCAGGAGAAATGGAGCATGATCGCGCCGTTTCTGCACGCACACGTTGGGACCGGGTTGTCTCGCCTCTGCGGTCGATTGTAAGCACAAATCAAAAAGCCGGAAAAGATTCGTTTGGCAAAAATCTTCGCGCTGTCGGATTCCCGACAATGAGTCGCCGCGTTGAGCTTGACGGCGTCGCGCGCAGTCGCTCGCGATCGGCGCGTCGTCCAATGGCGGATCGTGCCTCGCGGCGAGTACACTGTCCGGCCTCCCGTGTCCATTCCGAATCGCGGAGACCGCGCCGATGTCCCGTGCGATGTGGTCCGTGCTGTGGTGGCCCCTGGCGTTGACG
>JAWXBB010000322.1:0-20026 GCA_034439795.1 Planctomycetaceae bacterium | reverse complement strand
GGCGCACTGGTCGCTGTTCGCGGCCGTCGAGGAATACCGCAAGCAGAAACTGGACACGGCCCGCGAGTACGCCCTGCGATCGATGACGCTGCTGGAAGACATCTTCAAGCGCTATCCGGAGTTGACCGTCGAGGAAGACCTGATCGAGGACGGGATGACCGCGGTTCTGATCTGGCAGTACGCCTACAAGATCGACGGCGAACGCCCGCCAGCCGAGTACCCGCTCAAGGAGTTGTACGACGCCCTGCAGTCGCAACTGCCCGACTACGAAAAAAAGTTCAACCGCCGCTTCCTGCCGCAGCAGTAATGGACTGAGGATTGTGGACTCGGGTGACACGCCCTCAGTCTTCGAACGGCGCTGTCTTACTCGTGAAACCCCGCTCCAGCCAGAGTCTCCGTGAGTGCTTTCTGGCTAGTGGCGTGCGGCGGACGCTCAAAAAAACCTCCTCAAGCCCTGGCTGCAAGAGCAGTGGGTCATCCCGCCGGAGGCCAACGCCGAGTTCGTCTGCGCCAGGGAAGACACGCTGAATGTCGATCATCGGCCGTACAATCCCCTGCGGCCGATGGTCACGTTCGATACAAAGTAGACTGACCACTAGTCCCGTACTTTGCCGAGCGGGGTGTCGTCATTCCGCTGTCGCCCGACCTGTCTGATTGGTGAGGGTCGACGCCGAACAAACCGCTACACCTGATCGCGACTGGCCACCGTCAACCGTCGGCGCAAGTCCAGTCGCGACTACTGACGATACCGGGGCGTTCTCGTTTGGTAGGATGGCAGGATGGACGAGATGACGCCCGGCACGCCCCGCTACCATCAGGAATTGTAATGCAATTGTTCCCTGCTGAATTAGCGATTGCCAACCTGCGTGGTGACATCCCGGAAGGCGAGTGAGGCTATTGCACGAAACATGAGGCTCGTGAATGGCTGATGGAACTGGCTGGCGTTGACCTTGGCGACAATCTCGCTGCTTGGGAACAGTGGCTTCAATCGACGACCATGCGACCCCAGCTCCCGATCCCGTGGTTGGCTGGAACTTCGCGGCCCCAATGCGGTATACTGCCGCGCTTCGGATCGCAGGGGGGCATCACCCCTTCGCGGAGCCGAGTTCGTTGCTCCCCAGAGGTGTCAGAGACGCATGGCTCGTAAAACGTCCAGTCGCATGGAGTTGCGTCGTCAGGCCGAGGCCGCTGAGGCGGCGGGCGGCACCGCAGCCGCGGCTCCCGCCAAAGCCAAGAAGGCTGCCGCGCCCAAGGCCAAGCGGACCAAGGAAAAGGCCGTCGCCCGGAAACGGATGATCTGGGTCGTCTACAACGGCAGCATGAAGGAAGAGGGCCGCTTCCCCTACGACCAGCGGGCCGCCGCCGAAGAGAAGATCGAGGCGCTGCGGCAAAAGTCGAAGAAGCTGTACTTCATTCAGCCAGTCAAGGAAGTGATCGGGGCCGATCCCTCGGCCACCGTCGGCTTGGCGGCCGCGGCGGCGGTTGTCGCAGCGAAGGCTGCGATTGCGGCCGCGCCGGTGGTGGTGGTTGAAGACGATGAAGCCGACGTCCCCGACGAAGTCGCGGCCGAGGCCGAGGAAGAAGAGGACGACGACGAGGACGACGAATAGCCGCGGATCACGGCTGATTTCGACCAACGTGCAAAACGACAAGAGACCGAATCGCCAAGCGATTCGGTCTCTGCTATTTGGCTTCGATGGCAATCACATCCGGCGACTACTTCGCGGTCGCTTTGAAGGCGATCTGCTGCGCGATGGCGACGGCCTGATTGCGGAACCGCTTCGCGTGGAACAGCCAAGTTTTCCGCTTCGGTTCGCCGCCGGCGACCTTGGCCAGCCGCTCGAACTTCGCCGACAGGGCGAGTTTGACCTGACGTTTCTTTTCCAGGCACTTGGCCATGAGCTTCGCATTCGCAGGAGGCAGAGTCGGCATCGCGTCGGCGGAGTGCCCGAGACGCGGGACGAAGACGATAGCCGAAATCCCGCGGCGACTCAACCGAACGGGGTGGAATCGCGGCCCGGAAATGCGAGCAGGCCGGGCGAACCCGGCCTGCTGGTGTCATCAATCCGAGCGAGGGATGCGAATTACTTCGCCTTCTTCGCAGCGGTCTTGGCCTTGGGCGACTTGGCGGGCTTCTTGGCAGCCGGCTTCGCCTTGGGCGACTTCTTCGGGGCAGCCTTCTTCGCAGCGGTTTTGGTCTTCGCGGCCATTTCCCTACACTCCTTCACAGGGTCAGACGGGCACCCGTTGTTCCAATCGTTGTCTCTCTCTGGCACCCAGCGAAGAGAAACAACACAGAATCGCGACACACGGGAGCGGACGGTTTCCAATCCTTCGGAACTTACCGTCGCTCCTGTAAGGTACTGTTTATCCGTCTCCGCAGATTGAGTCAAGCGGAAATCTCGCCATCACAACATTTTGTCTCGGATGAACCCGGCGCAAGTGCCCCGCTTTCGTCACTGTCGCGACGACGTAAGTCCCCGCGACACTCCACATCGCTGCTTGATGCCGGTTTGCACTTCGACCTCAACGGCCTGCCGCTTGGCGGAGTCAGGCCCGTTCAGGCTGATGGCAGGGATTTGATCGGCAAGTCAAGCCGTACGGATTTGGTGAAAATCACGGATTGTCCCGTTCGGGGCGAAAAAACCGGTCGTCCGCTTTGTGGGGACTGCCAGTTTGGTGCCGAATGGGTGGATTGCGACGGTGAACTCATTCCGGTTCATCCCGCGGTCCTTGACGGCTGACGCCCCGGTTTCCGAGAATCCAGCCGACGGGATAGAGGAGGTGAACCGCAACCGGAGTCGTCGAGTCCATTCGCCCGTCGTCCCGTGACCATCAGCCAAAGAAGTCCGACCGATGCCCTCCTACCGCCTGTCCCCGCCGTGTCAGTCGTTGAAGCCGTCCGCAACCATCGCCGCCGCCGCCAAGGCGAAGGAACTGAAGGCCAAGGGGACCACGGTCTACGACTTCACGCTCGGCGAGCCGGACTTCAACACGCCGGCCCACATCCGCCAGGCCGCCGTCGCCGCGATGGAAGCCGGCCACACGCACTACACGGCGTCGGGGGGCATTCCGGAACTCAGGCAGGCGGTCTGCCGACTGTACCAGCGCGACTACGGCCTGCAATTCGCCCCCAATCAGGTGGTGATCTCGAACGGGGCCAAGCACGCGATTCACAACGTCCTCACTGCGCTGTGCGGGCCGGGCGATGAGGTCATCATCCCCACGCCCTACTGGGTGAGCTACAGCGCCCTCGTCGAGCTGACCGGCGCGACCCCGGTGCTGGTCCCGACGACGGAAGCCAGCGGCTTCACGCTGTCGGCCGAGCAGTTCGCCGCGGCGGTCACCCCCAAGACGCGGATGATGATGCTCAACAACCCGTGCAACCCCACCGGAGCCGCGTACCCGGTCGCACAGTTGGAGACGCTGGCGAAGGTCGCCGTCGAGAAGGACGTGCTGGTGCTGTCGGACGAGATCTACGAAAAGCTGATCTACGGCGACACGCAGTTCCGCTGCTTCGCGAGCTTCGGCCCCGAAGTCGCCGCGCGGACGATTCTGGTCAGCGGCGTCAGCAAGGCGTACGCGATGACCGGCTGGCGGATCGGGTGGAGCATCGCGCCGGTCCCCGTCACCAAGGCGATTGACGATCTGCAAAGCCAGGAGACGTCGAACCCATGCAGCGTCAGCCAGCACGCCGCGGTCGCCGCCATCGACGGTCCGCAGGAGAGCGTGGAGGCGATGCGCGTCGAGTTCGAGAAGCGCCGCAACTACGTGATGGGCCGGCTGGAGGCGATGAAGTCGCGGTTCGGCCTGACGTTCGCGCAACCGGGCGGCGCGTTCTATGCGTTCTTCAACGTCGAGAAGAACTTCGGCCGCAAGCTCGGCTCGGGGAGGACGGTCAACAACGCGACCGAGTTCTGCACCGCGCTGCTGGAAGACGCCCACGTGGCGCTCGTCACCGGCGACGCGTTCGGCGCGCCCGGCTACGTGCGGCTGTCGTTCGCGACCGGCATCAATGTGCTGGAGGCGGGGCTGGACCGGTTGGAGAAGTTTCTGGCGGGATGACGCGGGCAGAACCGGTCGAACCCGTGTGTTTCACTCATCGATTCAACCATCCGGGACATCCCTATGCACGCATTGTCTTGCCTGTTGATCGTGTTCGCCGCCGATCTCATGCCCACCGGCGATCCGACCGTCATCCTCCCCGGCGAGAAGCTCGAACAACTTTGGAACGACGGTGAATTCACCGAAGGGGTCGCGTCGGCGAAGGACGGCACGATCTACTTCAGCGACATCGCCATCGCCGCGAAGAATCCCGGCCGGATCATGAAGTTCGATCCGAAAACGAAGCAGACCACGGTCCACGTCGCCGACAGCGGGCAAAGCAACGGGCTGTTCTTCGGACCCGACGGTCGGCTGTTCGCCGTCTGCGGGGCGAACGTGGGGCTGCGGGCACTGGTCGAGATCACGCCGGACAGGAAGGTGCAGGTGCTCGTTGACCGCATCGGCGGCAAACGGTTCAACGCGCCCAACGATGTCGCCGTGCATCCCAAGGGATGGGTGTTCTTCAGCGATCCGCATTACGTCGGCAAGGAGCCGCTGGAACTCGACCACATGAGCGTCTACCGGTACGACCCGGCGACGAAAGCGGTGGAGCGGGCGACGACCGACATCACCAAACCGAACGGCGTGATCGTCTCGCCCGACGGCAAGACCCTGTACGTTGCCGAAACCGACAACGGCCGCACCGGCGTTGATCCCGACGATGCGCCGCTCAAACCGGCCCGCTACACGCTGAATGCGTTCCCCATCGGTGTTGATGGGAAACTCGGCCCCAAGCGCGTGCTGCACGATTTCGGCAAAGAGGCGGGGATCGACGGCATGAAGGTCGACACGCAGGGCCGGCTGTACGCCGCGGTGCGGATTCCGTCGCGGCACGGCATCGCGGTCTTCACGCCGGAGGGCAAAGAAGTCGCGTTCATCCCCACCGAACCGTTGCCGACGAACTGCAACTTCGGCCGCGGCGCCGACGCACCGACGCTGTACATCACCGCGGGGAGCGGGTTGTACCGGATCAAGGTGAAAGCGACGGGGTATCATCCGTGAGAAAGCAGAAGCCCAGGGATAGCTATCCCTGGGCTTCGGTCGTGCGACATTACTCGCTGGCAAGTTTCGGCACCTGCATCTGCAACATCAGATCGGGCGATGACGAACCGGCCGCCATGTAGTACACCGGGTAGCGGCCGTCCCACTTCGCCGCCCGTTCCTTCTCGATCTCCAGTTGCTTGAGCTTCACGTAAAGCTCCAGGTTTTCCTTCGCCTGCTCGGCTTCGTACTGCTTGGCATCGGAGACCAGCTTGATGCCGTCCGCCTCGGACTGCCGTTCCGCGAGGACTCGCTTGTTGGTGATCGTTTGCGCGTCGAGCAGGGCCTGCTCCTTGTTTTTCTGCTGTTCCGCGTTGAAGACCTCGACCAGCGTTTTCATGATGCTCGGATCGCGGTAGATGAACCCGCCCTCGATGCCCAGGTTCGTGATCACCACGCCCCGCTCGGCGAAGAACGCGGTGACGTCCTTCATGACGCCTTGAATCACGGGCGTGGCGCCCGTCCGCAGCTCCTGCATCGGGCGGTCGGTCACTGCGATGCCGAACGCCGCCTGCAAGCGGGCCCGCACTTCGCGGTCCATCACGTCGCCAATCGTGCCGTTCGGGTAATAGTATAGGAACTTGACGGCCGCATCGTGATCCGGGATGAACGCGGTGCAGGTCCAGCCGGTCGAGAACTCGACCTGGTCGCTGGTCATCACCCAGATCGCCTCGTCACGGCTCGACGTGCCGGTGTTCTTGTCGGCCGTCCAGACGCGCGTCACCGGCGAGCGATCGACGCGAATCAGCACGGCGGCATCGCGCCAGTCGCCGTTGTAGGCGATGTACTCGTACCCCTTCTGCACCCACTGCTGCGGGAGCCGCACCTGCTGCATCTGCACCAGGTTGGCCCGCAGGTACTCCTCGCTGTTGATCGCCGCCTGACTCCGCGGATCGCCCAGCAGCGGCAACAGGAACGCCGTCTCGTTCGGCTTGATGACCTCCAGCACGATCGGCTCGAACGGCTTCACGCAGCCGGTCGCCGACAATCCCAGCGCAGCGATGATCAATCCGATCTGCGGCCGACGCGAACGATCCCGCCACGACGTTTGCAGCCGTTGCACGTCATCCTGGAACAGCCAGCCCGCCGCCGCGAGGAGACCGACGACGACGAACGCCGGCCGCATCGCCAGCCACCACCACTCCTCGCGCGCGGCGACGACGTCGGCCGGCTCGCGGAACTCGTGCATCGCCAGTTCGACGCTGCGGGCCGCATCGGCGGTCGACTGGAACTGCAGCACCCACGCGCCGGCGAGACACAGGCCGGCCAACACCACCAACTTGCGCATCAACATGATCGCACCTCAAAAGCCTTCGCGACTGCCGCCCCGTTGCGACCCGTGTTGGACCGCGTTTCAGACGTTGTTGAGAGGAGTCTTTCCCCCGGCGGCGTCTGCGGAATGCTCTTGAGAGCGGAGGAACGAGTCGAGGATCACCCCGGATCATGCCGGCGCACTGATGTGACGTAACACGATGCGACAATGGTGATTACTGCGACGGAATTCTGTGAAACCAAGTGACCCGGACGCTCGAAGCGTCCGGGTCACTGAAGCGCAATCGGAATCCGACGCGGCGATTTTCGTTGATCTGACCGGCCCTGCGCGGCGTAGAATACAGGGTGGTCGCCAATGTCGCCCGTAGACGGGCGAGGATCAGAAAGGAGCCTGAGGATGTTGCTGAATGTCACCGTGCGTGGCGTGACGATGGACCCGTCGCTGGAGTCCTTGGTGCAGCACAAACTGCATTACGCCCTCGACCGCTTCGGCCATTGGGTGCAGAGGGTCGAGGTCGCCCTGGAGGACTTGAACGGGCCCAAAGGCGGCGTCGACAAACGCTGTCGGATGACGGTCTCGGTTCCCCGCCGTCGCGACGTCGTCGTCGAGGGGCGGGGCGAACAGTTGATGAGCGTGGTCGCCGAGGTCATTGACCGGGCCGCGCTCGCCCTGGATCGCGTCCGCGGCAAGAAGCGCGCCGCCCGTCACGCCACGGTGACGTTGGAGGAATGATTTGTTGCAGTCGGAGCATCGCACGCGGAAGCCCAGGGGTTGCAACCCCTGGGCTTCTTTCATTGCGCGATCAATGCACGCGCATGCCCGGTTGCGCCCCTTCATCCGCGCGCAGGACGAAAATCTCCTGCCCGCCCGCGCCGGCGGCGAGGACCATCCCCTCGCTGACGCCGAACTTCATCTTCCGCGGAGCGAGATTGGCGCACATCACGACCAGCTTGCCGACGAGGTCTTCCGGCTTGTAAACACCCTTGATGCCGGCGAACACGTTCCGCCGCACGTCGCCGCCGAGCGACAGCGTCATCCGCAGCAGCTTGTTCGACTCCGGCACCTCCTCGCACTCGAGCACGCGGGCCACGCGGAGATCGACCTTCACGAAATCGTCGATCGTGCACGGCTCCGCAGTGAGCGGCTCCTTCTCCAGATACGCGGCACTGTCGCCAGCGGTTGCGGGAGCGGCGGTCTCGGGGGCGGCTTGCTGGCCGGCTTCGATCATGGCATGAACCTGTGCGAGTTCGACTCGCTGCATGAGGTGGGTAAACTTGGACACGGGCGTGCCGACCTGCGGGGTCTGGGCTTCGTCCCAGGCGACAATCGGACAATTCAGCAACTGCCGCGTCTGCTCGGCGAGCTTCGGCAGCACGGGGGATAGATAGATCACGATCTGGCGGAACAGATTGAGCGCAACCGTGCAGACAGCCTGCAAATCGGCGGCTTTCGCGGGGTCTTTCTTCAGCGTCCACGGGGCGCGCTCTTCGACGAATTTGTTCGCCCGATCGGCGAGCGCCATGATCTCGCGCATGGCGGCGTTGTAGTCGACGTTCTCGTACGCCGCGGCGATGGTCTCCGACACCGACGCCGCCTGCGCGAACAGACCGCCGTCATCGGGATACGTCGCGGACAGTCCGACATCGCCGATGAACCGCGCCGTGCGGCTGGCGAGGTTCACAACCTTTCCGACGAGGTCCGAGTTCACCTTGGCGACGAACTCTTCGAGATTCAGATCGAGGTCGTCCAGCCGCGAGCCGAGCTTCGACGCATAGTAGTACCGCAGGAGCTGCGGCTCCAGATGCTCGGCGTACGTCGACGCCATCACGAACGTCCCCTTGGACTTCGACATCTTCTCGCCATCGACTGTCAGGAAGCCGTGGATGTGGACCTTCTCCGGGAGGCTGAGCCCCGCGGCGTGCAGCATTGCGGGCCAGAAGAGCGTGTGGAAGTAGGTGATGTCCTTGCCGATGAAGTGGTGGATTTCTGTGGGAGCATCGGTGGCAGCAGTCCCAGGGGGTGCGACCCCTGGGCTTCGGGGTTTCCACCACGCGCGCCAGTCGTCGTTGTGTTGCGCACACCAATCCGCGGTGCTGCCGATGTAGCCGATCGGTGCGTCGAACCAAACGTACCAGTAGTTGCCGGGGCTGTCGGGGATCGCGAAGCCGAAGTACGGCTCCGGCCGCGACACGTCCCAATCCCGGAGCGGTTCGCCGAGAAAGTGCCCCTTGAGATAGTTGGCGACTTCGTCCTGGAGGTGCTTGCCCGATTGCGTCCACTCCTGCAGAAATTCGTGCAACTGCTCGATCTGCACGAACAGATGCGCCGCCGTCCGCACTTCGGGTTTCGCGCCGGAGAGCGTGCTCACCGGATTGATGAGATCGCTGGGGCTGTACGTCGAGCCGCATTTGTCGCAACTGTCGCCGTACTGGTTCTCGGCCGCGCATTTGGGACACGTTCCCTTCACGAACCGGTCGGCGAGGAATGTCTTGGCCTCAGGGTCGTACAACTGCGTGACGTCGCGCTCGACGATCAGCCCCTTCGCGCGGAGCGCCGCCCAGATTTCGTGGCAGACCGCGCGGGTCGATTCGCTGTTCGTGCTGCCGTAGTGGTCGAACTGCACGCCGAACTTCGCGAAGTCCCGCAGATGGGCCTCGCGCATGTCGGCGATGAGGGCCTCTTCCGACCGGCCCTCCTGCCGGGCGCGGATCATGATCGCGGTGCCGTGGGTGTCGTCGGCACAGATGTAGACGCACTCGTGCCCGCGGAGCTTCTGGAAGCGGACCCAGACGTCGGTCTGGATGTACTCGACCAGATGCCCCAGATGGATGTGCCCATTGGCATACGGCAATGCGGAGGTGACGAGAATGCGGCGTTTCACGAAAATCGTACCTAAGCGCGGGGCGTGAACCCCGTGGTTGTTGATCGAATGTGTTGCGATGATTTAGATCGCCCTGTCGACAACCCGTCCCAATTCCCTAGTGAAGTATTTGGGGCCATAACTGACAACAGCTGACCGTTTCCGCAAGTCAACATGGCACGAATGCGTTTCGTCAACTGAGTCGATCCATGCACAGCGCGGAGCGTCACTGTCGTCGTATTCGACATGCATTACTCGCTCAAAGGTATCTTGCACACCCCTCGCCGTATCTCCTACTCGTGTCGTAACCCCTTGACGGAAACCGAACTGAACAAGCACCTCAATTGCTTCGATTGCGTCCATATGACTGCACTCCATGAAGTTGGTAATCTCGTTTGTCGCGGTGGAATAACAGAGACACTTGACGCTCACCCGGTTCGCGGGTGATTCTACGGGACTGCCGCGCGATCCGAAAGCGCGCGAACCTGCCAGCGATCACGGTGATCTTCTCTGGCTCTAGACTCTCGACCCTAGACTCTCGACTATTCATGGCCCACATCAACGACGATTACCTCAAACTCAAAGCCGGCTACCTCTTTCCCGAGATCGGCCGCCGCGTCAAGAAGTTCGCCGACGAAAATCCCGACGCGAAGATCATCCGCCTCGGCATCGGCGACGTCACCGAGCCGCTGCCGCCGGCGATCATCGAGGCGATGCACAAGGCCGTTGACGAGATGGCGAAGCGGGAGACGTTTCGCGGCTACGGCCCGGAGGAAATCGTACCCCTGCTCCGGGCCGCCATCGCCGGGAACGATTTCCAGGCCCGCGGGGCGGACGTGTCGGCCGACGAAATCTTCGTCTCCGACGGCTCGAAGTGCGATAGCGGCAACGTACTGGAAATCTTCGGGAACGACAACGTCGTCGCGGTGACCGATCCGGTCTATCCGGTGTACGTCGACACCAATGTCATGGCCGGCCGGACCGGAGCCGCGGACGAATCCGGGCGGTATGCGGGGCTGGTCTACATCCCCGTCACGGCCGAGAACCACTTCACGCCGGCGATTCCGAATCGCAAGGTGGACCTGATCTATCTGTGCTATCCGAACAATCCCACGGGCACGGTCGCGACCAAGGGAACGCTGCAGCAGTGGGTCGAATATGCCAAAGCGAACGACGCGATCATCTTCTTCGATGCGGCTTATGAGGCGTACATCACCGAGATGGAGATTCCGCATTCGATTTACGAGATTCCCGGCGCCCGCGAATGCGCGATCGAGTTCCGCAGCTTCTCGAAGACCGCCGGCTTCACCGGCACGCGGTGCGCTTACACGGTCGTTCCCAAGTCGCTGAAGGCCGAGGCCGCCAACGGGCAGAAGCTGGATCTGCACAGCCTGTGGAACCGCCGGCACACGACGAAGTTCAACGGCGTGAGCTACATCGTCCAGCGCGGGGCGGAAGCGGTGTATTCGGCAACGGGCCAGCCGCAGGTCCGGCAACTGATCGACTTCTATCTGGAAAACGCCAAGATCCTGTGCGCCGGCCTGCGAGCCGCGGGGCTGACAGTCTACGGCGGCGTCAACGCGCCCTACGTCTGGCTGAAGACGCCGGGCCAGAAGACGAGCTGGGAGTTCTTCGATCACCTGCTGTTGAAGGCGAACCTGGTCGGCACCCCCGGCAGCGGCTTCGGTGCGAGCGGCGAAGGGTATTTCCGGCTGAGCGCGTTCAACAGCCGCGCAAACATCGAAGAAGCAGTGCGACGCATTCCGCAGGCGCTGTGATGCATCACCACATTTAGCCCCCCGTCTCCCGACGGGGGGCCGATCAACGGACGGCGCTGATGACAAAAATCTGCCCGATGTGCGGTGCTGAAATGGAAGTCGTCGCACTTCAGTGCAGCGGCTGTGGTGAAGCTCTTCCCGAAAAAGATGCACCGAAGCGAGGCAAACGCACCCCTCGTTGGGTGTTACTCGCCACCTTGTTCTTTGGGGCATTTGGAGCGTTTTTTTTTCTGCTCCGGATGTGTGATTGCAATACTGTTGTTGGTCAACGCACCCGCATTCGAAGGACGATTTCACGTGGCGGCTATTAGCTCAGTCAGCTATTTGTGCTGCGGAAGCTTCTGGATATTCGGTTCGCGTTCCGTTTGGCGTAGGCACAGGACTCGTTTCGTACTGGCCACGCTGATGGGGTTCGTAGCATGGCTGCTGGGAAATATTCTAATCACACAGAATGTTTTTGGGCCGTGAATGTTGGGCAGTCGTTGAAGCGGCAATTGGGTTCCAGGACATTATTCGCGACTCCCTGGTGATGGCGTCTCTGCTTCTGCTGGCTTTGTCGGCGTATCGTGCGAGTATCTCCACGACTCTGCGAAGGTCGCTGGGTGCCATGCTTGCAGCTCTGGGCAAGCATGGCATTGATTGAAAGGCACATGCTTGCCCAGAGCTGCAAGCATGGCACCCAAAGCTTCGTGGGACGTCGAATGAGCGATCGCCCCCCGGTCGGGAGACCGGGGGCTAAATGGTTAGTCATCCTCGAACACATCTTCGTCGTCCCACGCAGTCTCCAACCCCTCCAGATACTCGAAAGTCTCCTCCAGCGTGCCCACGTCCGCGCCGGAGACGCGGCCTTCTCGGTCGCAGCGGGCGAGGAGCAGCGCGTCGTCGAAGTCGGGGGATTTCCGCAGGGAATTGGGGCATTCGCCGGTCCGCAAATAGTGCGCCGCGACCGGGCGTTGCTCGATGAGGAACCGCGTGCGGTCGGTGATCAGCGTTCCCAGCGCATCGATCGCCGACAGCACCGGGTGCCGCGGATTGATCGCCCGGCCGACCTCGTGCAATAGGCACGCCAGCAGGAACTCCTCGTCGTAGGGCTGCGCGGCTTTGCCCCGCTCGAACACCTGCAGGCTGTGATAGAGTGCGTCCCCTTCGGGATGGTAGTGCGGATCGAGCTGCACCCTGGCCAGCGGTTCGAGCAGCATCTGGAACACGGCGAAAGCGTCGGGATGCTCGTCGTCGGGGATCGCCTCGGCGGTCGACAGCTCCGACGCCATCAGCCCGCTGATCGCGTAGATCTGGACCTGAATCTCCTGGTTCGACGGCATCTCGTCGCGCGTCAGTCGTTTCCGCTTCAGCCACCGCGCGGCCCGCTTGCGGGCGGCGGCGAAGTCCTGCACCTTGCCGCGCAGCATCAGCCGGGCGGCTTCCCTGGCGATCTGTTCGCGGAGTTCATCGCTGTTCATGGTGAGGTCGCGCGTGGCGGGTGTGAAACGGTCCGTGAGTTGCGACGCCTTCATGATACCGCCATCACGATGGTTGGGTGATCGCCTTGTCCCCTCGCCCGCCGCTTCGGTGGGAGAGGGTTAGGGAGAGGGTGCTTTTCGCCTTTTCGATTTTGCTTGCGATTTACAGAGAAGGCATAAAGACAGAAAGGCACCCTCACCCCCGACCCCTCTCCCGGCGAAGCGCCGGGAGAGGGGAGAAAGCGCCGCGACACCTTGCGCCAACACATCCCGCATCATTCCGACAACCGGCACAATCTCCGCGGGTTTTCTGAGACGAATTATCGCGGACTCAGTTCTGACAAGACTGCGATTTCCCCCGGTTAGGACTCCAGAATTTGCGAGCGCTGCTCTAAATTGGCGGCTGGCGGCGGACTCGGGCGGAGTTCTTCTGCACAAACAGCCACTACTGACGGCCCTCCACGGGTTTGAAGTGCGGCGCGGTCTGCCGGTAAACTAGTGTGTTGCTCGGACCCCACCGCACGCGCGGCGGTTTTCCCCCCTGAGACCTCATCCTCGTATGTCGTACTATCTGCTGACTGGCGCGACGGGCCTGCTCGGAAATTACCTGCTGCGGGATCTGCTCCTCGCCGACGTGCCCATGGCCGTGCTGGTTCGGTCCAACCGCAAGCTGTCCGCCCGGCAACGGGTCGAGGGGCTGCTGTGCGACTGGGAGGAGGAACTCGGCCGCACCTTGCCGCGGCCCGTGGTGCTGGAGGGGGACATCTCCCAGCCCGATCTCGGCCTCGACGCCAACGACCTGCGCTGGGCGTCGGAGTACTGCGGCAGCCTGATTCACAACGCCGCCAGCCTGTCGTTCCAGGCGACCAGTCCCGAGGGCGAGCCGTACCGATCGAACGTCGGCGGCACGCAGAACGTCCTCGATTTCGCCCGCGCGGCCGGCATCCGGCAGTTCCATCACGTGTCGACGGCGTACATCGCCGGACTGCGCGAAGGCCGCGTCCTGGAGACGGAAACCGACGTCGGCCAGACGCTGGGGAACGATTATGAGAAGGCCAAAATCGCCGCCGAACAGCTCGTCCGTCAGACGGAGTTCGCCGAACCGACCACGGTCTTCCGCCCGGGCATCATCATCGGCGACAGCCGCACCGGCTTCACGACGACGTATCACGGCTTCTACGCGGCCTTGCAACTCGTCCACATGATTTCCGGGGCGATGGCCCGCGATGAAACCGGCAAGGTCGGCGGTCACGTCGTGCGGCTGGCCCTGAGCGGCACCGAGACCAAGCACCTGGTGCCGGTCGATTGGGTCTCCGCGGCGATGGCGCACGTCATCACGCATCCGGAATGCCACGGTCAGACGTACCACCTGACGCCGCCGCATCCGGTGACGACGCGGTTGATCCGCGACGTGCTGGAGGAGGCGGTCGGCTTGTATGGGGCGATGCTGGCGGGGGTCGATTACCAGCCGTCCTACTTGAACGAGCCGGAAGCGCTGTTCCACGAGCACATCAAGATCTACAACTCGTACTGGCGGATGGACCCCGAGTTCGACCGGACCAACGTCGAAACGATGCTGCCGCATCTGCCGTGCCCGCACGTGGACCGCGCGCTGCTGCTGAAGCTGTCGCGGGCCGCGATCGACGCCGGCTTCCCGACGCCGAGCAAGAAGCCGGTCGAATTGACGTTCGATGCGCAGGGCTGGATGCAGCCGTGGCTCGATCTGGGGGCCAGCCTCACCGGCCGGCAACCGCGGAATCGGCTGCTCGGACTCGACGTCCGCGGTGCCGGCGGCGGGCAGTGGCAACTGATCGTGCAGAACGGGCACGTGGTCGGGGCCGAGACCGGCATCCACGCCGAACGAGCCTCGGTCTGCCAGACCGACGTCTCCACGCTTGCCAACCTCGCGAACGGCCGGCAATCGTGGCAAACCGCGCTGGCCAACGGCTCGGCGATCCTCGTCGGCAACGGCCTCGCCGAACACGAGTACGCCGCGCTCCTCGATCAACTGCACGATGTGACCGTGACGTGAGCAGTGAACCTGACACTGCTGACAGCGGTCCAGTTATTAAAGAGTGGATAGTGGGCAGTGGTCAGACAGAGGGGAAAGGGGCAGGCTTGCTGCCTTTTTCTGTCTGTCCACTGCCCACTATCCACTCCCCGCTTTGTCGGCACCTTACAACACTTGACGGACTCCGGCCGCTCCCATGCCCACGCTCGAAACTCAACGTCAACGCAGCCTCGAAGACGCCTGCCGCTGTGCGCAGACGGCCGACGAATTCCGCGGCCGCGACACGCTCGTGCTCGATCTCACCGAGATCACGCCGGTGTTCGATTACTTCGTCATCACCTCGGGCAACAACCCGCGGCAGATGCGGGCCCTCGCCGAGGAAATCCGCCTGATGATGAAGGCCCGCGGCAACCGCACGCACGGGACCGAAGGGGACAACGGCGAGGCCAACTGGCTGGTGCAGGACTACGGCGACATCGTACTCCACGTCTTCCAGCCGGAGACGCGCAAGCTGTACGATCTCGAACGGCTGTGGGCCGACGCCAGGCGCATCGACTGGCGCAGCGAACTCGGCCTCCCCGCCACCGCTGCCGTATCCAGCTTGTAATCTCCGCCTTTTCGGGTGCCATGCTTGCAGCTTTGGGCAAGCATGTCTCTCAATGACCACTCGAACAGACGCATGCTTGCCCAAAGCTGCAAGTATGGCGCCCAACGCCGTTCACGAATTTGAGAGAGGGTCAAAAGCATTTGTCCGCAGATTTCACAGATTCCGCAGATTGAAGTCCGACAGAAGACCGCACTGAAGCAACCATGCCCAGACAAATGCCCATGTCTTGAATTTGCGTAATCTGTGAAATCTGTGGACGAAATCTTAGCCGGCCGATCAGATTCGTGAACGCAGCGTTGCATGGCACCCACCGAGTGGACTTCCTCCGATGAACTGGCATTCCGAACTGCAATCTCGATTGCGAACCGCGCTCGCGGGGCTGGTCGACGACGTCGAACCGTACGCCGCGATGCTGCGGCCCGCGGGCGATCCGAAGTTCGGCGACTATCAGGCCAACTGTGCGATGTCGCTCGGCAAGACGCTGAAGCGCCCGCCGCCGGATGTCGCCAGGGAGATCGTCGCGAAGCTGGACGTCGCCGATCTGTGCGACCCGCCGGAGGTCGCGGGGCCGGGGTTCATCAATCTGCGGCTGCGGTCCGACCGGTTGACCGCCGAATCGAACCGGCTGGTGACGGACGACCGGCTGGGAGTGCCGCTGGCATCGACCGTGCGGACGTACGTCGTCGATTACTCGTCCCCCAACGTCGCCAAGCCGATGCACGTCGGCCATCTGCGGAGCACGGTCATCGGGCACGCGCTCGACAACGTGCTGCGGTTCCTAGGTCATCGCGTGCTCAGCGACAACCACATCGGCGACTGGGGCACGCAGTTCGGGATGATCATCTACGGTTACAAGCACTTCCGCGATGACGCCGCGTATGCCGTCGAACCGGTGAAGGAACTCGCGCGGCTGTACCGGCTGGTCAATCAGTTGTGCGACTATCACACGCTGGGCGCGGAGCTGCCCGCGCTGGAGGCCGCCATTGTACGATTGGAAGCCGAAGTCGCGACGGCGAAGCAAACCGCGGCTGCGAAACCCGCCGATAAAGATCTCGCCAAGCAGGCGAAGAAGCTCGACGCCGAACTCACCGAAGCCCGCAATGCGGTGAACTCCGCACGAAAGAAGCGGCAGGCGATCGATGAGTCGCCGGAACTCGCGGCGCTCGCTAAGGCACATCCGCAGATCGTCGAACTCTCGCGCAAGGAGACCGCCAAGCTGCACGCGGGGGATTCAGAGAACCTCGCGTTGTGGCAGGCGTTCATCCCGCAATGCCTCGCCGCGTTGCAAGGGATGTACCAGCGGTTCGGCGTGACGTTCGACCTGACGCTCGGCGAGAGTTACTACAACCCGATGCTCGCCGGCGTGGTCGACGACCTCGCCGCTCGCGGCTTGGCGCGCGAAAGCGACGGCGCGATGTGCGTGTTCGTCGCCGGGAACGCCGCACCGTTCATCATCCGCAAAGCCGACGGCGCCTACACGTATGCGACGACCGATCTCGCCACCATCCAATACCGCGTGAACGAACTCAAGGCCGACGCCATCCTGTACGTCGTCGACTCCCGCCAATCCGAACATTTTCAACTGCTATTCGCGACGGCGAAAGAGATCGGTTACGACCGGGTCGAGTTCCAGCACGTCAGCTTCGGCACGATTCTGGGGGACGACCGCAAGCCGTTCAAGACCCGGTCGGGGGACACCGTCGGCCTCGAAAGCCTGCTCGACGAAGCGGTCCGCCACGCCCGGGCCATCGTCGACGAGAACGACAGCAGCAAACCGAACGGCCCCGAACTCGACGAATCGCAGCGGGCCGCGATCGCGGAGATCGTCGGCATCGGCGGCATCATCTACGCCGACCTGCACCACAACCGCGACAGCGATTACGTCTTCAACTGGGAGAAGATGCTCGCCAAGAACGGCGACACGGCGACGTACATCCAGTACGCCTACGCCCGCGTCTACGGCATCTTCCGAAGGGGAGATATCGACGTCTCAGCACTACGATTGCAACCGGCCGCGGTCCGGATCGACGCCCCCGCGGAACGGCAACTCGCCCGGCAACTGAACCGCTTCGCCGAGGCGGTCTTCGACGTCGTCGGCGATTGCCGCCCGAACCTGCTCACGCAGTATCTGTTCGAAACGGCGAACGTGTTCGCCACGTTTTTTGAAGAGTGCCCGGTGCTGAAGGAGCCCGACCCCGCCCTCCGCACCAGCCGGTTGCTGCTGTGCGACCTCACCGCCCGCGTGCTGAAGCAGGGGCTGTCGCTGCTGGGGATTGGGGTCAACGAGAAGATGTGAATGCCTGCAAAGTAGACGAGGCACTCCGTGACTCGAAGCCTGCCGGTCACGGAGTGACCGGTCTACTTTACGCAAGCGTGGCTGAGCTCGAGTCTTCGAGCTCCCCGCAATCATCGCCGGGGGCAAGTTGTCGAGAACGCCTTCCTCGGAAAGATTATGGGATTTTATTTCGATGATAGCTCTGATTGATGAGAACAATGATCTCCGGTGTGATGTCGTCGATGGGGATTTCCGGGTCTTGATACTGAACTGAGCGGATGTGGGTGTTCAGCAACTCGCCCGTCGTGCCCGGTTTCGGCTGTGAATGCGCGATCGGAATGACAACCTGAATCGTGTGTTCCCTGGAAAACTGAGTGATGGCTTGAGTGATGCTGGTTAGCGTCCGCTCATAAAGCACTCTGTCTTTTGCGATAAACTGCCTCTGAACAGATTTCCGCCAGTCCTCGAACTCATCGCGATTCGCTGTCGTCTGATCCACCTTCGCGGGAGTTGCTTGAAGGACGACCTTCGCTTTCGCTGCAGATTCTGCTTCGGCCAGGGCAATCTCCGCCTTCATGGCGTCCTTTCCTTCTCGAAACTCGTCCGAGTGCTTCATGGCCTCGACGATGTCGACCGACGCCACCCGCAACAGCGATCCGCGGACCAACGGTTGTTGCTGAGCTTGCATCGACAGGGCGCTCGTGGCAGCCACAATCAACGCCAACACTGACAATCGCGTCATGACATGCTCCGCCTGATGAGGGTTGGCCAACTATCGAAGCGGCCATCACGCTATGACTCTCCGACAAACTAGTCAACAGGTTTTCGCTGGTGGCCATGATTGGTCGGTTTCCGTGACTCGAAGCCTTCCGGTTACGGGGTGACCGGCCTACTTTGCGAACCCCGGGGCTTCTGTTGAGATGACCGCAGGATCACCGCGGCAACGACGACCACCACCGCCGCCATCGCCAGCACCCACGGCGGCAGCGATTGCCGCTCTTCCGTCAGCCACGCGTGTTTAGCGGGGTCGAGCCACTCGCCCAGGCTGAGCAGCAGGCCGTTGTGCAGGACGTGCAGCAGCATGCCCGGCCAGGTGCTGCCGGTGCGGTGCGCGACCCAGCCGAGGGCGACGCCCATCAAGGCCGTCGGCAGGAACCGCTCGAACAGCAGCGCGTCGCGGACCAGCACGTGGAACGCGCCGAACGCGGCCGCCGTGACGAGGATCGACACCGTCGCCGACCACTGCGTGCGGCATGCGCGGAACAGGAAGCCGCGGAAGAAGAACTCCTCGCACACCGCCGGGACCAGCGCCAATGACAGCAGTTTCATCGGCAGCGGAATCTCGCCAAGCTCCAGTTCCAGCTCTTTGAACATCTCGACGAGCACTTTGATTCGCTCGGCGGAGAGCGTCCAGATTTCCAGTTGGTGCGCGAACGGCCACAGCGAGACGCCGGCCAGCATTGCACCGACGAACGACAGCGCCGACGCCCCGTTCAGACCGAAGCCGCTCCGCACCTTGACTCGGTTCCACGTGGCGACGATCAGCGGCCAGACGACGAACAGCAGCATCGTGACGGTCGCCGACGCCATTAGCCGCGATGTCAGCGACCAGCCCTCCAGCCGCGCGGGAATGCCGCCGAGCAGGATGAACGCGGGGACCAGCCCGGCGAGGGCGAGGAACCCCTGCGACAGCGTCGCCGTCGGCCGCTCGAACTCCGGCCGGTGCCACAGGTCGGACCACGTCCCCGCGCTGCCGTACAGGACCGCATCGGTCCCGAAGATGCTGGCCGCAATCGCGAGCGCGATGCCGGCGTAGACGATCGTCGAACCGACCGCCAGACCGATGAGCAGCGCATCGACCTGGCCGTCCATCAAGTCCCGCGTGAGCAGCACCATGTTGGCGAGCGGCACCACGGCCAGCGTCGCCGTCATTTCGAGGCCCGGCAGCATCGCCATGATTCCCGGCGCGAGCGACATCAGCATCAGCGGAATCAGGTACGCCTGGGCCTCCTTGAAGCTGCGGGCCACGCTGGTCAGGGCCAGAATCACCGCCGAGAAGAACCCCGCGAACACCACGAGCAGCGACAGGATTTGCAGCAGCATGAACGGCGTGAAGCCGCTCTTGCCGAACAGCACGTCATCGAGTCCCGACGCGAACGCCGTGGCGGTCATCGCCGTCAGATTGGCGACCGCCGTCAGCAAGGCGACGGTCATCACGGCGAGATACTTCGCCAGCAGCACCTGCCGCCGCGAGACCGGCGCGGCGATCAACGCCTCCAGCGTGCCCCGTTCGCGCTCGCCCGCGGTGAGGTCGATCGCCGGGTAGACCGCGCCGGTCACCGTCATCAGGATCAACACCAGGGGCACCAGCGTGGCGAGCGAGAACGCCGCGCTCGCTTCGCCGGGGACCACCTCGGGGGACCACGTGACCGGCAATTCGAGGTTCGGTTCCTTCTGCCGCATCCAGTCGGTGATGAACGCATCGTTCACGGCGTGCAGCCGCTCTTCGAGGTATTGCCGGGCCTCGCGGCCGAGCGCGGAATATTCGCGCGTGATCAACTCGAACTTCACCGTCCCATTGCGACCGTTTTCGGGCGCGACCACGCGAATGCCCGGG